>QHYP01000026.1:6462-48628 GCA_003224195.1 Acidobacteriota bacterium | reverse complement strand
CCGCTCGTGGTCGCATGGTGAAGTGACCAAGCCGGAGACGATCAACTACCGCACGTTCAAGCCGGAGCGCGACGGCCTTTTCTGCGCCAAGATCTTCGGCCCGGTGACCGACTGGGAATGCCTGTGCGGGAAGTACAAGCGGATGAAGCACCGTGGCGTCATCTGCGACAAGTGCGGCGTCGAGGTGACACTCAGCAAGGTCCGGCGCGAGCGGCTGGGCCACATCGAACTGGCGTCGCCTTGCTCGCATGTCTGGTTTTTCAAGGGTCTGCCGAGCCGCATCGGCTACCTGCTGGACATTTCCATGCGCGACCTGGAGCGAATCCTGTACTTCGAGGCGTTCGTCGTCGTGGATCCCGGCGAGGTCGCCATTCTCCGCGAGCGCGAAGTCCTGCTCGAAGACAAATATCGCGAGCTGCAGAAGGAATACCCGGGCCAGTTCACCGCCAAGATGGGCGCGGAAGCCATCAAGGAGCTTCTCCGCCGCGTCGAAGTGGACAAGCTGTCCGAAGAGCTGCGCGAAAAGATGAAGACCGATCCGTCACCAAAAGCGGATCAAGTACGCCAAGCGGCTGAGGGTTTTGGAGGCCTTCCGAAAGAGCGGCAACAAGCCCGACTGGATGATCCTGGATGTGATACCGGTGCTTCCGCCGGAGCTGCGCCCGCTTGTGCCGCTGGACGGCGGCCGCTTCGCGACGTCCGACCTGAACGATCTCTATCGCCGCGTCATCAACCGCAACAACCGGCTGAAGAAACTGATGGAGCTGCACGCGCCGGACGTGATTGTGCGCAATGAGAAGCGCATGCTTCAGGAAGCGGTGGACGCTCTGTTCGACAACGGCCGCCGGGGCCGCGTCCTGCGCGGAACCAATAACCGCCCGCTCAAGTCGCTTTCCGACACACTCAAGGGCAAGCAGGGCCGCTTCCGCCAGAACCTGCTCGGCAAGCGCGTGGACTACTCCGGCCGGTCGGTGATCGTCGTCGGGCCGGAGCTCAAGCTGAATCAGTGCGGATTGCCGAAGAAGATGGCGCTCGAACTCTTCAAGCCGTTCATCTATCACAAGCTGGAGGCGCAGGGACATTGCACGACCATCAAGCAGGCCAAAGAGATGGTCGAGCAGCAAGAGCCGGTGGTGTGGGACATCCTCGAGGACGTCATCCGCGAGCATCCCGTGCTGCTGAACCGCGCGCCGACGCTCCACCGGCTGGGAATTCAAGCGTTTGAGCCGACGCTGGTCGAAGGCAAGGCCATCCGTATCCACCCGCTGGTTTGCACGGCGTTTAACGCGGACTTCGACGGCGACCAAATGGCGGTGCACATTCCGCTGTCGCCGGAGTCGCAGGTCGAGGCGTCCGTGCTGATGCTCAGCTCGAGAAACATCCTGTCGCCGGCGCACGGCTTGCCGCTCGCCGTTCCGTCGCAGGATATGGTGCTGGGTATCTACTACCTGACCAAGGCAAAGCCCGGAGCAAAAGGCGAGGGCCGCGTCTTCGGCGCGCAGGAGGAAGTGATCCTCGCGCTCGAGGGGGGCGAAATCGAGTTGCTGACGCCGATCCGGTTGCGTTACACCGGTGAGGTCATGGACCTGACAACGGCCTATGACGACCAGGACGTAACGCACACCGAAGCTGTGAAGCTCGAGCGGCAGTTCATCCAGACAACGGTGGGCCGGGTGATCTTCAATTCCCACCTGCCGAAACACATGCCGTTCATCAACGGCCTGCTGAAGAAGAAGGGCGTCCAGCAGCTAATCTATTACGCTTACCTCCGCTTCGGGCTCGAGGGGACCGTTGTATTGCTGGATCAGTTGAAGGCCCTGGGCTTTCAGTACGCGACGCGATCCGGCATCTCGATCGGCATCGACGACATGGTTATTCCGGGAGACAAGTCCAAGCTGGTGGAAACCGCGGAGAAGGAAGTCGTCAAAGTGCAGCAACAGTACCTCGACGGCGCCATCACCCACGGCGAGCGCTACAACAAGATCATTTCCCTCTGGAGTGATGTCACCGAAAAGGTGGCGGACGAGATGTTCAAGGCCCTCGAGAGTTATGACAAAGAGGGCAACATCAACCCTGTGTATGTCATGGCCGACTCCGGCGCGCGCGGATCAAAGCAGCAAATCCGCCAGCTCTCCGGCATGCGCGGCCTCATGGCCAAGCCTTCCGGCGAAGTCATGGAAACCCCGATTACGTCGAACTTCCGCGAAGGGCTCAACGTGCTGGAGTACTTCATCTCCACGCACGGCGCGCGCAAAGGCTTGGCCGATACGGCGCTCAAGACCGCCGACTCGGGCTACCTGACGCGCCGCCTGGTGGATGTGGCACAGGACGTGATCATTAACGAACGCGACTGCGGCACGTCGGAGGGCATCTACGTCGAGCCGATCATCGAAGCCGGCGTGGAAGTCGAACCGCTGCGCGACCGCGTCGTTGGACGGGTCTCGCTCGACAAGATCAGGGACTTCGAAGGCAACGTCATCGTCGAGGTGGATCAGGAAATCAGCGAAGAATTGGCGAACTCCATCCAGGCCGCGGGCATCGAGCGCGTCCGAATCCGGTCCGTGCTTACCTGCGAATCGCGGCGAGGCGTGTGCGCGCTGTGTTACGGCCGCAACCTGGCCTCCGGCCGCATGGTGGAGCTGGGCGAAGCGGTGGGCGTCATCGGCGCGCAGTCCATCGGCGAACCCGGCACGCAGCTCACGATGCGGACGTTCCACATCGGCGGAACGGCGACGCGCGTCAGCGAACGCTCGACGCTCGAAGCGCGCAACAACGGCGTGGTCAAATTCGCGGACCTCAAGCATGTCGAGGGCCGCGGCGGCACCTTCATTGCCATGAACCGCTCGGGCCTGATCGCCATCGTGGACGAGAAGGGCCGCGAGAAAGAGCGCTACCACGTGGTATATGGAGCGCGCCTGCGCGTCAGCGAAGGCGACACGGTGACGCACGGACAGATCCTCGCGGAATGGGATCCGTTCACGTTCTCAATCCTGACGGAGACCGCCGGCTCGGTGAAATTCGAAGATCTCCGCCCCGGCCTAACGATCGAAGAGCAAGTGGACGAGGTCACTGGCCTGTCGCAGGACGTGGTCACGCTTCCGCCGGGCGATGAGAAACACCAGCCGGCGATTGTGATTCGCGATTCGGCCGGGCGCGCGCGCAAAAAATATCTCATGCCGTCCCGCGCCCACCTTATGGTGAAAGACGGCGATGAGGTTTCCGCCGGCGACGTGCTCGCGAAGATCCCGCGCGAAACGACGAAAACGAAGGACATCACGGGAGGCCTCCCGCGCGTGGTCGAGCTGTTCGAGACGCGCAAGCCGAAGGATCCCGCGGTGATCAGCGAGATCGAAGGCGTTGTCCGCTACGGCGAGATCTCCAAGGGCCAGCGCAAGATCCACGTCGAGAGCGATGACGGCCGGACCGTGAAGGAATACGCCATTACGCGAGGCGTGCACATCAACGTGCAGGAAGGCGAGCACGTGAGGGCGGGCGAGCCGCTGATCGACGGTCCGCTCAACCCGCACGACCTGCTGGCCGTGCTGGGCGAGAAGTTCACGCAGTCCTATCTCGTCAATGCCATCCAGGAGGTGTACCGCCTGCAGGGCGTCAACATCAATGACAAGCACATCGAGACGATCGTGCGGCAGATGATGCGCTGGGTGAAGGTGGAAGAAGTGGGCGACACCAATTTCCTCCTCGAGGAACAGGTGGACAAGTTCCGCTTCCGCGAGGAGAACGAGCGGGTGACCAAAGAAGGCGGGCGCCCGGCCATCGGGCGTCCCCTGCTCCTCGGCATCACCAAGGCGTCGCTGTCAACCGATTCGTTCATCTCGGCGGCCAGCTTCCAGGAGACGACGCGCGTCCTAACCGAAGCGGCCGTGGCCGGCAAGGTCGACTACCTGCGTGGGCTGAAGGAGAACGTCATCATGGGCCGACTGATTCCGGCGGGCACGGGACTCGAATACTACCGGAATATCCGCCTGCTAACCGAAATCCCGGCGATGGCGCCTTCGGAAGAGATCCCGGAGGCAGCCGAGCTCACGGCAGAAGAGGCTGCGGCGCTTGAATTCTTGCGGGAAGACGATGCGGAAGCTGCCGCAGAGGGCTAAGAACAGCCCTCCGGTCGAATGGCCTATTCGCAGGTAACTGATGGAACGGCGGCCTGGCCATCCGGGCCGCCGATTTTCTTTTTTCCTGACGGATGCGTGTCGTTCACGCACGCATCGCCGCTGAATTCGTTGCTGTCGGATTCAGGCCTTTTCTAGAATAATGAATAGCTACCGGGCGTGGTAAAGTCTGCGACGGGAATCCGTTACACGGCACATGATGTTCGACACCGAAGAGCACACACCGGGTCCGCCGGAGCATAAATCTCCGCCGGGAGACCTCCGCGGCGGCGTGACGTTGCGCGTGGAGCAATTTGAGAAACGGCAGAACCAGCTCTGGGTTTTGACCTTTCTTCTGCTTCTTGTCCTAACGGTGTTCTTTGCTTGGACCTCTTGGGACTCGATGCGGCAATTGGCCCACCGGTTCAAAGCGCTGCCGATCGGACTTGTTGTGCTCGTCGTGCTCTTCGGCGTGTACACGTGGAGGCGCACGCGGGAGATCTCGGAGTTGCGCGGGCTGGTCCGCGGGATTGGACATCGCGACGCCGCCCCTCCCAGCGAGCAGCAACTCGACCATCTGTTCGGGCTGATTTCCCGTTCCCAGCAAGGCTACCGGGACCTGATCGATTCCTTTGACAACGTCCTGCTGGCTCTCTCGCTGGAAGGCGAGATTCGAGCGGCGAACCGAAGTTTTGCGGAGCTCGTCGACCGGCCGTTTCAGGAGCTGATCGGCCGGCCGCTCCAGGAGTTCGTCGAGGACCCGGACGAAGAGTACCGGCGGGCGGTCGAGAGAGGTCTGCCGCGGTTTGTGGAGCGCCGGCTCTGGCAAGGCACCGTGAGGGTGCGGTTGAAGGGAAGACCGGGAGTCCGCTACTTCGAGTGCGTTGCGCACGCCATGACCCGCGCGGATAGAGTGCACGGGGTGACGGTCCTAGCGCGGGATGTCACGCTGCAGCGCGAAAGCGAGGCGCGATTCACGGAACTCTTCGAGTCACTCCAGGAAGGAATTTTTATCTCGACGCCGGAAGGAAAAATTCTCGACGCCAATCCTGCGCTCATGCGGATGCTGGGCTACGAGTCCAAAGAGGAACTTCTGGCGAGGCACATGGACGAGGTCTTCGCCGGGCAGGAAGAGCGCCTGAGGATTCAGGCGGAGATCGAAAAGCAGCCGACCTTGCGCGGCCAGGAAGTGGTGCTCCGCCGGAAGGACGGCTCGCTCATCACGTGCCTGAATACGGTGGCGGCGGTGCGAGACGCTTCAGGGCGCGCGCTGCGTTTCCAGGGCACGCTATTGGACGTGACCGAGCGGCGGGAGATGGAGCGGCAGCTGCATCAGCAGCAGGAATTTGCCCGGCGCCTCGTGGCCAGCTTCCCGGATATGGTCCTCGTGCTCGACCCGACAGCTCATTACACGTTTATCGGCCCGAGTATCAAGGAGGTTCTCGGGTTCGAGGCGGACGAGGATCCGGGCATGGAGCTGGGCGAGCGCACGAATCCCGAGGATCGCCCGGGACTCCGCGCCCTATTCGATGAAATCGTCAGCGGGCAGAAAACTTTCGGCTCACTCGAGATACGCGTCCGCCACAAGGCGGGCGACTGGCGGCGCATTCTGTGCCATTTCAGCCCGCTTTTCGACGAAGCAGGGAAGATCGAAGGCGTGGTCATTTCGGGCCGGGACGTCACGCAGCTCAAGCGGCTGGAGGAGCAGCTCATACAGGCCGAGAAACTTGCCGCGATGGGACAGATGCTCGCTGGCGTGGCGCACGAACTGAATAATCCGCTCACTGCCGTGCTCGGTGTCACGGAATTGCTTCGCGAACGCGCTGGGACAGACGAGGCCACGAAGCGGCAGCTCGAGTTGACGCATCGCCAAGCCCGGCGCGCCGCGCGGATCGTGCAAAACCTGCTTGAATTTTCGCGGCCGGCGGCGCCGCAGAAGAAGCCGCTGGATCTCAACGCCATCATCGATCGAACCCTGCAGCTCCAGGAGCATTCGCTTCGCCGGAACAACGTTGCGGTTGACTTCCGCGGGGACGCGGGCCTTCCCCCCGTGCTGGGCGACGCCAATCAGCTCATCCAGGTCTTTCTCAATCTCATCAGCAACGCGGAGCACGCCATCCGGGAGGTGCGCGATTCCGGCCGCATCCAGATTCGCCTGGCGCGAACTGGGGAAAAGATTCTGGTGGTCGTTCAGGACGACGGTGTCGGCATCCGCCCGGAAGCCCTGCCCAAGCTATTTGACCCTTTCTATACGACGAAACGGCCGGCCGGAGGCACGGGACTCGGGTTGAGTATCTGCCTCTCCATCATTCGCGAGCACGGCGGAACCATTGAAGCCGAAGTCCTTCCCGGTGGAGGTTCCGCGTTCACTGTCCATTTCCCAGTTGCCCAGGAGGTTTCCATGGCCTCGCCTCTCGATACGCAGGTGCAAAGCCGCGAATCACTGCAACGCGCCGCGGACTTCCTGAAAGGGCGTTCCGTTCTCGTTGTGGACGACGAGGAAGGTATTCAATTGCTCTTGAAAGAGGGGCTGGTTGCGCACGGACTCCGCGTGGATTGCGTTTCCACGGGCGGCCAGGCTCTTGCGCTCCTTGGCAAGCAGGAATATGACGCCGTGCTTTGCGACTTGAATCTGCCCGGCAGCCCGAGCGGACGGGAAATCGCCGAGCGCATCCGGAGTTCAGCCACCAGAGGCAAGCCCGCGGTCCTGCTGATGACGGGAGATCTCGCCAGCGCGGCTCCTGATGGCTCCGACCTGGAACCCAAACGCTGGCTGCAGAAACCGTTCCGCATCGCCGAAGTCATTTCCGCGCTTGCCGAAGCTCTTCTCTCCGCGGACGCCGAGACGATTCGCAAATAACCCGGCGTCTGCCGCGTGCCTTCTATCAGACGGAATTTAGTGGGGAGTCTTCTGCGAGGGCGTGAACTTCGCCGCAGCGCCCGGGGCCGACGACCGGTCAACCCCAAAATCCCAGACGTAAAGGTTCATCCCTTCCGGAAGAATTTCCGCTAGAACGTATTCACCTGGCTCGAGCGGCTGGCTGAGCGTGAAGCGAAAAACATTCCTGGCGATTTCCCAGCGCTGGATGGAGATCGTGTTGCGCTTCTCTCCGACCTGTTCGCCCATGAAGGTGCTGATGGATCCAACTTGCCGCTTGTCGCCTTTCACGGCCGCGCGGACCAATTCGACTTCGGGCCCGCTTTCACCCGGCCGGCTGCTTTTTTGGACGGGAGAAGGATGCTCAGGGTCCGGGGGCGCTTCACGGAGGTAGAATTCCGGCTGCGTAGTCTGAAAGCGGAGTTTCGCTTTTGCGCCCGCAATAACCAGGTTTCGTTTTCCAGGCACGATTGGAACCGGAACGAGTACTTGCTTCAAAAATTGCTTTTTGTCCGTTTTCAACTTTGTGTCCACCTGCTCCAGCGGCGTCACGGAGTGCCCTTCCACAAGAAACATGCCTTCACCGGGCGGAAGGAAAACGCCTGGGGCAACCGGAAGGCTGGCATCAATGTCGAGTGGGATTTCAGCCCTCCGCTGTTCTTCCTCGATGTGGACTCTCTTCGCGAGTTCTTCCGCCGAGCGATTCTCCTCCGCCTCGGCCTTTGCGGTAGCATCCCAGTCCACCATCGCCGCAGGCAACTCTTCCCAAGAGCCGCGCTCCACGCTGTAGTAGCGGACCCGGTCGCCTTTTCGCTCGTAAGACCGAACGATCTGGAAACTTCCGTCTCTCAAGATGAGCTTTTTGCCGCGCGGTAGCGCGGTGATGCCGCTGTCCGCCTTACTCTGGCCTGAAGCGGAAGGCTCCTGCGGGACTTGGGCAAGCGCAGGCTCAGGAGAACAGAGCCGCGCGGCGGCCAGGAGACAAGCCGCGGCCAGGCCACACGCTATCAGCATATTTTGTACGCGCGCCTTCATGATGGCCATCGGGCACCTGCCTCTTCTTTTTCAGATGCTCCGTGCGACGAAACATTTGCCCCTTCCCGGAGAATAGCGCGGTGTCCAGCGCGCTGCAACCGCCGCTTGGGGCGCGGCCGGATGCGTGTGGCCCTTGGCGAGCGCCTGTGCTAGATTCCCCGGCGCTGAATTTGGCACGGCCGTGTTCGCGGCCCACGATTGCGGAGGAGATTCGAAGATGGGGAAATACCTGCTTGTTATGTGCTTTGCGCTGGGTTGCTTGCTGTTTGTGCAAGGGAGGGCGGAGGCCCAGTCGTTCGACATCGTGAAGGTGGCGGACGGCGTCTACGCCGGGATCGGCAAGCCAGGCGTGTTTTCGAATGCAGCCTTCATCGTCAATGAAGACGATGTCGTGGTTGTGGACACGCACCTGCGCCCAAGCTGGGCGCGGGACCTCGTGGCTGAAATTCGGAAGATCACCGACAAGCCCGTCCGCTATGTCGTCAACACGCACTGGCACGGCGACCACGTCCAAGGGAACCAGGTGTACATCAGCGTCTTCGGCAAAAACGTCGAATATCTGGCGCAGCACAATACCCGCGAGGACATGATTAAGAAGGCGATCCCCAGCGTGCAGGAGGATCTGAGCAAGAACGTGCCGGAAACCATTGCACGGTTGCAGAAAATGCTTTCGAGCGGTCAGGGGCAGGATGGCAAACCGCTTAGCGAGAAGGACCGCCAGCAGTTCGGCGAACAGCTTGCGTCGCAACGGGCGTACCTCGATGAGTTGAAGCAAATCCAGATCACGCTTCCGACGATCACATTTGAGCGCAGCCTGGTGTTGCACAAGCCCGGACGAGACATCCACATCTATTATTTCGGCAAGGGCCACACGCGCGGGGATGTGGTCGTCTACCTGCCGAAGGAAAAGGTCGTCGTCACCGGGGATCTTCTGACGAACGGGATCCCCTTCGCGCGAGATTCATACCCAGTGGAGTGGGTCTCAACGCTGGAATCGCTTCGGAATCTGGATTGGGCGCAGGCGATCCCCGGCCATGGCAGTGTCCAGCAGGGGAAGGATCAGCTCGACAAGCTCATAGCCTTTATGAAAGACGTTGTCGCCGAAGTACAGAGCGCGTCCAAAAACGGAATGAATGTGGACGAAACGAAGAAAACTGTGGACTTAAACAGACATTCGGAAAGCTTCCCGAACTTCAAGACAGGGGCCCCGGCGATGGTCGAGCGAGCCTGGGCGGAAGTGAACGGGAAGATCCAGGATTGAGATTTCGAAACTTGCCGCACAACGGCAGGCCCAAAACGAAGCGGGCCCCGGTCGACCCGGAGCCCGCCTATCCCGCTCAAAAACCCTGAGCCGTTAGTGGCTGCACTTCGGAAAGAGCGTAACGAGAACCATGAGGTCGGACAGCGTAAATAGCCACTGATCGGCCTGTTTGCCGGCGGCCTCGGCCGCGCGCGCAATGAATCCCAGGTGGCGCCTGCGGGCAAAATTGTGCAGGTGCTCGACGCAGATCCCCGTCAGCGTAGCTACCTCGTCATCTGTAAAGATTTTCTGACTCGACTTCACCGTGACCATTGCCGTGCCTCGCAATCTCTCCGCCCTTTCTCACGTCACAACCTGTTTGATGCTGTAGCTATGCTACCGGCTGCACGAAATCCTTAGCAATAGTCGTTCCGTTCCGGCATCAAAAAACGAAGTGTCTAGTACCTTCGGGCCAAGGCCTATCTGGTGAGCGACTTACTTGCATTTTGGCGTGAAGCCTTAGATAGTACGGGCTTTGCCGGCGAGACCCTGGAATGAACGGAGCGTCCATGTTTTGCAATCTTCCTACTACTTTCAGAAGCCGTTCGATGATTTCCTGGATTTGGCTGATTTGCAGACATCGCATGTCAAGCTGGAAACACAATTAGCCCACTCCACAGTTTCCAAGACCTGGCGGGTGAAATGGCTAACGAGGTAGCCGCTTGCGTAGTTCTACAGAAGGAAGGCCAGCCTTCCCCAGGTTTCTTGTTCAAAATGCCAACTCGAGGCTCTTCATGCGCTGAGAGTTCTCTGCCACTGCCCTAGAGGTTCGCGCCGCCAGCCTGCTCGAACGCATGGGCCAATTGGAGGACGCGCGCTTCGCCGAATGGCGGCCCAAAGATTTGCAGCCCGACGGGCAGCTTGCCACTGGCTTTGCCACACGGAACGGAAATGCCTGGAACGCCCGCGAGAGACCCCGTAACCGTATAAATATCAGCAAGATACATCTGGAGCGGGTCGTCCACTCGCTCGCCGAGACGGAAAGCGGGTACGGGCGAAGTCGGGGTGAGAAGCGCATCAACCTTCTGAAAGGCGTCCCGGAAATCCTGGGCGATGAGCGAGCGAACCTTCTGCCCCTTGAGGTAGTACGCGTCGTAATAGCCCGCGGAAAGAACGTAGGTTCCCAGCATGATGCGGCGTTTGACCTCGGCGCCGAAGCCCGCGCCCCGCGTTTTGCGGTACATGGAGAGGAGTGAGTCGCCGTTCACCCGGACGCCGTAGCGGACGCCGTCGTAGCGGGCCAGGTTGGAACTGGCTTCGGCCGTGGCGATGATGTAGTAGGTGGCGATGGCGTAGTCCGTGTGCGGCATGTGAACATCCAGCAGTTGGCAGCCGAGTTTGCGAAAAATCTCGATCCCGGCCGTGATCTTCGGGCGGACGCCTTTGTCCATCCCGGACCCGAAATACTCCTTGGGGATGCCGAGCCGCAGCCCCTTCACTGGCTTGCTGATTTCCGAGAGATAGTCCGGCACCGGAGTTGTTACCGAAGTCGAGTCGCGCGGGTCGCGGCCGGCGATGATGTTGAGGACAGCGGCTACATCGCGAACGCTTGTCGCGAATGGCCCGATGCGATCGAGCGAAGACGCAAAGGCGATGAGTCCGAAGCGCGAGACGCGTCCGTAGCTACCCATCATCGCCGGGATGCCGCAAAGAGCGCCGGGCTGGCGGATCGAGCCGCCTGTATCCGTTCCAAGGGCGGCGACGGCAAGACCCGCAGCCACGGCGGCCGCCGATCCGCCGCTCGAACCGCCCGGGACACGCCCGGTATCCACCGGGTTACGCACAGGGCCGTAGGCAGAATTCTCGTTCGAGCTGCCCATGGCGAATTCGTCGCAGTTCGTCTTGCCCAGGATCACTGCTCCGGCGGCTTCCAGGCGCTCAACTGCCGTGGCGTCATAGGCAGGGATGTGGTTTTCCAGGATTTTGGAGCCGCAGGTGGTGCGAATACCGCGCGTGCTGATCACATCTTTGACGGCTACGGGCACGCCCGCGAGAGGCGGGAGAGGTTTCTTCGCAGCCACAAGTCCATCGATGCGTTGGGCTTGGGTGGAGGCCCTGTCCGGGCAGAGGGTGAGGAACGCGTTCAGTAGAGGATTGCGCTCCTGGATGCGCTTGTAGAACTCAGCCGCCAGCTCCCGCGCGGAAACGTTTTTCGCCGCGATAGCCTCGCGCACCGACTGGATCGTCCATGCGCTCATCGCTCAATGACTTTCGGGACGCGGAAATACGGCGGTTCGGCTCCAGGCGCGTGAGCCAGGACATCCCGGGCCACGTCACACGGCTGGATGACGTCCTCACGCAGCGTCGCTTCGGCCTGCTGGTCGCTGGCTAACACTTGAGCCATCGGAGGGACGTTCGTGGTGTCGAGTTCGTTCAGCTTGCCGGCGTACTCGAGGATCGCGTCAAGCTGCGCGCGGTAGGTCTCCATCTCGGCTTCGGTCAGTTCTAGGTAAGCCAGCTCGGCCACTCTCAGCACATCTTCACGACTAATCTTCATCGCGCGGTTTCCATGGCTGCCGATTTGCGCGCGTACTTGGTGGTGATGTAGGTGTCGACAAGCGCTTGGAACGCCGTGGCAAGCTCATCGTAGGTGCCTTCGAGGGTCACGGTCTTCACGCCGTCGACGTACACGGGGCAGCGCGGGGCTTCGCCGGTGCCGGGGAGGCTGATGCCGATATTGGCGACCTTGGATTCGCCGGGGCCGTTGACGATGCAGCCCATCACGGCGAGGGTCATGGTCTCGACGCCTTCGTCATGTCGCGGATGTAGCCCTGGATGCGCTCGGCCAGTTCCTGAAAGGTCGTGCTCGTGGTGCGGCCGCAGCCGGGGCAGGCGGTGACACTCGGCGCGAACGATCGGAGACCCAATGCCTGGAGCAGTTCGCAAGCGGCGTAGACCTCTTCGCGGCGATCACCGCCGGGGCGCGGCGTGAGCGAAATGCGAATCGTGTCGCCGATGCCTTCGTAGAGCAAAATGCCGAGCGACGCCGCCGACCAAATCTGGCCCTTCATGCCCATGCCGGCTTCCGTGAGGCCGAGGTGCAGTGGCTGTTCGGTTTTTGCCGAAAGTTCGCGATAGACGGTAATGAGGTCGCGCGGGCGCGACGTTTTGCAGGAAATGATGATTTGATCGTGGCGCAGGCCGCATTCAAGCGCCAGCTCCGTGGACTGAAGTGCCGAGAGGACCATGCATTCGTTGATGATTTGTTCGGAGTCCTTGCCGAGATTCTTATCGGTGTTTTCCTGCATCTTGCGCATGACCAGCTCTTGATTGAGCGAGCCGCCATTCACGCCGATGCGCACGGGCTTTCCGTTGTCGCGCGCCACTTTGCAAATGGTGGCGAACTGTTCATCGCGGCGCTGGCCGGCGCCGACGTTGCCGGGGTTGATGCGGTATTTGTCGAGCGCCTTCGCGCACTCCGGATACTTCGTCAGCAGGACGTGGCCGTTGTAGTGGAAATCGCCGATGATGGGCGCGTTGCAGCCGGCATCAAGCAGCCGCTGCTTGATCGCCGGGACGGCTGCGGCGGCCTCAGGGACGTTTACGGTCCAGCGGACGAGCTCCGAACCAGCTTCGGCCAGTTCGACGGTCTGCTTGAATGTGGCTTCGACATCGGCCGTGTCCGTGTTGGTCATGGACTGGACGACGATCGGCGCGCCGCCGCCCACGCGGACCTGGCCGACCTTTACGCCATACGCTTTGCGGCGCGGATGCCGCCCCGCTGCCGAGTCAAAGCCTTCAATCTGTGTGTACATTCTCTGGTTATTCTAGCCTGATTTCGTGGGGTGACGAAATGTCCAGACCAACAATACAGCGCGCCCGCGCTCCTTCGTCAGGTGCCCGCGCAGCTCAGGAGGGGGCCGCGTGTGCCCCCATGTTGCCGCGGAGGCCGAGGGAGTCCGCGGCATCTCGCATGGCCTGAATGCAGAACGCAATGTGCTCGTCGAGCGCCACGCCCAATTCTTCGGCGCCCTTCAAAACATCTTCGCGGCTGACTCCACGGGCGAAGGCTTTGTCCTTCATGCGCTTCTTTACGGAGCTGACTTCCAGGTCAAGAATGCTTTTTGACGGGCGAACATAAGCGCAGGCAGTGAGGAATCCGGCGAGTTCGTCGCAGGCGAAGAGCGTATGCTCGAGCGCGGACTGGCGCGCCACATTGGTGTAATCCGCATGTGACAGAATCGCGCGGATCATCTCTTCGGGATAGCCGCGCTCGCGAAGGATTCCGGAGCCTTCCGAAGGGTGGCCTTGTGTTGGATGATGCTCCTGATTGGGCCAGCGCTCGTAATCGAAATCGTGCAGCAGGGCCGCGATGCCCCAGAGCGCTTCATCGGCGCCCTGTTTGCGGGCATAAGCGCGCACGCAGGCTTCCACGGCCAGCGCGTGCTTGCGCAGACTTTCCGACTGCGTGTACTCGCACAAAAGATTCCAGGCATCCTCACGCGACGGCATTCTTTCTCCTCCTCTCAAGCGACTAAGCTTACCGCAAAGTTCCTGGGGCGTGACTCCCCACGCGTTCGTTTCCGAAGAATTCGCGTGCCGTATTTCTCCAGATGTACGTCGGACGAGTAGACTCTCGCGACCTGTACCGAGGGTCAGGCGAAGGGTTGGCGTAGGCATTGTTTTCGGAGTGGGAAAGAAGTTGTAAATAGGACAAAAATACTCTTGACACAAATCAGGAGGATGCGCGATAGTCCCGCTGCGCCAGTTTCTGCCTTCCCCAGACGGGTTGTTCCGACGTTCCCTAACTTATCCGCGCGCCGGAAGAGTCAGCAAGGAGCACTGGTGTCGGCACAAACAGAGACGAAAAGCACACTAGACCTCGATCGGGAAGTGATCCGCTGTAAAACGTGCGGGCTTGTGCAATACAGGACGCGAACGGGCAACTGCCGCCGTTGTTTAAGGGTTCTGCCTCAGCGCCTGGAATTCCTGATTCCGCCGCCCGCGCCAGAGGAGGAAGCGGGCGCGGAGCCTCAGCAAGAGAAGCAGGCGAATCAGGAGACGGTCGAAAACATCGGCCAGCGCATCCGGCAGTTGCGGGAGTCGCGCAGCATGACCCAGAGCCAGTTGCAGTCGCGCTCGAAGGTCTCGCGCTCTTACCTCTCGCGCATCGAGAGCGGGCAGATGACGCCAAGTCTCGGAACGCTCGAGAAAATCTCCGAGGCCCTAAACGTCGGGCTGAACCGCTTCTTCATCCCGGAATCGGATGGGGAGGCGCTGCTCGAGGATCCGTTCATCCAGGGGCTGCGGCCGTTTCTGCGGCAGCTCGACTGGGAACAGTGGCAGTCGATCCTCAAGCGCCTGCAGGCGATCAGCGATCACGTCAGCGTGGGGCCGACCACACTCCGCCCTATCGGTAACCCGGCGCGGCTGCAACAGTCGGCGCCGGCCAGCGGCGCCGGCCACGCGGTCGGGCAACCCGGCGGGCACGTCGGCGCTCACGCCGGCAACGGCGCTTCGCACCTGCATGCGCAGGGCGGGTATCTTCGCCGGCCGGGTGCGCCGGTCTTTCAGCGCACGCCGCTGGCGCGCTGAGCTTGCGGCTTTCCGGCGTTTTGGCGCGACTCAGCACGCTAAGCGCGAATTCACCTTAGACTTTTGCGGCGCGGACGCCAGACAAGGACATCCGCGCCGTTTTTCTTGAAGGGAAAAGTTTCGAGTCTCCTGCCGACCGCCCTCCTCGGAGAGTAATTACTCGCGGACCACGCTGACTTTTGCCGAGGGGACTTCCAGACGCATCAAGCGGTGGTCTTTGTCCACGGAGAGGAGCACTTCGAGGTCCGAGGTGCTGACGCGCAATCCTTCGTACGATTTTCCGTTAGCACCCTGCGTGCCACTGGCTTCGACGCTGATGGTGCCCGGGGTCAGTTCCTGCGGAATCAGCACGGGAAAGCTCTGCGCGCCGCGCTTCGACCAATCGTACAGCCGCGCCAGAATGGCATAGTGGTGATAGAGGTTGTTGTCCAGCACGGAGATGAGCGGCGAGCCGAAAGTCAGATCCTGCTCGAACGGCTGCTTCGCTCCCTGCAATTGCAAAGTCATCTTGGCCACCCCGTTCTCAAACCTGATGCTCGCGCCGTTCTTCTTGTCGTTTTGCGAGGTCCATTCGTAACTCACCGGAGCGCCGTTCGGCTGCAAGACGAGCGTCCCGCTGACCCGCGCGCTTGCTCCCTGCCGCACTCTCAATTCGGTCGTCCCGCGCGCGGTCCATTTTGATCCGGAAACCGCAATTTCAAACTCTTCCGTGCCGATCGGTTGTCCATCAAGAAGGATTTTGAGCTTTCCTTTGTCGGGAGAAAGAACTCCGCTGGAGTTTGTCGGGGAGTTTTTGGCGGACCTGGCGCCCGCCAGTGAGAGGCCAAGGAGTGTAATCGCCACCGCGAAAACCGCGGCGCGTCCCAGGGCAAGCCGCCGGCGCTTGTGTGCGCTTTGCATCGGATGGGACCTCGAGGTCTTTCCGCGCCCGCCTGGAAGCGCGCGCTTCCCGAAGACTACTGCACGGCGCGGTTTCCGCCGAGCATCTTTATGCCGGGAGTGCTCAGTTTTACATATAGGCGGAAGTTTCAGGAGGGCCGCTTTTCGACCAGGAGGTGTGTTTTCCCGCCGGGCGTCGCGACGCTCAAACTCAGAATGTCGGCGACGACCGCCGCGGGTTCCGGCGAGCTGTCCACGCGGTAGTCCGCCAGTTGGTAAGAGGGCAACCGCTGCGCGTGCAGTGCGCGGAAATTCGTCTCGTCGCGGAAGAGCGGGCGGCCGGTCATGGTTGCACAGCGGGCGAAGAGAAGATCAATCGGACAGTCAAGCCAGATGACCGGGACGCCGGAAGCGCGCAGGAATTCGCGGTTGATGGGCTGCGCGAAAGTGCCCCCGCCAAGCGCCAAGACGATAGGCTCCCTCAATTCGACGGCGCGTCCCAGCGCCGTGCGCAACTGCTCGTGCTCGAGCTCGCGGAAGGCCGGCTCGCCGTAGCGTTCGAAGAATTCGGAGATGCGCAGGCCGGCGGCGGCTTCGATGCGCTCATCGAGGTCCACGAACCGCCAGGCGAGCTGGCGCGCCAGGAGCGCACCCACGGTCGTCTTCCCGGAGCCCATGAAACCTGCCAGGCAGAGAATCGCCGGACGTGGGGGCACGTTGCGCGAACTTGCGGATTGCATCCGAGAGATTCGGCGCGCAGGAAAACTAATCGCGCTTCCGAATGCGAATTGTACCACTGAACGAGGAGAGGTCCACCTTCGCGAGACCCCCGCCGACCGTGCCGAACAGGCCCTTCGTGAATTTCGAGGCCAAATGCTTGAAACCGTGGGAATCAGGCTTTAGGAAAGGTTCCGCCTGATTATCCACGCTTCCGCGAGTGGTCTGCGCGAGGAGATCAAAGGAATCGTTTCCGGAGAACCGCACTTCGACGTTGCCCTTGCCGCTCGACATCGTGTAGATGCCCGTGCGGATGAAATCGCCGTCGAACAGAATATTGCCGGAGGTGGTGCGCAAGGTGACGTTATTCAGCGCGGGCTGGAGAATTTGGGCGTTGCCGCTGATGGATTGGAAATCGAGTTTGCCGGAGCATTGCGTGCAGACCAGCGAGCCCCCGGTGGTCCGCACCACGATGTAGCCGGATACTTCTTTCAAGTGCACGTCGCCGGCAACGCTTCGCAGTTCCATGTCACCCACAACCTGTTCGACATAGATCAAACCCGTCTGCGTCTTGAGCCGGAGCTCGGTCTGCTCGGGAACGCTCAACTGAAAACTCGCCTCGATCTCGGAAGGCTGCGCCGAAGCATCCAGCACGTTGGCGATCACGTCGATGCGGTCGCCGGCCTGTTCGGTCTCGATGCCGACCTTGTTCGAGGGCTGAATTTCGGTGAGGACGACTTCCTGGTTTTTCCAGGCCTTCACCTCGATTCGGCCATTGGCCACATTTTCGATGACTACGACAGGGCGGCCTTTGACGGCGAAATGTTTTTCGAGGCGCTGAGCGGAAGCGTCGGGGGGCCAGGCGGCAAGAAGCAATGCGCCCGCGGCCAGCCCGGAGCCCCAATTCGGCATTGTCGTTCGCATACGCATGCTAGTTCACGCTCCCGCCACGATCCATCATCGCGGCCAGTAGTTCCGCCTTTTGCTGGTAAGCGCTGTTCAAGTATTCACGCGCCAGATCGTCCTGAGGATCTTCCTGGATGCGCTGTTTGCAATCGGCGATGAAGCTGTTCACGATCCGGAGATTCTGCCGCAAGGAGTCATTCACCGGCGCCGCCATGCTATTGGCAGGCATCATGTTCGAGAGGTCTGCTTCGATGGGATCCAGTACGGTCGGAATATCTTCGTTGGACGGACCGGTTTGGACCACAGCCGGCGCTTCCGTTTGAGAAATATTGACTGTCTGGCGGACTTCGAGGAAGGCTCCGGCGAGGATCAACAAACCCACCGTGGCGGCCGCCACGGCGCGGCTACGGAAAAACGCGGAGATCGCTTGAAGCCACGAACCTCTTGGCGTGCCGGCGAGGTCTCGAATGATGCCTTCCGACTCGAGCCGCGCGCGCAAAGAAACCCAAAGCCGGGCGGGCGGTTCCACTTCCGCGGGCATAGCGTGCGCCGCATGGACGATGGCAAAGAAGTCTTCCACCATATCCCGGCAGGCGCCGCATTCCGCAATGTGCGCCTTGGCCGCGGGAGGAAGCGGCAAAAGCCCTTCCTGCTCAATCGCCAACCCGACTTCTTTGCACTTCATGACGCTTCACTCCGCAGGCAGGGCGCTGCGGGCACCCGCCCTTCCAAACTCTATCCGGCTGCTCGCGCGAAGATCCGGGACACGTGGTCCGCCATTCTAGCTCAATCGTTCTGCGCTGTCTGGGTCTTTGCCGCGTGGCGTTCCTGCCGCGCGTGTTCGCGCTGCTTCTCCTGAAGGAGTTCGCGCAGACGCGTCCGCGCCTTGTGCAGCTGCGACTTCGAATTGCCTACCGAGCAGCCCATCATCTCGGCAATCTCGTTATGTTCGTAACCCTGGACGTCGTGGAGCACGAAAACCGTCTTATAACCTGGCGGCAGCCTTTCGATCGATCGTTCCAGATTGACCCGGTCTACGGCGCCGCTCAACCGGAGATCCGCCGCCCCAACATCCTTGCGGGGCCCGCCGGTTTCCTCATCCGGCTCCGTCGTCTCTTCCAGTGAAATTGCCGGAAGAGATTTCTTGCGCAGCCGCATCAGAACTACGTTGACGGTCATCCGGTGCAGCCACGTGGAAAACGCGGATTCGCCGCGGAAGGTGCCGATCTTGCGGAAGAGCTGCAGGAATGCCTCCTGCGCGAGATCTTCCGCGTCCGGCGGATTGCTGACCATCCGCAGGCAGAGGGCGTAAACTCGGCGGCTATGCAATTGATAGAGAAACTCAAATGCCGCCGCGTCGCCCTTCTGGGCCGAGCGGATGGCTTCCGCTTCCGTCAGCGGACCGGGCTCAGTTGGTCGGATTTGGCCCAACGGTCCAATCGCGACGCATCCGTCATTTGGGATGCGCCCCTTACCCCCTAGAGTTGTCCCACACCTTAAGAAATAGGACGCGCCGTATCCTTACTTGGATAACGGGATGCCCGCCTGCAAGTCAGCCCGTTTGTAGACTCTACGGACGAGCCCAGCTATTTTCCCCCGAATTTGGCCGCCCGTCCATTGCGGAAGTTAGTTGCGTTGGCCTCGGATGGCCGCGCCGTTACGGGCTTCACTCGTGCGGCCTCTTCGAAGCTGGTCAGCTCTTCGTGCGGAAGAACGATAAGGAAGGATTTGAGGATCACGATCGATTCTCGCAAGCAGGTGTTCAAATCATAGTGGAGCAGGTCGATCTCCAGCCACAGTTCCGCGGGCTCTACCGATGTCATGTCCACGACTTCGGCTACCGCCGCACGGAACTCCTTGGCCAGATCCTCGACCATTCCTTCGAGTTCATCCACCTTGTGCAGGAACTGGGACTGCTGCGATAGCAAAACGTGGGAAAGCAAGGAGCTCATCCGCGCGGCGCGGCGGCGGCGGGCGCCCCGAAAGTTGGCAGGGTTAAGTGGAGCGGCGTTGGGCACGGTCCCATAGTGGCGGGCATGACGCGCCAGCGCCCGCAGCATGGCGACCAGGGGCTCCGCTAGACGATCGTTTAGATCGGCCAGAACGCTGGCTGCCTGACGACAACGAGGGAGATGCCCCGCCAGCCGGAGGGAGATGGCCTCGTTCAGCGAGACGCTGACCATCGCATAGGGAGTTTCGAGCTGCTGAGTTAGCCGGTGGAAGAGATGGTCCTTGTCTTCAGGGAGCCACGCGCGCCAGTCCTGCTGGACAGACGAATGCGCCTCGGAAGAGGGATACGAGCGGTCTCGCACGGCGGCTCCGGCGGGCAAAGTATAACAGAGCGGGCAGGCCTCCGCACCCCGGTGCCTTCAATTCCCATCGGAATTCGCGTCTACCCGCCAATGACGACAGTCCATTCACGGACTCGCCAGGATTTGACGAGCCCGCTCGCCACGTAAGGGTCATTTCTCGCGAAATCTTCGACCGGGGTGGCGCTGTCCGCGCGAAACACCAGGAGGGCGGCATCCGGCGGCTGCAGGGCGCCCGCCAACACGAGGTGGCCGTCCTGGTGGGAACGGCGGGCATGGGCGAGGTGAGCTTCCCGCAGGGGCTGGCGGCGTTCGATGAAATTCTCAACCGTGGTATAAAAAAGAGCAAAGTACATGGAGAACTCCTGCTCATTGCGCAATCCATGATACGCGAGGAGACAGTGCATGCTTGCACGGATCTGGAAGGGAACGACGAAGCCTGCTATGGCGGATCGCTATGTCTCCCATCTGCAGGAATCAGTGATTCCGGAATTAGGCGCAATCCCGGGCTTTCGCGGCATCTATGTGCTGCGCCGGGCGGAGGCAGGCGCCGATGAATTTCTGGTCCTGACGCTTTGGGAATCGCTCGAGGCGGTGGAGCGATTTGCGGGGCCGGACGCGGAGCGCGCCGTCGTC
Source organism: Acidobacteriota bacterium (assembly GCA_003224195.1). Taxonomy (GTDB): domain Bacteria; phylum Acidobacteriota; class Terriglobia; order Acidiferrales; family UBA7541; genus Acidiferrum. The sequence goes on along the minus strand of QHYP01000026.1, from coordinate 28,324 downwards.
CCTCCAAAGGCCCGGGCGCTGCTTGCATCTTTTGAAACACGCGCAACTCACTTCCATGTTGCCCTCGCGCACCACGTGTGAGCGGAACGAAGACTTCATACCGGCTCACGGATTGCGACTTCACGCGTGGGCCGCTATACTGCCGCTCGATTCTTCGGAAAGGATGCAGCGTTGGAATTTGAGCCCCTCGACCAGTTCCGGCAGCGCCAGAAAAAGCTGGAAGACATCAAGGCTCTGGGCTACGACCCCTATCCACGCGAGTTTCGCTGGACGGAGACGCCGGCGGCGCTGGTCGAAAAATTCGCGGACGCAAGCGCTTCGGACCTCCAAGCGCGAAAACGTGAGGTGCGCGTCGCGGGGCGGGTCGTTTCCTACCGTCTGATGGGCAAGGCGGGTTTCGCGCACATTCAGGGCGCCGCAGCGCGGATTCAGATCTACGTGAAGCTCGACGCGGTTGGTGATCGCGCATTTAAGCTCTTTCAATTGCTCGACCTCGGCGACTCCATTGGGGTCGCGGGGCATCTCTTCCGCACGAAAACGAATGAGCTCTCCATTTGGGTCAAGGAGCTGACCCTGCTTGCAAAGGCCTTTTTGCCGCTGCCGGAGAAATGGCACGGTCTGACGGACGTGGAAATCCGCTACCGCCAGAGGTATCTTGACCTGATCGCGAATGAGAAATCGCGCCAGATTGTCCTCACCCGCGCGCGGATCATCCGGGAACTGCGGCGGTTTTTCGATGCGCGCGGCTACCTGGAAGTGGAAACGCCGATGATGCATCCCATCGCCGGCGGCGCCACGGCCCGGCCGTTCGTCACGCATCACAATACTCTGGACATCGATCTTTATCTGCGCATCGCGCCGGAGCTGTATCTCAAGCGATTAGTGGTGGGCGGGCTCGACCGCGTGTATGAGATCAACCGCAATTTCCGCAACGAGGGTATTTCCACGCAGCACAATCCGGAATTCACCATGCTCGAATTCTACGAGGCGTACAGCAACTATCGCGACCTCATGGACATGAACGAACAGCTCTTCGCCTCGCTGGTGAAAAACATCACCGGCTCGACCACGGTCAAATACGGCGCGCACGAGCTGGACTTTGCCAAGTTTCAGCGCCTCTCGATGCGGCAGGCAATTGTGAAGTGCTGGCCGGCGGCCGCGGGGGCCGCGCCCACCGAAGCGGAGCTCTCCGCCCCGGGCGGGCCCCGCAAGTTCGCTGAGCGCTATAACCTGTGGGTAGCTCGCACGGGAGCCCCGCCCGTTCCGGCAAAGGGCGCACCGAAGACAAGCTCATCCAGCCGACGATTCTCTATGATTTTCCGACGGACATTTCACCGCTCTCGAAACAGAAGCCGGACGATCCTTCGCTCACCGAGCGTTTCGAGGTCTTCGCCGCCGGGATGGAAGTCGCCAATGGTTTCTCCGAGCTCAACGATCCTGCCGAACAGGAGCGGCGGTTTCTTCAACAGATGGCGCAGGGCGGCGAGGATGTTCCGAAAAAACTCGACGTGGACTACCTCCGTGCGCTTTGCCATGGCCTGCCGCCGACTGCCGGTGAGGGCATCGGCATCGACCGGCTCACCATGCTGCTCACTGATTCGCACTCCATCCGCGACGTCATTCTCTTTCCGTTGCTTCGTCCCGAAGCGAAAGCCGACGCGCAGGCAGCTTCGGGCTCGGAAAAGCCCTGACGGGTCGCCGGCCGATGCGCTTCGAATGGTTTGTCGCCCAACGTTACCTCCGGTCGCCGCACCGGCCGGCCGTGCTGCGTCTGGTGACGGCATTTTCTGTGCTCGGTGTGGCCGCCGGCGTGGCCACGCTGGTCATCGCGCTTGCGATGAATACCGGTTTTCGCGAGACGATTCAGGACCGCCTGCTCGGCGTGACGGCGCACATTTCCCTGACGCGCCCCGGCACTGGCGGCATCGGCAATTACGACGCGCTCGCCGCTCGCCTCGCCTCCACAGCCGATGTGCGCTCGGTCACGCCGGCGGTTTATCAAACCGTGTTGCTTTCCTTCGGCGGGCAGGCGCGCGGCGTTGTGGTCAAGGGTGTTGATCCGACACGCGAGCGCCGCTTCGATGAGGCGCTGCAACGCATCGTGGCCGGCCGTCTGGATTTTTCTCCCGACGCCGATGGAATCGGAGCGGTGCTTGTCGGGCGGCAACTCGCGGAGGAATGGAAAATTTCTCCGGGCGATTACGTCACCCTCATGAGTCCGGAAGGACGGCTCACCCCGTTCGGCTTGATCCCGCGCACGCGGCGCTTTCGCATCGCGGGAATTTTTGATTCCGGCTTTTACGACTACGACGAGAATTGGTGTTTTATGACCCTTTCCGCGGCGCAAGCGCTGGCTGGCGCCGGCGACCTCGTGAATGTTCTGGAGTTCCGCCTCGCGCGCCCGGAAGAGGCAGGCGGCCTCGCGCGGCGCCTCGAGCAGGCGGCCGGGCCGGGCTACGCGGCCACCACGTGGATGGAAGAAAATCGCGCGCTCTTCCGCGCGCTGCGCCTGGAAAAGCTCGTCACCGCCATCTTCATCGGGCTGATTACATTTGTTGCGGGATTGAACATTCTCGTCGTTCTGTCGATGACCGTAACGGACAAAGCGAAAGACATCGCCGTGTTGCTGGCGATGGGTTCGCGGCGCGCGCAGGTCCGCAGAGTTTTTCTATGGCAGGGGATTGCGATCGGCGCGACAGGGACGTTAACAGGGCTGGCCATCGGCTACGCGGTGGCCGTCACCGCCGGAACCTATCATCTCATCCCGCTCGATCCGCAAGTTTATTCCGTGCCCTACGTTCCTTTTCACGCGAATGCGCTCGACGGAATCTGGATCGCGCTGGTGGCCATGAGCATCTCGGTCGGAGCGACGCTGCTGCCTGCCCGCGCAGCGTCCCGGCTGCTGCCTGTCGAAATCCTGCGCTATGAATGATTTGGCCGCCTGCGCAGCGTGCAAACAGAAGCGGATTTGGTTTTCTGGTTGCAGGATATCCTCTGCCGGGGGTGGGGTGCACCGTGTTGCGTTGGGCCCCTTCGGAGACACATCTTTGCGCATTGTTTAAGTTATTGAAGCGAGAGAGGTTACTGAAGCTGAGAGTCCGGCTCGGCGCACCAAATTTTCACACTCCCTCGCGTTGGGCAGAAAAGGGAAGGAATTGGGAAACAAGGAGCAAGCTGGACGCTCTCACTTTGGACACCCGGACACGCGCTGCGGCATCCAAATGCGTAGAGGAAGTCGAAAGCCTACGGGGCGCACAGCGAAGGACAGAGCAAGCTCGATGGATTTCGTAGAGGTCAATGCGGGGCCAGGAGGGGGTGCCCAGGGCGTGGGCCCGAGCGCGTCCCGGGTGATCCTTGAGGCGCGCGGCATCAAGAAAACGTATGGTGAAGGCTCTCTCTCTCTCAATGTGCTCACGGATGTGAATCTCTCTCTTCACGAAGGCGAGATGGTGGCCATTGTGGCGCCTTCCGGGGCGGGCAAGAGTACGCTATTGCACCTGCTTGCCGCGCTAGACACACCGACAAGCGGTACAGTATACTTCGCGTCGAAAGCCATTGAAACGAATGATGACGCAGCGCTCGCTGCATTTCGGAATCGCGCTGTGGGATTTGTCTGGCAGCGGCATCAGTTGTTGGCTGATTTCACGGCGGCGGAGAATGTTGCTATGCCTCTGCTGTTGCGCGGCGAGAAGCATGCCCGGGCGCTCGAGCAGGCGCAGCAGAGACTGATGGAAGTGGGGCTGGCGGAGCGGGCCGGCCACCGGGCAGGGGAGCTTTCCGGCGGGGAACAGCAGCGCGCGGCGATTGCGCGGGCGCTCGTCACCGGGCCGAGTGTGCTGCTGGCGGATGAACCGACCGGAGATCTGGACGAGCAGAATGCTTGGGCCGTGTTCGGGCTGCTCGAGCGGCTGCATCGCACGCACCGGCTGACGTCGCTTCTGGCGACGCACAACCGGGCGATTGCGGCGCGATGCGGCCGGATCTTGGCGCTGGAGCACGGCGTTCTGCAATCTCGCGAGGCTGCGGCTTCCGCGAGCGGTATCCCAGGGGGAGAAGCGAGCTAAATCGTGTTTGAACGATACACCGAGAAGGCGCGTCGCGTTATCTTTTTTGCCCGTTATGAAGCGAGCCAGTATGGCAGCCCGTACATCGAGACCGAGCACCTTCTGCTCGGCCTGATGCGCGAGGATAAGGCCCTGGCTAACCGCTTCCTTCGCCAGCAAGGCTCGATCGAATCCATCCGCAAGGAAATCGAAGCCCGCATCACGATTCGCGAGCGCATCTCGACGTCGGTGGAAGTTCCGCTCAGCGCCGAGTGCAAGCGCATCCTCAACATGGCCGCCGAAGAGGCGGAGCGCCTCGGTCACAAGCACGTGGGCACCGAACATCTCCTGCTCGGCATCCTGCGCGAGGAAAAATGCTTTGGCGCGGAGATCCTGATGGAGCGCGGGCTGCGCCTCTCGACCCTGCGGGAAGAGCTTCAGCGTACTTCCGGCGAAAAATCGCCGGCGAGCCGCCCCAAGGAAACCTCGCTCCTTTCCGAGTTCAGCCGCAACCTGACCCAGGCGGCCATGGAAGGTTCGCTCGACCCGCTCGTGGGCCGCGAGAGAGAGGTCGAGCGCGTCATCCAGATTCTCTGCCGCCGCACGAAGAATAATCCGGTGCTCATCGGCGAGCCCGGAGTGGGCAAGACGGCCATCGTCGAGGGGCTCGCGCAGCGCATCGCCGACAGCGATGTGCCGCCGTTTCTCGCTGACAAGCAAATACTTTCGCTCGACCTTTCGCTCATCGTCGCGGGCACGAAGTACCGCGGCCAGTTTGAAGAACGCCTGAAGACGATCATGAAGGAGCTGATGGAGAGCCAGAACTCCATCGTCTTCATCGACGAACTGCACACGCTGGTGGGTGCCGGATCGGCGGAAGGTTCGCTCGACGCCGCCAACATTTTGAAGCCGGCGCTTTCCCGCGGGGAAATCCAGTGCATCGGCGCCACCACGCCCGGCGAATACCGCAAGTCGGTGGAGAAAGACCGCTCGCTCGAGCGCCGCTTCCAGGCCGTGAAAGTCCCCGCGCCAACCGAAGAAGAGGCCATCCAGGTCTTGAACGGCGTGCGCGAGCGTTATGAGAAGTTTCACGCCGTGGCGTACACGGACGAGGCTTTGCGCTACGCCGTGTATCTCTCGAACCGCTACATCCCGGACCGCTTCCTTCCCGACAAGGCCATTGATTTGATCGACGAAGCGGGCGCGCGCGTGAAACTTCGCCAGGCCACCGTGCCGGAAGAAGTCGCCGAAGTGCAGAAACGCGTGAAGTTCATCACCCACCGCATGGAATCCGCCATCGCCAATCACGAATTCGAGAAGGCGCGCTTTTATTCCGAGGAGGAGCGCAAGGAAAAGGAGAGCCTGCGCCTGCTGCGCGAACGCTACAAGCTCGACGACGCCTCCACCGGTATGGTGACGCGTGAAGACATTGAAGAAGTCGTCTCTCGCTGGACCGGCGTCGCGGTTACGTCCATTAAGGAAGACGAACAGGAGAAACTCCTGCGCATCGAGCAGGAACTTCACAAGCGCGTCATCAGCCAGGACAAAGCCATCACCGCGCTCGCGCGCGCCATCCGCCGCAGCCGCGCCGGCTTGAAATCGCCGGCGCGCCCGGTCGGCTGCTTCCTCTTTTTGGGCCCGACTGGCGTCGGCAAGACGGAAGTGGCGCGTCGTCTGGCCGAATTCCTGTTTGGTTCGGAGAAGTCACTCGTTCGCTTCGACATGTCTGAATTCATGGAGAAGCATTCCGTCTCAAAACTGATCGGCGCGCCTCCAGGCTACGTGGGCTATGAAGAGGGCGGCCAGATGACCGAGCGCGTGCGCCGCACTCCCTATTCGGTGATTCTGCTCGACGAAATTGAGAAGGCGCATCCGGACGTCTTCAATATCCTCCTTCAGGTTTTTGAAGACGGCCAGTTGACCGACGGCCTGGGCAATACGGTGGACTTCCGGAACACCATCGTCATCATGACGTCGAACTTGGGTGCGCGGCACCTCCAGAAGCGCACGACGATCGGGTTCCAGGCCGGCACCGAAGAAGCTGGCGCGAAGACCTTGGATGATCTCGTCATGACCGAAGTGAAGCGCGCCTTTAATCCCGAATTCCTCAACCGCTTGGACGAAATCATCCTGTTCAATCCGCTCGGCGATGAGGACCTCCTGCGCATTATCGACCTGCTTGTCGGCCAGATGAACGACACGCTGATTCACCGCCAAGTCCAGGTTGTTTTGTCCCCGGAAGCGCGCCAGTGGATTTTGGAAAAGACCTGCGCGGACCGCAGTTACGGGGCGCGGCCGCTTCGGCGGGCCCTCCAGAAGTACGTGGAAGACCCACTCTCGGAAGCGCTCATCCAGGGGGGAATTCAGCGGCCCGCAACCCTGCAGGTGTACGTCGCGGGAGAGAGCCTGGGCTTCCGACCCGTGGTTGAGGCAACCCCGGTTATCCACTAGCGAATCTGAAAAGCCACAGCCGGCCCAAACCCTTCGGCTTTGCTGCGGGAAGCACGGGCGCGGCGGGAGAAAATCATCTTGTGTTTGGGGGCGCGGCCTTGAAGACCTCATCGGCCGCTGAAAGAAGAGTTTGTTCGCCTTTTTGGCTTCCGCGCGCCGGAGTGCCCCTGCTTCTGTTTGTTCTGGCATACGGGGGATCGGCAAGCGGGCAGCAGGTCCGATACGCGAAGGCTGCAGCGGCGCGTGACGCGGCGTCTTCCCGCGCGGATGAGGGCGAATCTTCTTCGCGGCGGCGATCCGCTTCTCGGACACGCTCTTCCGCCTACCGGCAATCCTCTTCTCCCCAGCAGTCACCCTCTCCGCAGCAGCCGAACCGTCCTTCGCAGGCTCCGGCCACACAAGCGCCCGCGGGGCAGAGCCCCGATGCACAATTTGTCGTCGCCCGAATCGAGTTCGTCGGCAATCGCCGCGTGCGCAGCGACACACTGAAGGCCCGTATTTTCAGCCGCGAAGCAGACGTCTTCAACGAAGAAACGCTGCGCCGCGATTTTCAGGCGCTGTGGAATACCCAATTCTTCGAGGACGTGAAGCTGCGCGTCGAGGACAGCCCGGACAAGCCCAACGGCAAGATCATCATCTTCGAAGTCAAAGAGCGGCCCGTCATTCGCCGCATCCGTTACGACGGCACCCATTCCGTTTCGGAGTCGGACATCCTGGACCGCTTCAAGGAGCGCAAAGTCGGCTTGACGGTTGAAAGCCAGTTCGATCCGACGCGGATCAAGAAAGCTGAGGTCGTCCTGAAAGAGCTCCTCGGCGAGCATGGCCGGCAATTCGCCAAGGTTTCACCGCAGTACGAGCGCATCGCGGCCAGCAACGCCGTGATCCTCACCTTCAAGGTGGAAGAGGGACCGAAGGTAAAGGTCGGGAAGATCCATTTCACCGGCAATCATGCCTTCAGCGACCGCAAGCTGATTCGCGCCATGCGGCATGATCGGCCTTTTGCGATTCCCATGTACTTCTTGAATGTCAACGTGCTGTCGAAAACCTACGACCGCGACAAGCTGAACGAGGACCTGGAAGTCGGCATCCGCGGCCTCTATCAGGATCACGGTTACTTCAAGGTGTTGGTCAAGGATCCGGTCATTGAAAACGTGAACATCGATCGCGCGGGCCTGCCGATGCCGCTGCCGAAAATTGGCCGCAAACACGGCAAGGCCGTGAACATCATGATTCCCATCGAAGAAGGCGAGCGCTACCGGATGGGCAAGCTGAACATTGTCAGCGCCGACCCGGACAAGGCTCTCTCGCTGAAAGTCGATCCGCTGAAGGCCATGTTCCCGCTCAAACAGGGAGATATATTTGCCATCAACAAGGTGCGCGACGCGCTGAAGAATTACACGAAGGCTTACGGAGAATTCGGCTTCATTGATTTCACTCCCGAGCCCGAGACCGACGTCGACGAGGATACGAAAACCATCAACCTCACTCTGAAATTCGATGAGCAGAAGCAGTATCTCGTGCGCCGCATCGATTTCAGCGGAAACACGACCACCCGCGACAAAGTCATCCGCCGCGAAATCCTCATCGACGAAGGCCAGCTCTTCAACCAGCGTTATTGGGAGCTCAGTATCCTCCGCCTGAATCAACTCGACTATTTCGAGAAGATCAAGCCGGAGGACGCGGAGATCAGGCGCAACACCAAGGAAGGCTCGGTGGATATCAACGTCAAGGTCAAGGAGAAAGGCAAACAGTCCATCGGTTTGCAGGGCGGCATCAGCGGGCTGGCCGGCGGCTTCATCGGTCTGACCTACCAGACCAATAACTTCCTCGGTCTCGGAGAGACGCTCACGTTTTCGGCCCAGTTCGGCGACCTGCAGCGCATTTTCCAATTCGGTTTCACTGAGCCATACCTCTTCGACCGGCCCATCTCGACGGGCTTCACCCTCTTCTCCAGCCGCTACAGTTTTGACCAAGCCAAGCAGGAAGCCCTGCTCCTCGGCCAGCAGGTCAGCGTCAATCCGAACTACATCCTAAACTACACGCAGGACAGCACCGGCTTCACCACGTTTGCCAGCTATCCCATCCGGCGGTTCTCATTTACGCGCCTCGGGCTCAGTTACGGCCTGACGCGGACAAGCATTACGCCATTCAACGACGCCACTACGCTGCTCCTTACGCAGCTACAATTCCGCAACGTCGCCGGACCCAGCGCGCTGAGAGGCATCGTCTCCAGCACGATTACTCCTTCACTCAGCTACAACACGGTGGATAACCCCATTAATCCCTCGCGAGGTAAAAGCTTTTTCTATTCCGCGAGCGTGCAAGGCGGCCCGCTCGGCGGCAACGTGAACGTCATCACGAATGTCTTCGAGTGGAAAAAGTTCCACCCCATGAACAAACATCGCAACGTCCTGGGCTTCCGCGTCCAGGCTTCCCATACCACCAGCTACGGCGGGCTCGAGCTTCCTCTCTACAACCGTTTCTTCATGGGCGGGGAAACCGACCTCCGCGGATTCGATGTCCGGGGAATTTCTCCGGTGGCGTTTATTCCGGCCCAGAGCAAGGTACCGATCAGCTTCAAGGATCCGAGGGGGTTTTGCCCGCTAGTTTGTACTGTACAAGTCCCAGTTGTCACCTATACGGTTACCTTTCCCGGAGGCGACTTGCAGGGTGTGGGGAATGTGGAGTACCGCATCCCCATCGTGAAGGAAATTGTGCAGATGTCTCTCTTCACGGATGCGGGAACGAATGGGATCGTCAGTCGGAGCGGGCTGAAGCTTGATCCAACCGGTGTGCGGCAGGACCAGCAGCAATTTCCGGGTGCCAATGTAAAAAGTCAGCTCGGCATTGCTTCGGGTACGAACTTCAAGTTCCGCAGTTCCGCTGGCGTTGAGTTTATCGTCCAGCTTCCCATTATTCAGGCGCCTTTCCGTATCTACTACGCGTTTAATCCAAACCGGCTGCACTCGCGGATCGTTGCGCCCCAGGGAGACTGGGACCATGCCTTTGTTGATGAGAATTTGAAAAAGCCGCTGCCGCCCGGCGTGTTTCAGTTGTACGTCCAGCCCCAACTCGATAAATTCCGGAATAATCCTCTGGGCCAGCTCAACTTTTTCGAGCCGGCTCACACGTTCCGGTTCAGCGTGGGCCGCACGTTCTAATTGGGGTGAGGCTTAGAGACGAGGGCGAAAAACGAAACGATCGGCGCGCTCCGAAGTGCTCGGGGCGCGGATAGAAGGGGAGGACAGTCGCATGAAGTGGCGGGACACGCGAAATCGAGTCGCACTTGGGCTGGCTTGTGCCTGCTTGCTCTTTTCCGGCTGCGGCAGCAAGAGCAAGACGAACGTCGTGACCGTCACGGTCACGGGAGGCACGCTCCTCTTCCCAGCCCAGACCGAGACGATTACGGCGCTTGTCCAGGGCGCGACGGACACCTCCGTAACCTGGGATTGCAGCTTCACCACGACCACCACCACCACTTCCTCCACGGGCACCACGACCAGCACCACCTCCAAACCGGCCGCGTGTTCCACGGCCACCAATGGCGCTGTCGGTGACATCTCGAACCCACAGGACACCACAGTCATATATACGGCCCCTTCCACGTTCCCCGATCAGACGAAATTTCCGAGCGTCACCGTCATCATTACGGCTACCTCCAAGGCCGACAAGAGCAAAAGTGGAAAGTTGAACATCACCTTGGATTCGGGCATTCACGTGACGGTTACTCCATTCACGGCCACGATCGGCACCAACGAAACCTTCCAATTCACCGCCGGTACGACCAATGACGCCACGCCCAACGATGTAACCTGGTTTGTCACGCAAGACAAGCCGCCCATTACCACCACCTCGAAGCATTGCGATCCCACCTGCGGTAGCGTGGATTCGACGGGGAAATACACCGCGCCGGCCACCCTGCCGACCACCTGCACCACGTCGACCACCTCGACCACCCCGACACCCTGCCTGGTCACGCTCGTCGCGATTTCCAAGGTGGATTCCTCGCGCGCGAGCGCCGCCACGGTCACCATCGTCACCGCCGCGACCATCACCTTCACCGGCATCAGCCCAACCGTCGCGCTCCAGGGCGGAATTCTTCAGGACATTCTTCTGAACGCGGCGAACCTCCGCTCGACGGTCAGCGTCCTTTACCAGGGCCCATCGGACCCGCAGCCCACCCAAGTGGATCCAAGTCAGCTCAATATCGCGAATGCCTCGATCGCCCGCCTTCGTCTGAACGCCTCAAACCTGAAGATGGCCGGCCCCGCCCAGATCTCGGTTCAGATCCAGGACCCCAACAATCTTGGCCAAACCATCACGCTCGGTCCCCTGTCTCTGCAAATTGTTCCGGTTCGGCCCGGACTGATCAACTCCTTGCCCGACAGTTTCACATCCGGTTCGGGAAGCCTCCCCGGCCCCATTACGATCGACGGCGGCTTCTTCGGTCCCAACGGCCAGCTTGCCACCGTGCAATTCAACGGAAACAACCAGGCCGCTGACCCCAAGACCAGCACGCCCCGCCAGCTCAATGTTACTTTGTCAACGGTGCCCTCCGGAGGCACAGGCGCGGCGGGTCTCTATCCCATCTCGGTCATCAATAGCTCGTCTCCCCCGTCCATCGCGGTATCCAACGTTGCTGTTCAACCGGATTTCGCAGGCACGAATCCAGCGTGCATCGTCAACACCGTGAATCTGCCGGTCCCGTCTGGGTCCACAGCCGCCTCCACCGTCCCGAGCGCCATCGCCATTGATCACATCCTCGAGTACGCCGCCGTGACGGAGGAAGCCACCAATACGGTTCAGTTCGTCAATATTGCGAGTGTAGCGCCCAATGGAGTTTGTCCCCCTCCGGTGAACTCGGTTGCGCCCTCCGGCTCTCAGTTCCCTGTGGGAAACCTGCCAACCAGCGTGGCCATCGATGAATTCCTATCCCCCAGTCCCGGGAACCATCTCGCCGTGGTCGTCAACAACGGGGACAAGAGTTTGACGCTCCTGCAAATCCCTTCGGGCGCCGTCGTTGCCACCGTGGATCTCAGCACCTTGATTCCCCCGGCCACGACGTCTCCTTCCTCTACCCCAACGAGCCCGTCGCCCTATGCCGTCGGCGTTGATCCCTTCACGCATCGCGCCCTGGTGGCCTTTGCTTCGACGAACGCGGGGTTCGTCGTCAACCTCGATCCTGCTCAGACCCCGGCGTGCCTCTCCGGGACCGCCCCGTACTGTCCGGTCGCCTCAATAGGGACCAACACGGGCGCGCATCCGCAAATCGTATTCGACCCGGACCTGCGCGTCTCTTATGTCACTCCCGGCGGCGCTGGTGCCATGTCCGTCGTCGATCTCAACAATTTGTCGGCCTCTGCGCTGCCCCCCAGTTGCCCGAACCCTTTGCCCTCCCCGCCTCCGACGCCGCCCGCCGGCACCGCCTGCATCGCGGCCTCACCCGGCGGCGCTGTGCGAACGCTCAATTCTGTCACCATCAAGACGGCCACCCCGCACAACATTGATCCGGCCAGGGGCGGCACCGTGTTCATTAGCGGCGTCACTTCCGCGTCCACCTCGAGCCCCACGAATTTCAACGGTTCCTTCCGCGTGACCAGTGTCATCGACCCGACGACGTTCACCTACGCGCAAACGGCGCCGAACGACACCGGCGGCGGGGGCAGCATGAGTGTCGTCCCCAACCCGTTCATAACGTTTGCAGTTTCCTCCAACAACCAGGGGATTGCCCTCAATTCACAGACGCACGTGATTGCCTTGGCCGATCCCAACACGCAGTTCGGCCAAATCACTTTTGTCAAGACACCGGACGAGACGGTTTCCTCGGTCACGCTGACGGTCGGCAGCTTCCTGACGACTCCTGGCACCACGCAGGAAGTCGGCTTCGCCCAGGTTGGCTTCCAGCCGTTCTCCAACGTTGTCGTTGCCTTTACCCGTCAGGCCGCAGCGTTTGGCGCCTGCCATTCCAACCGGTCAGACCGGGGTCTCGCCCTCAAGCGGCACTTGCACGCAGCCGCTGACCTTTTGTGGCGCTATTGCCGTGGACCCAGCCACAAATCTGGCCCTGGTTGTAAACTCGTTCAGCGGCAATGTCAGTGTGGTCCAGCTTGGCCAGCTCAAGCCGGTTCATATCGGGCAGTGGCTCTTGCAGTCCACCGCCTCTGCCAGTCAGCTCCTCGCGCCGCAAACGGCCTTCACTTCCACCACCGCGGATCTGCCCATTTCCATCTACGGTTCGGGATTTACGGGAAGCCCCCAGGTTCGGCTGGACGGGGTTGCCGTCGGCCCCGCCACCGTGGTCAGCGACCGGCAGATTGACGTTACCATCCCCGCATCGTTGTTTTTGGCCTCGCCTCGGCGTTTCGCTCTGGATGTGGTGAACAACGGCGTGCTTTCCAACGCCACGGACTTTGCCGTTGCGGAATCGGTGGACCTGAGCGGGACCGGCTGCACCGCCTTGCAGCCTACCGGCGTGGCCATCGGCGAGAATGTGGTCATTGGCGGCCAGCCACTTGACCTCGCCATCGTCACCCTCAACGGTTGCAACAGCGCTGCGGTCATTGATCTCACGCCGGGATTGACGACATTTGGCCAACTCACGCAGACGATCGCGGTAGGCAGCGCGCCAACCGGCGTCGCCGTAATTCCGCGATTGGGTCTCGCCGTTGTGGCCAACAGTACGGCGAGTGGGACGAGCTCCGGTGCTGGCACCGCCTCGGTTATCGACCTGACGCAGAACCTGGTGACTCAGTCGGTAGGCGTCGGAACCGAACCGTCGGCCGTGGCGATCAATCCTTACACGGCCCAGGCATACGTCCTGAACACGAAGTCAAACACCATGACACAAATTGACCTCACGGACCTCACCAAGAACCCGCTGCCTACCACAATCGGGGCAGTCGATGAGCAGCCGATTGCCATGGCCATAGACCCGGACCGCCAGATCGCCGTTGTGGGCGCCGTTTCGATCGGTTCCGGCGGCGTGCTCGATGTCGTGAACATTTCGGGAACGGCCCCAGTGCGCAAGGGCAGCAACAGTGCCTCCGCGAACTTGCCGACCGGTGTGGTGTTCGATCCCGTCTCCACCGACTTTCTTGCCGTGGACAGCCTGGGCAACGACTGTATCATCTTCAATCCGGACACAGGCCAGTCGCAGACGGTGCGTGTTGGAGTTAACCCCACCTCGCTCGCTTACGACTACCAGACCGGAACGCTCATCACCGTGAACACGATCAGCAACACGGTTTCTTTCGTGGATGCGCAGAGACTTGTGACCAAGGCGACCCTGCCGCTCGGCGTTCCGCAGACGGGCGTGGGCAACACGAATCCGCAGTTCGGCGTGGCCGTCCACATGCGGTCCAATCTTGCGGTCATCGCCGACCAAATCAATAACCGGGTTCTTTTGTACCCGATGCCCCATTGAGGCGGTGAATTGAGGGAGGCTTTTCCGTTTGCCCGCGCATTCGGTGCTCGGCTATACTCTTTGGTTTCCTTGCCGGTGCTGGGACCTGCTGGGTGCGGCGGGAAGAATTCAGCCAATCGGGGGATTGGCGCAGAAGGAGAGAACAGTGAAAGCGTCAACCATGCTTGGACTAGCGGCCTTGACCGCCGCATGCGTTTTGGGTGCGGCAGCCATTCAGGCGCAAGACAAAGGGGCCTCGCCCGCCGTCGGCGCCAAAGTGGGCGTTATCAACGTGCGCCAGGCTATCATCGCCACGGCGGAGGGGAAACTGGCTTCGGCCGAGCTGCAATCTCAGTTTGCCTCACGCCAGACCGAGCTGCAGAACCTCAATAAACAGATCGAAGATATCCGCCAGCGCCTGCAGGCCGGAGAGAGAGTTCTCAGCGAAGACGAGAAGGCGCGCCTCACGTCGCAGGGACAACGCCTCGCCACGCAACTCGAGCGCAAGCAAAATGAGTATCAGGAAGATGTCAACGCCGCGCAGGCCGAAATCATCGACCGCATTGGCCGCAAGATGATGGATGTTTTGGACCGCTACTGCCGCGAAAACGCCTATATTGCCGTCTTCAATTCATCGCCGGAAAATTCGCCGCTCCTCTATTCCTCGCCCACCATTGATGTGACGCAGGACATTATCCGCCTTTACGATCAGGCTTATCCCGTGAAGAGCGCTGGAGCTACGGCGCCGGCAGCGAAGCCTGCGACACCCAAACAGGCGACTCCGCCCCCAACCCAGCAAAAGCCGCCGCAGCGGTAATTCGCCGGGCACGCATCAGAGGAAGAGGCTTTGACGGACCCCGTGGCAGGAAGCTGTGAAAAAACCCGGTGGCACAGGCTTGTCCTGAGCGGAGTCGAAGGGCACTCCTGCCTGTGCGCGTTTGCTAAGTCCAACAAATTCAGCTTCGGTGAGGCCACTTATAGATGCCAGATCGCGCCTTTTTGGGTTTTTTCACAACTTCGGCAAACGGCGGCGGGGTCTTTCGGCTTTCGTGGCACACGGTTCGAGAAGTGTGTAAATCTGCCACTCTCTGAAAATAAAAGGTTTAGTATCAAACGCGCGCTCCACAAGCCATGTATCAGAACGGCTGCCTTCTCTCTCCCGGGACCTGCTCTCTTTTGTCGGTCACACTTTGATTGCCTCTCCCATGTCTTGCTTTTGATGCTACGAGTGACTATACTTTAGTTTCGCTCAGATGCGGGTCGCACGAGAGAGTGGGCGCGAGCCCACTTTTTTGTTGCCGCCGCCTTTGGCGCGCCGGAAGACGCCTGGCGCGATTCAGTTCGTCCAGGGCCGGCTCGCCGAATCGGCTCAGGGAGGATCTTTCGCTGCACTAGAGGCGGGCCGTGGGAGCCGGGGATTCTTCGCGTGGACTTGGAACGTATTCGCGCGGCCGCCGAGCGGGTGGCCCGTTCGGAAGGTCTGGAAGTCGTTGATGTCGAGTGGAAAATCGGCAGGCAGCGCTTCCTGCGCGTATACATCGATCGGCCTTGGCCACCCGCGACCCCTTCTGGACAGGAAGACGGCGAAGCGGGGGCCGTTGGCGGCATCAGTCACGCGGATTGTGAGCGTGTCAGCCAGCAGTTGAGCGTCATCCTCGACGTCGAGGAGTTGGTGCCCGGCCCCGGCTACATCCTGGAGATCAGCTCGCCCGGGATCGACCGCAAGCTGACAAAGCCCGCGGACTTCGAGCGCTTCAAAGGGCGCCTGGCAAAGATTTCCACCGCCGAGCCGGTGGGCAGCGCCACGTTCTTCGAGGGGCGTTTGGCGGGAGTGGCGGAGGGAAAAGTCCGCGTGGAACTGAAAGGAAAGGAAGCGCGGGTCGTCGAGTTGCCGCTCGAAGCGATCCGCAAGGCGCAACTCGTCGTGGAATTCTAGGAAGCTTTATGTCCAATATGCTTTATCAACAAATCGAGATGCTGAGCCGCGAGAAGCACATCGAACCGGATGTGGTGGTTGCGGCGATTGAAGACGCCATGGTCGTGGCCGCACGGAAGTATTACAAGACCGAAGAGAATTTGCGCGCCAAGTTCAATCCGGAGACCGGGCAGGTCGACGTGAATTCCGTGCGCACGGTCGTCGAGGATGTGACCGATCCCAAACTCGAGATCAGCGTCGCGGAGGCCCGCAAGTCAAATCCGTCCGCCGAAATCGGCTCGGAAATTCTCTCCGCCAGGCCGACCGATGTGTTGGGACGCATCGCGGCGCAAACCGCCAAGCAGGTGATCCTGCAAAAGGTGCGCGAAGCCGAACGCGACACCATCTTCAACGAGTATCACAACCGCGTCGGCGAGCTTGTCACCTGCATCGTCAAGCGGTCCGAAGGCCCTGACTTGATCGTGGACATGGGCCGCACGGAAGCGCGCTTGCCGAAGCGCGAGCAATCGCGCCTGGAAACCTACAACATGGGCGACCGCGTGCGCGTCGTCATCAGGATCGTGGACCGCGCGGCGAAGGGCCCGCAGGTGTTGGTGTCGCGCGCGGATTCCATGCTGGTGCAGCGCCTGTTCGAGATGGAAGTCCCGGAAATCTACGACGGCACGGTGCAGATCCGCGCCGCGGCGCGTGAGGCCGGCGAGCGCACGAAGATCGCCGTCGCCAGCCGCGACAAAGACGTCGACCCCGTCGGCGCCTGCGTCGGTATGAAGGGCATGCGTGTGCAATCCATCATCCGCGAGCTGCGCGGCGAAAAAATCGACATCATTCCGTACAACGAAGAGACTGTTGCTTTTGCGCAGAAGGCGCTTTCCCCCGCGAAGGTCACGCGCGTTCAGATCGTCGACCCCGAGAACAGGAAGCTCGAGGTGATCGTCGAGGATTCGCAGCTTTCCCTCGCCATCGGCAAAAAAGGACAGAACGTCCGCCTCGCCAGCAAGCTCATCGGCTGGGACATCGACATCAAGAGTGAAGAGGAAAAGCGCCGCGAAATCGAAGAGCAGATGACCGCGCTCACCGCCCCCGCTACGCCGCTGACCGCGCTCCCCGGGGTCGGCCCGAAAACGATCGAAAAGATTGAAGCGGCCGGGATCACCTCTGTCGAAAAACTCGCCGGCATGACGCCGGAGCAACTCATGGAGATTCCGGGCATCGGCGAAAAGATGGTGGACAAGATCTACCAGGCTGTGAACCGCTTTTACGAAGCCGGTGGCGAGGCGCCCGCTGAGGGTGCCACCCCCGAGGCCGCTGCGGTCGAGGGTGCTGCAGAAGAGAGTGGAACCGCTGCCGACGAGACCGCTGCGGCCGCGGAAACGGCTTCAGAAACGGCGGAAGCCACACAATCGGCCGATGACAAGACGCCCGCTACAGAGCAAGTAGCGTCCCCAGAACCCAGCAGCGCCGCTGCCGACGAGACCGCTGCCGCCGCGGAAACGGCTTCAGAAACTGCGGAAGCCACACAATCGGCCGAGGACAAGACGCCCGCTACAGAGCAAGTAGCGTCCCCAGAACCCAGCAGCGTCTCTTCCGAAGCAACACCTGGCGCGGATGCCGAAAGCGCGAGCGAGACTCAACAGGTCAAGAATTCCGAAGAGACCGAAGAGAGGCAGACCCCTAAGGGCGCATGACTGACGCATCACAAGTCCGCATCAACGAGCTGGCCCGCGAGCTGGAGGTCAAGGCCAAGGCCATCATTGACGTGTTGCCCGAGGTTGGCCTCACGGAAAAAAAGACGCATTCGAGCTCCGTTCCTGTCGAGATTGCCGAAAAGGTTCGCCAGCACTTTCACTCCATAGCGGAAGCCGAGGCGTCCGCTGAGGCTGCCGCCAAAGCGGAAAAAGAGGCGCGCGACGCCGCGGCAAAAGCCGCACGCATGAAGCCGGCTGCTTCCCCAGCTCCTGCCGTGCGGCCGGCCGCTCCGGCCCCAGGAAAACCGGCTGCTCCGGCGCCAGCGGGAGTGGCTGCCGCGAAGCCCGCGGCCCCCGCTCGGCCTATCACGCCTCCAGCGGCGGCTGCCAAGCCCGCGGCTCCAGCGGGACCAGCGCGGCCCGCAGCAACCCCCTCCGCTCCAACAATCCCGGCCTCCGTCAAGCCCGCGCAACCTCCTGCAACGCCGGCTGCCCAACCTCCTGTTGCGCGTCCTGCCGCCGCCCCCGCGCGGCCCGGCGGACGTCTGCCCGCTGCCCCGGAAGCACCGCCGCCAGCAGGGGCACGGCCCGCACCTCCTGCCGCTGCTCGCCCCAGCGCGGCTGTAGGTCCGCGTCCCGGACAGCCCATACGGCCCTTGCCTACTGGTAATCGCGGGCCGCTGCCGTCCAGCACGCGCTCGTCTGCACCTTCACAAGGTAGGCCATACGGCAGTCGTCCCGGTGCCGTGCCTGCGGGCGCGCGTCCCGGACCGCGCATGCCCGGTCGTCCCTCGATGTTGCCGCCTTTGCCGGAGAAGCTGCCGCCCAAGGCCGAGCCCGGGAAGCCGCTCTACACCCGCAAGCCACCGCCGCGCAGGCGGCCTGTAATCGACAAGCGCGAGGCCGAGGGAGAGCGCAAGCTGCATCCAGTGCGGCAGCGTCCCGGTGTTGGCGATCGCCGCGGTGCTGTGATCGTGCCGGTGGCGCCTCCCGAGCCACGCCCCCCGCGCGAGGTGACCATCACGGAAGGCATCACCATCCGCGAGTTGGCGGAAAAGCTCGACATCCGCGCCAAGGATCTATTGAAGGAGCTGCTCGATCGCGGCGTCTTTGCCAGCATCAATCAGGCCCTCGATATCCCCACGGCGAAGAGTCTTGCGGAATCATTCAGCGGTGTCGTCACCGTCATCTCTTTGGAAGAGGAGATGGTTCTTGAAGTCGCCAAGGAAGAGAAGAAAGAAAATCTGAAGCCGCGGCCGCCGGTGGTTACAGTCATGGGCCACGTGGACCATGGCAAGACCAGCCTGCTCGACGCCATCCGCGAAACTGAAGTCGCCGCGGGTGAGGCAGGCGGCATCACGCAGCACATCGGCGCCTACAAAGTCCCTGTGAACGGCCGCAGCGTCGTTTTCGTCGATACTCCGGGCCACGAAGCCTTCACGCGCATGCGCTCGCGCGGCGCGAAAGTGACGGACATCGTCGTGCTCGTCGTGGCTGCCGATGACGGCGTTATGCCGCAGACGCGCGAAGCCATGGACCACGCCAAGGCTGCCAATGTGCCCATCGTTGTGGCCATCAACAAAATCGATAAGCCCGGCGCCCAACCCGAACGCGTGAAGCGCCAGCTCACCGACATCGGTCTGATGCCTTCGGAATGGAGCGGCGACACCGAATTCGTCGAAGTTTCCGCCAAACAGAAAAAAAACATCGACAAGCTGCTCGAGATTCTCCTGCTCGTTGCCGATCTTCGCGAATTGCACGCGAATCCCGACGCGCCGGCGAGCGGCACTGTGCTCGAATCGCGCGTGGACAAGGGCCGCGGCCCGGTGGCCACCGTTCTTGTCCAGAACGGCACCCTGCACACCGGCGACTTCTTCATCTGCGGCGCGGTATTCGGCAAGGTCCGCGCCATGTTCGACGACCGCGGCCGCACCGTGAAGGACGCGGAGCCCTCCACGCCCGTCGAAGTCCTCGGTCTGCAGGGCGTGCCCGAGGCCGGCGACCACTTCCAGGTCAGCGACGAAGCCAAGGCGCGCCACATCGTCGAGTACCGCCAGTCGAAGCAGCGCGACGCTGCTTTGGCCCGCACCTCCGGCGCGCGCATCACGCTCGATCAGCTCCACGAGCAGCTCAAGGCCGGCGAGATCAAGGAGCTTCCGATTGTCATCAAGGCCGACGTGCAAGGGTCCGCCGAAGTTCTCAGCGAGATGCTGCCGAAACTTTCGAGCGATCAGGTGAAGCTGAAAATCATCGGCTCCGGCGTCGGCGCGGTCACCGAAAACGACGTGCTTCTGGCTTCCACTTCCGGCGCGATCGTCATCGCCTTCGGCGTTCGCCCGGACCGCAAGGCTGCGGAGCTGGCTCAGCAGGAAGGCGTCGACATCCGCATGCACAGCATCATCTACGAGGTTTCCGACGAGATTAAGAAAGCCATGGAAGGCCTCCTCGAGCCGGTGATTCAGGAGACGCACCTCGGCCGGGCGGAGGTGCGCAATACGTTCCGCATCAAGGGAGCGGGCACCGTCGCCGGTTGCTACGTTCTGGACGGCGTGCTCAAGCGCGACGCGCAGGTCCGCGTCGTTCGCGACGGTGCGGTCATTTACACCTCGAAGCTAAGTTCGCTCAAGCGCTTCAAGGAAGACGCCAATGAAGTTCGCACGGGCTTCGAGTGCGGCGCCGGCATTGCCAACTTTAACGACGTAAAGGTGGGCGATATTCTGGAGTGCTTCCAGGTGACGAAGTTGAGCGCGCTGGAAGCCGCCGCACAGATGAGCGCGCCTGCCTCGCGCCGGTAGGCCTCTGCCTGCGTTCGGAGCCGTCCATGCCAGTCGGCCTGCTCACCCTCGAGTTGCACATCCCCGATGCGCAATCGCTGAAGGACAAGCGGCAAGTGCTCCGCAGCCTGAAGGACCGTCTGCGCGGGCATTTCAATGTGGCGGTGGCGGAGCTCGATCACCACGATGTGTGGCAGCGCTCGGTCGTCGGCATCGTCACGCTCTCGAACGAAGAGAGCCACGTCGAGGAATCCCTGCAGCACGTTTTGGCGGAAGCGGACCGCGTGCTCGGCCCGGTTCTCATCAGCCATACTGTCGAGATCTTGTGAAGCTTATAGGGGCGCAGCATGCTGCGCCCGTTCTTGTTGTTAGCCGGGGCCATGACGAATCCAAATCATCGCCACGAACGGATCGGCGAAGAGATCCAGCATGAATTGAGCGCCATGGTCGCCGGCGAACTCAAGGATCCGCGCCTTGAATGCGGTGTCACGGTCACCGAAGTGCGCGTCTCGCCGGATTTGCGCCAGGTGCGCGTGTATATCGGCGTGAATGGCAATGAGAAAGAGCAGGCGGGCGTCATCCGCGCGCTCGACCATGCTGCCGGCTTCGTTCGCCATGAGCTCGTCGAACGCCTGCAATTGCGCCGCGCGCCCGAGCTCCATTTCGTCCTCGACCGCTCCGAGCAATACACCGAGCGCATCGAGCAGCTCCTCCGCGATATCAAAAAAAGCGAGTCGGCCGAGTCGTGATGGTTTTTTCTTATAACTTCTGACCTCCAACCTCTAACATCCGCCCCATGCCCCGCCAACCCCAACCCGCTCCCTTCGACGGCGCCCTCGTCGTGGACAAGCCCCAGGGCAAGACGTCCCACGACGTCGTCGAGGCGGTGCGTCACCTCGCCGGTTTCCGCCAGATCGGCCATCTCGGCACGCTCGACCCTCTCGCCACCGGCGTTCTCGTCCTTCTGCTTGGCCGCGCCACGCGCCTTGTCCAGTTCTACACCGGCCGCCGCAAACGCTACCTCGCCGGCTACCGCTTCGGCTTCGCCACGGACACCTACGACGCGGATGGCGAAGCGCAAGGGCCCGACTCGCCGGTGCAGCTCGATGCCGCGGTGCTCGAAAAGCTCGCCGCCGAGCGCGTCGGCTTGTTTCAGCAAACTCCACCGCCGTTTTCCGCCAAAAAGGTTCAGGGCCGGCCAGCGTACGAGCTGGCGCGCAAGAAGCAGCCCGTCGAGCTCAAGCCCGTCGAAGTCGAAATCTTTGAATACAAGCTCGTGGGCATGGAAGCCACCCTCGCGCGGTTCTCGATCGAATGCTCCTCCGGCACCTACATCCGCTCGCTCGCCCATGAAATGGGGGAAAAGCTGGGCTGCGGCGCGCATCTGGCGGAAATTGTGCGTACCGCTGTCGGCGAATTTTCGCTCGAGCAGGCTATCCGGCTCGAAGAGCTCGCCGAAGCAGCCCGCGCGGGACGCTTCGGCGATCGCCTTATCCCGCTCGAGCGCCTCCTGCCGAACTTCCCCCGCGTCAATGTGCTGCCGATCGTCGAGCGGAGGGTGCGACACGGCA
>QHYP01000026.1:0-6428 GCA_003224195.1 Acidobacteriota bacterium | reverse complement strand
CGGACGTATCAGCCTATTGTCGTTTTCGAGCCGTTGCCGTAGCGGCATTCCGCTCTGAAGAGAGATCCCTCCTCGCTGCGCTCGTTCGGGATGACGACGCTTCATGGCGTCGTCACTTACCAGCCTATCGTCGTTTTCGAGCCGCTGGCGTAGCGGCATCGGGCTCTGAAGAGAGATCCCTCCTCGCCCCGCAGAACCTTCCAGGGCGCAAAAGGCGCGCTGCGCTCAGCTCATCATGGGTTCGGCGCGAGGCTGCCGAACAGGCCGTCGGCCTCATCGTTTGGACCGGCGGTGAAGTAGACCTTGTGGGGGTCGCCACCATTGCCACCATTGCCGACCCGGAGACCCCACAGCCCGTCGATGACGATTGCCTGTCCGTTGGGATCGCGCAGCTTGTCGAGAAACTCGCCGGACACGGGATCGAACACGTTGATGTGGCCATTGCCGAAATTGCCGATCAACACGTCGCCGGCGAACGGGCCGAAGCCGGCTGGGGCCAGGGCCACGCCCCAGGGCGAATCGAGCTGGCCATGCTGGGCGAATCGGGCGAGCATGTGCCCGCTTAGATCGAAAGTTTCGACGATGCCATGGCCTTCGCCGGCCACGTCGTCATGCTTTTCCGCATTCTGTACGGCATAGGTGACGAACAGGTCGGTGGCGCCATTGACGGGGACGGGAGCGATGTTGAACGGGGCGTAGCCGGGAGGCAGGCTCGGGTCGGTGAACGCGCCAGCGGGCAGGATCACCGGGTTAAACGAAGTGTCATATGCCTCGACCGTTCCGGCGCGGAAATTGGCGGCGTACAGAAGAGTTTTGCCGTTGCCGGGGTTCGTGGCGATGGCCAGGCCTTTGTAAACGGCGCCGTTGGCGGCGCTGGGAGTCGAGGACTTGTCCACAGCGATGATCCCGTAGGTGCCGGCCTTAGCCGGGACGAAGCTTGAGGGGTTTACGCCCGGGTTCCAGCCGAGGATCGTTCCGTCCTCGGTGGCGAAGACGCAATGTTGAAGACAGTGCCGGTCGGCGCGCCTGCCGTTCCCAGCGGATCGCCCGGCGCGGGGATGGAGACGACAAGCGGCACGATTGCCGGAACTGATTGGGCGGGTTGCACTCTGTAAAGCGTGGAGGTGCCGTTGTTGTTGTCGGAAATCCAGAAGGGCGAGGCCGGCGTTGAGGTAATGCCCCATGCGTTCTTGAGGTTCGGGTCGACGAGAATCGCTTCGTGAACGATGCCATTCTTGAACGTCAAGGACGCCAGGTTGGCGACGAGATCTGTTTCGATAAAGCTCGTGCCGGTGTCAGCGGCCGCCCTGCCGAGAAGCAAAGCGCCGATGAGCGCCAAGAGTGCCAAATAGCGGTGAACGTTGCGCATTTCTTTCCTCCTCTGATTGAGCTAGTGCGTGCGAAGGGATCTGCGGATCTGAGAGTCGGAGACTCCCGGATGGGTACCCACCCCGGTACCGCGGCGGGAAGGATATCATATTGCTAATGCCGTCGTCCCGCGCGCCTAAGCGGATCGTCGTGTTCGAGCCGCAGGCGTAGGGGCATCGGGCTCTGAAGAGAGATCCCTCCTCGCTGCGCTCGTTCGGAATGACGACGCTTCCCGACAGGAGTCGGGACTCGCGCCACTCGTTGGGCGCTGGTCATGGCGTCGTCACCAGGTCATCTTCCTCGCAGTCGGGGCGTGGGAGGTCGGGGATGACTTGGAGCCAGGCACCCTGAGACGCGTTTTCTTCGGCGTCAACGTCATTGGTGACCGCTTCGCGGTCAACGGCGCGATGGCTGTGCAGGAGCTGGTTGGTGATGTAAGCCAGAACGGCGTCCCGGCAGGAGCCGGGATGTTCCATTTTGGGAATTGTTGGTACCCACCCCGGTTGTTTTCGTAAGAGTGGCAAACAAAGGGGTTACAGGATACGGAAAATGAAAGAGTGCGCAAGCGTATGAAAACAAAGGACGGATTTTTGGGCAAAGAACAGGGACAAACACAGAGATCGCGGAGGTCGCAGAGGGCACGGAAGAGGCGCGAGGCCGAACGGGCCCGCAAGGAGGCAGGCGGGATAGGAAGGGGCAGGTGGCGGGGAATCATGCAGGAGGATAGCACGAAAAAATTACTTTGTCAAACTATTACTTTAGCGTACTAGGACGAGCTGTGGAAAAGCGGCGAAATGGTAAACGCCGCGGGCATTTGCACGTGTGACCCCGACCCGGTCGGGGTCAATCGGGACCGAGGCAGTTCCGGGTGGTGAAACTGAGGGAGAGGCAGTCTCCAAGAAGCGCATTATACGGCCACGTGGCTCCGCGACATCCCAGAATCCCGTTTGTGGACCGCGAGGGCTACATGTCCGGTTATCCGACTTACCAGGCAAGTAGACTGTGTGATTGTGTGGCTAGCACTACTTCGCAGAGAGCGCTTGCATCAATTCCTGATGCGCCGTTGCCAGCCGGATTCGCGCCTCATTAGTTACACGAAGGCCTGGAATCAAGTTCTGTTCCACCTTGCCTAGCCTGCGAAGCTTTGACTCCAAATCAGCGATTCGGGACTTTGCCTCAGCCGGAGGTTCACGTAGCGCGGCCTGCGCCGCCAGCATGTATTCCTCGTAAGCGTGAATCTTATCATCACTCTCCGGCTTACCCGCCGTTCGCGATTTTTGAAGAAACTGATCTCCAATCGCGAATTCCACACCCCATGCCGCTCCCCAATCGAAGCCATCCTCCGGCATCGTTTTCACGACAACAGACAGCTCTGTTTTCTGCTCCTCGTTCAATTTCTCCTGCCGGGCGCTATCGCGAAGCGGATGCAGGTTATCCAGAATTATCGCATGGGCAACAAGTGCTGCAATCACTGGACCGCTGCGTGACATATCCTGCCCAAAGTGGACTCCAGCCAGCCACGTATCTACGGCCGTTCGCGAATCGCCCTGCGCCATCTCGCGTATTCCTTGGAGTTCATTCAAATGGGACAGCAGCCCCGCTCGCATAAGGAACCAGACCGGAGTCCTCGCCCCGTTCCGGTAATCGAATCCCCAGTGGCAGATAGGCAGCTTCGTGGCCCGCTGCATGGTGCGAAGTGCGTCGAGGTTGGAATCCAAAATCGGCCCAAGTTTTTTTTCGTCCCACGCAACCCGACCAGCGATCGTCTCTCCGAACAAATGCCACGTCGCATCGTCATCAGGCGGTTCACGCACCTCCGCCAAAGCAAACCAATAACGCAGCGCTGCATTATCCGTTTCCGGCGGAAACATCGCCTGTGCCCGCGCTGTGTGGGCGCTCGCAAAAACGGCAATAATCGTCGCCAATAATCGGAATTTCATAGGTTAAGACACATCTATTGTAAGCCGAGAGTCGCAACGGGTAACCCAAGACACTAGCAGCGGATAACTGTTGGTAACGGTCTATGCGCCTGTGGAGTAACCTAGTCCCTGATTAACGCGCTTACCGGAGATGTGAAGTCCCACTACGTCAGATGTCCGGTAACGCGACGGTGCAGAGGTTCTTGGTGACTTCACCCAAAATGATGGACTGTCCCTTTGGGACAGTTATTCTGCTCGCCGGCCCTGCGGAAGAAGCAGCCAGAACTGGCCCGCTCGCAACTTGCAGAGCTCGCCGGCGGAGTTCCTGCAGAAGTCGCCTTTTGCAAGTGAACTGGCCAAACTTTGGGGGGAAGCGCTGTTGAAAACAAGGTCGGCGTTATGGTTGAGCCTGGGACAACTTTGCCCGCTCCCCAGGGCAGCCGAGCATGCTTCCCGAAGTTGCGGTGACCTGCATGGCGCCCCGGTTCAGAATCTCGTAGTCCCGATAAACGATTGTCAGCAAAGAATGCCCCACAATGCGCACTTGCGTATTGGTTTCATTTCGTGCCGGTAGCCAGAATTCGCCTATCTTTTCATAGGTGACGTGGATGGCATTTCGCTTGGTCCACCACGAGGGGTTTTTGGCTGGTTCGCCTTCCATGCGCGCCACAGCGAAGTCCTGTCCGTCTACCCAAATCCGGCCGCGAAACAGGAATTTATTCTTGATTCGCGGCGTAACTTCGAGGACATAGAAGCCCTGATCCCCTGTCCGCTCATACGTTACAAGGCGGAATTCGTAGTTTTTTGGACCCATCGCCGTCTGCCGGCGTTGTTCCTCCTGCATGGCCTCTACCTCTGCTTCGAGAAGTCGCTTCAAGACTCGCCCCTGCAAGAGTTCTGAGCCGCTCTCCGAAAGGATACAGAATTTCTTTTCGTTAGGCCGCCGGTAGGTCATCGCCACCACCAGTGTCGCGCTCTTACTCGCCAATCCGTGATATTCGAGATTATAAATGCGGGTCCCACGGTAACTCTCCAGGGCCTGGGCGCGTTGTTCGTTCCTTTCCACCATTCTTTGCACGACCTGATCTGCCGTAAGCGGGGCCACGGATGTCTCTTGAGCGAAAGAAACATTCGCCGGGGTTCCGGCGAGGAAGAGGCACATCACCAAGCCGATCGTGGACAGCGGTTGTACTTTTCCTTGTCCGGATGTCATCGCGTGCTCCGCGTTCCCAGGTAGTCGTGCGCCGGGCCTGGTGGACTGGCTTGCACGATAATCCTTCAGCTTCACCAAGGTAGCATCCTAGAGGCCGCGAAAGCGGTTGCGTGTCTCTTTATGCACACCTGCATGCCAATGTCGCGGACCAAATCGCAGTTCCCCAACGGGTCAGAAGCTACCGCAAAGTGGCCGCCTCCTATATTGCGTGCTAACGCCAGTTATCGGCGACGCTGCACCGACTAGAGCCTAAGTCCCGATTAACGCGGTAACCGGAGAAGTGGAGTATTGGTGAGCCAGATGTGCGGTAACGCGACAATACGTCTAAGTGGTTTCGGGTCATCGCCACGGCCTCTTCGACTGGCGCACAGGCAAGAGTGCCTGTGCTACTGGGACGAAATCCGGCGACTCTGCGCCCCGCACGCCCAAAGCTGATGGGCGTCCCGCACAGGGCTCGCCGCGGCTTGTCAGGCTGGGCCGGCGAACGTATGCTGTGGTCGCCGGAGCGCAAAATGACAGCGGCGCCATCGCCAATGATGCCGGAAAGCCAAGCGCCGGGGATGAGCCGGCTCGTCGCAGTGGGCGAACAGCCGGCCGCGAGGCTCTGCGCGGAGCTGGAAGCGGGGAACATCCTTTTCTGTGATCGCGAAGCGATCAACCTGTACTTCCCGCGCACGGCGTTCCCCATTTCTGCGGAAGAGCGCGAATTCCTGCTCGGGCAGAAGCAGACCAGCGCCGCGTATCACAAAAACATCGCGTATCGGCCGGGCGAAGACCGCGTCACGGGACTCGACAAGTCCGAAGCGGCGGAAGCGGAAAAACTGCGCGCCATTCTGCGCGATTATTCGCAGAGGGCCGCAGAGTTTCTGGAGAAGCTGCTGCCGCCGTATGCGGGAAAATGGAAGCTCGATTTCGCCAGCTACCGTCCGCTGGAAGAAAAAGGCCGCCCGGCGCGGACGCGCGCGCGCAACGACCTGCCGCACGTGGACTCCTTCCCCACGCGCCCCACGAACGGCGACCGCATCCTGCGCCTCTTCACCAACATCAACCCGAGCAAGAACCGCGTGTGGATCACTTCGGAAACGTTCGAGGCCATCGCGCCGCGCTTCGCCGAAGCGCTGGGTATTCCCGGCGCGCCGAGCGGCCATCCCGCCGCGAAATGGCTCCGCGCGCTGGCGCATCGTTCTTCCCGGCTTCTGCCGGGACTCGCGCCCTTCATCAGGCGCTCGCCCTACGACGTCTTCATGCACCGCTGCCACAATGCGATGAAGGAAGACGCCGCGTTTCAAGCCGAGTGTCCGAAGCAGCGCTGGGAATTTCCGCCGGATGCGACGTGGATTGTTTTTACGGATTGCGTGAGCCACGCCGTGCTGGAGGGCCAGTACGCGCTGGAACAGACTTTCCTGGTCTCGCGCGAGGCGCTGGTCGCGCCGGAACGGTCCCCGCTGGCGGTGCTTGAGCGGCTGGCGGGGTATTCGCTGACGATTCCCGCGGTCTAAAGACCGCGGCTACAGCGGCGGTTGAGGCGGCTGCGGCGGGGGCTGTGGGGGCGGCTGAGGCAGAGGCGGCTGAGGTTGCGGCTGAAACGGTTGCGGCTGAGGTGGCAGCGGCTGAGGGAGAATTTCTCCGCGTCGAGGCGCGCCACCGCCGCGTCCCGCATAAATCGCTTTTGAGATGCGGTTCGGCAATCGCAGAAGCCGCGGCGTCACCAGGATGAGCAGTTCGGTGTCCATGGACTGATCGCTTCGCGCGCCGAAGAAATACCTCGCGCCGCGAATCTGCGAGAAACCCGGGAGCCCGCTGAACGTGCGCGTCTCTTGCTGGTCGAAGAGCCCGCCGACGAGCGTGGTCTGGTCTTCCTTCACGCGGACGCTTTGCGTGAGCGTGCGATTCGAGAGAATGGGGATGCCATTGACGCTTTGTCCCGA
>QHYP01000025.1 GCA_003224195.1 Acidobacteriota bacterium | reverse complement strand
GATTCCAGCGCTGTTTGGAGAGCCTCTTTTCCGCTGCGGTTATCAACCGTTTAGCGAAACTTTTGACTCCCGGCTGCGTATTTAGAAGTGAGGGTGGGTAGGACTCCTTTCTGCGCGTGAACTGGTTTGAGAGCAAGGCGTAGAGGCACGTCTCGCTTGCGCAACCAACGCGTAAGCGATTGAAGGGGAAGACGATGAAGACGTGGCACAAAATAGCGATCGGAGCGGGCGTGGTGGTCATGGCCGGCGGCATCGTCCTGTTCAGCGTGAAGCAAGCGAATAAGGGCGTCGTCACCGTGCAGACCTCGAAGGTCGGGACGCAGGACTTGGTTTCCCTGGTAACTGCCTCGGGCGAAGTCAAGCCGACAACCTACACCAACGTGACCGCGCAAGGCTTTGGCAGAATCACGGACATTGTGGTCAAGGAAGGAGCTCACATCAAGAAGGGCGACGTCCTGCTGACGCAGGAGAACGTCCAGGCAAATGCCGACGTGCAAGCGCAGTCAGCGGCAACCACTTCGTCGGAAGCCGGTGCAGAGGCTGCCGAAGCGAGCTACAAAGCGGCGCAAGCGGACCTGCTGTCGCAGCAAGCCAATCTGGAGAAGGCCAAACTGGATTATGACCGCGGACAAGGTCTCTACAAAGATGGCTTAATCCCAAAGCAGGATTTCGACCAGAGGAAGACTTCTTACGACGGGGCGGTGGCGTCGGTGGAATCGGCGAAGGCGCGCGTGCTGTCGCTGAAGGCGCAACTGGACCAGACTCGCTCACAAATCAATCAGAACAAAGCCGTGCTCGTGCGCGCAAAAGATGTTCTGCGCAAGACGACATACACATCGCCGATCAACGGCATTGTGAGCTACCTGCCGGTGCGCGTCGGGGAATACGTTGTGCCCGGCATTCAGAACTCCAACGGCAGCTTCTTGATGACCCTCTCGGACATGTCCGTTGTAACGTCCGAGGTGAAGGTGGATGAGACCGACATCGTGAACGTCAAGATGGGCCAAGATGCGGACGTGACCATCGACGCGGTGCCGGGGAAAGTTTTCAAAGGCAAGGTGACGGAGATCGGCTCGCAAGCGATCCTGCGCAGCTCGGGATTGGCCACCACGCAATCGACCACGAGCACGCAGGAAGCAAAAGACTTCAAGGTCGTCATCACCCTTGACCATCCGCCGGACAATCTGCGCCCCGGCCTTTCGACAACCGCAAAAATCAAGACCGCCGAGCGTAAGGCCGTGATTGCCGTGCCCATCCAAGCGCTTGCGGTGCGTACGCGCAAGGATCTCGAGGAAGCAGCCAAACAGGCGAAGAAAAACTCCGAAAGCGGCGTGACCCTGGCCGCACCGCCGCCCCCCGCCCCGGGCGATCCGAAAAAGGATGAGGTGCAGGGCGTGTTTCTGGTGCGCGGCAAGAAGGCCGTGTTCACGCCGGTCGAGACAGGAATCACGGGCGTCACCGATATCGAGATCAAGAACGGATTGAAATCCGGCGACGAGATCGTCACCGGCAGTTATAAAGCTCTGCGCACGCTCAAGCCGGAGGCTGCGGTGAAGGTGGACAACTCCGCGCCGAAGAAAGCCGAAGACCAGCAGAGCTGACGTATAACCGAAACAGAGGAGTTTCAAGGAACGGTCCATGCCCGTGGAAACGACATCGGCGGAGTCTTATCGCGAAGACCTGGTCAGCGCCGGAACCGTCATCAAGACCGAAGAGCTGACCAAGGTCTATGAGATGGGCGCGGAGCAGGTCCACGCGCTGAGCGGGATCGATCTCGAAATTCGCAAGGGCGAATACGTCGCGATCATGGGCCCTTCCGGTTCCGGAAAATCCACGCTGATGAACCTCATCGGCTGTCTGGACACGCCTTCTTCCGGGCGCTACTGGCTCGCCGGGCGTCTCGTAAGCGAGCTGGACGACGACGAGCTGGCCTACATCCGCAACAAGGAGATCGGCTTCGTCTTTCAAACGTTCAATCTGCTGCCCCGTGCCACGGCACTGCACAACGTCGAGCTGCCTCTGATTTACAACGGCACGCCGGCCGAAGAGCGCGTCGAGCGCGCCAAGAAAGCCATCGCCATGGTGGACTTGACGGAGCGGATGCACCACAAGCCCAATGAGCTATCCGGCGGGCAGCGCCAGCGTGTCGCGATCGCCCGCGCCCTGGTCAATTCGCCTTCCATCGTGCTCGCCGATGAGCCCACGGGCAACCTCGATTCGAAGACCGGCGAGGAGATCATGGGCGTGTTCGAACGCCTCTACAGCCAGGGCAATACAATCATCCTCGTCACCCACGAGCACGACATCGCGCAGCACGCCCGCCGCAGCATCAATATCCGAGACGGCAAAGTCTTCTCCGACCAGGTTGTGAAGAAATAGTAGCTGCGAACCCGAGCAGCACAGCCCGCGCTGACCCCACCTGGTTTTCCCCTTCCTACTTGCGAAGCTCCGCGGAATTCCCCGGCCCGCCGACGGGCTGAAGCCGGGGTATGCGCTGGTCCACGGGCGGAAGCGGAGGAAACGCACTGTGGGGCTCCGTTTGGTACCAGTAGGCGACCGAATAGAAATTGTCGGAGCGGTGATTGGCGTGGCCGTGCTCGATCGTCGCGCGGATGGATTTCGTGAACGGAATCGGCGAATCCAGGTGGAAGCGATAGACGGAAGAACGGCTGCCAGCGCGTTCTTCGCCTTTCACCGGCGCGCCGTAGGTGCGATAGGAGAACGCGCCGCGCCCAAAATCGAATGCCCCAAGAAAATAATCTTCGGAGCCGGTGCCATTGATGGAAGGTCGCGTCTCGCCGTCAATAAAGAACATGTCGTCGCCCTCGCCCCACCAGCCGTCCTGGTTTTGCAGCACGGACATGGTCACGCCGAAGAAGTGGCCTCGCCCTGCCGCCTCCATCCACACATAGTTTCCTTCGCCACTCAGGTTCTTCTTTTCTTCAACGGACGGATTGCCGTTGGACTGCCAGTTGTTCGTCCAACCCGCATTCGGCTGCGCCTGGCGGTATTGGGAGTGAAAATACAAAGTGCCTTCCGGAAGCGGCTCCCGGTACGCCCTGTAATCGAGGTTGAAGTAAAACGCTTCGACTCTTCGCAACCCTTCGTTCGCGATCGTGATCCGTGCGTGCTTTTTGAACGGCATGGGAAAGAATGAATTCAAAGCCCCTTCATTTGCCACGGAGAGAAGCTCCGACTCCCAGGTGTGGTAATCGCCGAGGCCGAGCCCGAAGAAATCGCCCAAGGGAGTCTCCACGCTCGGCGAGTCTTCGTTATCCCAATACATCCGGAGCGCGAGTTTCTTCAGGTGATACGCTTCCCGGCTGTACAGGGTGATCCAAATGTGCGTGAGGACTCCCGGCCCATCGGCGTCGAGCAGCGTCAGAGTCTTCCCCGGTTCAATCGGCCGGAAGTCCGCGTTTCCGCCGGTCGTGTCCGCGCTCGACGCGCGTTTCAGAGTGTAGCTCTGCTGCCGGGTGAGATCCGTTTGCCAGGAGTTGAACGATTGCGCCCGCAGCGGCTGCTGCCCGCAAATAAGAAGCAGAAGAACCAGTCTCATGCGAAGTCGAATCATAGGATCTCCTTATCTGGATTTCATTCGGGTTCGCGCGTGGATTCTGTCCCGAAAAAGCCCCGGTGACAATCCAGTGCCACTTGCGCGGCGCGTCATCGAATCAGGGGCAAGAGGAGGGCCGTCCGATGAACCGGCAGGAGCGGTGCAAGTAGCTGCCCTCGCCAATTGGCCGGGTTCTCAGGCGCGATGCATCGTGCGGCACGTGTCTGCATGCGACAAACTGCCGCCCGAAGTCAAGTACGTGCGGGAGAGGCGGTCGTGCCAGGTCAGTTGGTCTTCATCCCAGTAGGCCCAGGCGAAGCCGAGAAAAAAGCTTCCGGCGGAGAGCAGGTAGCCCAGGGTGCGCAGAAGCAACTGTTTTGGTGTGGGCGGCTCACCCGTAAACCTGACGAGGTGAAGATTGCGAAGCATCATGCCGGGGGTCGTGCCGCCGAAAACCGTGAAGAGCGCGAAGTACTGGAAATAGAAGAGCGCAAGCGTCGCGGCGTACACCGCGGCGTTGAGCTTGCTGAGAGTGAATTGGCCTCCGAGCGAACCGAAGAGCGTCAGGAAGCCGCCATACGCGAACAGCAGAAATGCGAAGTCAATCAGCGCGGCCAGGCGGCGCTCCGCGAACGACGTCACGGGGAAGAGCGGCGAAATCGAAGACTGCGCCGGTGGGTCCGCTTCAGCATCCGCCTCGTACGATTCCGTGTCCGGCGGAACGGAGACGTCAATCTCCATGCGGCTCTCCTCAAACGGGTCGCGCGCGGGCTTGGCCTGCCGGCCGATTGCGATCGTGAAGGCGAACTCCTCCTCCGGCACCGCAGGTGAAGCAGGCACTTCCGCCACGGAGACGGCTGCGGCGGGGCGCCTTCGAGGCTGTGCGCTGTCGAAAGGAAGCTCCGTCTGTGCCTCATTGGGCGCGAACCTGCGGCGCCGCGCGCGGTATGCCGCAAGGCGGTGCGCCAATTCCGCGCGCCAGACCGCATCGTCCGGGCGATCGAGCGGGAGATTGCCGCTCGGAGCGCGCGCCGCGGCAGTCCTTTCTGTCTTCGGCGCAAGTTCAGTTGAGAAAGATGAATCACAGAAGCGGCAGTAGCTGACCCTTGCGGGCAGCACCGCCCCACACTGCGTGCAGATTGTCGTCACCGGTGCGTTTTGCGCTGCGGACGCTCCCACTCCGGTGAAGGAGGGAACGCCGTGAGTCTAGCATGTGGACGGGAAAATGCGCAGCAAAGAAAAGTGAATGTTTCGTTTCAGTCAGCGCGTTGCTGGCGGCGGAAAAGGGGAGCTTAGAGCGAATCGTCGAGTTGGGCCGCGAGCATCTCGCGGCTAAAGGCAATACGTCGGTCGAGCGCCACTGCGGCAAAATAGGTACACTGCCCCAGCTGGAACTCCGTCCAATCGTGCAGCGAGGGCAGCGGGCGCGCAAGCGTAGCTCGCATCAATTGGAGAAGTTGGAAATAACCCTTCACGGCGCGGACCTCGCCGCGGTCCTGCGGGCGCTCGGGGCAAAGCTGAAGGAGCTGCATCACGCGAGGATAGTCCTCGCCGCGCGCTCCGGTTGTGATGCCCGTGACTTCCTGCACTTCCACGGAGAGCGGCTGCTTGGCCGAAGCGGCAATCAATGAACGGCAGTACGAGATGAAAAACTGCAGCAAAGCCGCCAAGGACACCACGAGGATCACCGCGGCCATCATCGAGGCACCACCGTGACGCGCGAAGGAGCAAGACGCGCTTCTTCAGGCACCCGCCAGAAGGTATAGACCCAGGCGAAGGGCAGGAAAAACCCAATGGCCTGGGCGAGGTAAGGCGTCTGAAAGTTGGGGAACAGATTGCGCAGCGCGTAGGTGACTGCGAACGCGCTGAAGTACACGCCCAGGGAAAGCACAAACTGGATCACTCGAGTCCGCGTCTCGCGCAGCTTAAGCACTGCGCCCCAGAGAACGAACGTAAGAACCAGCCCGACAAAGTAGAGATTTTGGCACAACTCGAAGACGAAATGAGTCAGGATTTTCGCGGAGGACTGGTGGACGACCGCATAAGTAAACAGACTGGTACCCGCCAACAAGAGCACGGCGCCAAAGCGGACGTATTTCTCGGCTTTCATCTCGTCGAAAACGACGGTGTATAGACTGATCAGAGCAAAGTAGAGAAGGATGGTGAGCAGGGCGTCGGAGTAAAAGTAGAAGTAGATGAATTCAAACGAGTTGGAACCAAAATGCTTCAGAAACTGAAACCGGCCGATCTCCACAAGGAGTGTGGCGGCCATGTAAAGATTAAGAAAGATGTAGCGGCGGAAGGAGCCTCGAAGAACCGCGCACACAACCACGGTCGCTTCAAGGGAGATCCCCAGGAACCAGATCACAAATTGCGTTGGACCAAGCACATTCCTGGCTTTCGTGCTCTGGTCCAGTTCACGGCCCACTGCGCCGTGGCTGTTGACTTAGCTAACTGTTCCAGAGCCGGTTACAGTATGGACCCTGTTCCGCTCGCCTTCCAGGGTGGGTTTGGAACTGGACCGGTTCCATTCGCCTTCCAGGGCGGATTTGGAACTGGCCCGGTGCCGTTCGCCATCCACGGCGGATTCGGAACTGGCCCTGTACCGTTCGCCATCACTGGTGAACCATCACT
The DNA here is from genome assembly GCA_003224195.1 of Acidobacteriota bacterium. Lineage (GTDB taxonomy): Bacteria > Acidobacteriota > Terriglobia > Acidiferrales > UBA7541 > Acidiferrum. The sequence continues at coordinate 5,374 of QHYP01000025.1, read as the reverse complement.
ATGAGCAGTGACGACGTTCTTCAGGCCCATCGCTCCAACCAGGACCAACATCACTAACACCACAACCGCGAGGTACTTGGACATCTTGCCTCCGCGCTACTCGAACTGCAGCGAAGGCAGTCTACTCCGGTTATGGCAAAGTCAACTGGCTAAAGCGAACAACCCATAGCGTAACGGTACACACCTACCCGGGCAGTCTCTTCGCCTGGCTTTCGCCAAGCGCGGCTGCCTCTTCTAACTTCACCGTGTCGAGGGTAAGTTTTGGGACGGCTAGGGTCAACAGTACGACAGTACTAGGCGTGGTGGGACTTCTGAGGGGACGGCGCACGGTGCCTTGCCTGCTCCTCGCACTAGGCTGAGAAGCACTGGACGCTCCGTCGTTGGTCTGGCGGCCTCCTTGACACTTGTTGAGGTGAGCCCGTACCATCAAAACCTGCTGCATGCCGGCGTAGCTCAGTGGCAGAGCGAGGGTCTCATAATCCCTAGGCCGTGGGTTCGATTCCCCCCGCCGGCACCAGGATCCTCACTGATTCCTATTGTGCCTGAAAAGGCGGTTTCGACCCGTGGCGGCGCGCCCGCGCTTACCACCCAATCGACACACCCTGCCCTCCTTCGCCCTGTTGCCAGCCCGAAACGCTGTCTTTCCCGCCTGGGCGTTTTTCGATACAGTCTTGGCGGCTTGCCAAATCGATATTGCGCAGGGGTTGGTGATGCGAAAGACTTGCTTTGCCCTCGCTGTTTTTGTGTTGGTCTTGCTGATTTCCGTCCGATCCTCCACCCAATCGACTGCTCCTGCCCTTGCGGACGTCGAGCGACACGTGGACGCGATCCTCGCTCAGATGACCCTCGAAGAAAAGATCGACCTGCTCGGTGCTGTGGTTAAGTGGTCTCGCTCTCGTCCAGGAGAGGAAAAATGCGCATCTGCCGAACCGCGGCCGTAGTCTGGATGGCCCTGAATAGTTCCTGCGTCCTCGCCCAGCAGCCCGCGCCAAGCACCGAGACGAAGCCGGCGTATCTCGATCCCAACTTGCCGGCGGACCAGCGCGTCAACGATCTTGTCTCGCGCCTCACGCTCGAAGAAAAGTCTTCGCAGATGCAGGACATTGCTCCGGGAATTCCGCGGCTCGGGATTCCGCCGTACAACTGGTGGAACGAAGGGCTGCACGGGGTCGCGCGCGCGGGCCACGCGACGGTTTTTCCGCAAGCTATCGGGCTCGCTGCAACCTGGGACACAAATCTCGTCCACCGTGTCGCGGACATCATCTCGACCGAAGCCCGTGCCAAGTACAACGATGCCGTGCAACACGGCAATTTCGGCCGCTACTTCGGGCTGACGTTCTGGTCTCCCAACATCAACATCTTCCGCGATCCGCGCTGGGGCCGCGGCCAGGAGACCTATGGCGAGGACCCGTTCCTCACCGCGCGGATGGGCGTGGCCTTCGTAACCGGTTTGCAGGGCGATGATGCCAAATATCTGAAAACAGTTTCGACGCCCAAGCACTACGCTGTGCACAGTGGTCCGGAGGCCTTTCGCCATCGCGACGACGTGCCCGTCTCGGTGCACGATTTCGCCGACACCTACGCGCCCGCGTTTCGCGCCACTGTCGTTGAGGGAAAGGCGGATTCGGTGATGTGCGCGTACAACTCCGTGCGAGGCGCGCCCGCCTGCGCGAGCCCCCTGCTCTTCGACACGCTGCGCAACAAATGGGGATTCAAAGGCTACGTCGTCTCCGATTGCGGCGCCATTGGCGACATCTATCAAGGACACGGGTATGTGTTGAGCCTGGAGCAGGCCGCCGCCGTGGCCGTGAAGGCCGGAACGGATCTGAGCTGCGGGCGCGAATACGGCGTTCTGCCGCTGTCGGTGGCGGATCGCCTGCTCTCGCGGGAAGAGTTGGACCGCGCAATCAAGCGATTGTTCGATGCGCGCTTCCGCCTGGGAATGTTTGATCCATCGGAGCGCGTGCCCTGGTCGAAGCTGACCCTCGCAGACAACGACACGCCGGAGCATCGCCAGGTGGCTCTCGAAGCGGCGCGCAAAGCGATTGTTCTTCTGAAAAACGAGCGCAACGCCCTGCCGCTCAAGCGAAATCTCAAAACGATTGCCGTCGTCGGGCCCACCGCGGACTCCGAAGACGTGCTGCTCGGGAATTACAACGGTACGCCGTCGCGCTGGACGACCGTGCTCGAAGGCATTCGTCAGAAATTTCGAGGCGCGAATGTTCTCTACGCCCCCGGAGCACCGCTCACCGAAACCAGCGCCTTGGCGGTTCCGCCCAGCGTCTTGCGGACAGGCGGGGCTGGCTCGAAGCCGGGGCTGAAGGCCGAGTTTTTCAACAACGTAATTCTGCAAGGTGCGTCCGTACTTGAGCGCGTCGATCCTCAAATAAACTTCAACTGGAACGGCGACCCGCCCGCACCCGGCGTGTCCGGCCAGACCTTCTCCGCGCGCTGGAGCGGCGAGTTGATTGCGCCGGTGGATGGCGATTACCGCCTCGGCGGCAGCGCCGACGACGGCTTCCGGCTCTATCTCGATGGGAAATTGCTTGTCGATGATTGGAGCCGCCACAGCGAGCGCACGATGACGGCGCTCGTGCATCTCCAGGCAGGACACGCCTATCCGATCCGCATGGAATATTTTCAATCGGGCTGGGGATCCGCGGCGCGGCTTCTGTGGGTGTCTCCGAATTTATTGGATGAAGCGGCCGCTGCCGCGCGCCAGGCCGATGTGGTGATCGCTGTTGTCGGCATTGCGCCGCAACTCGAGGGCGAGGAGAGTGACGCCAGCAGCCCGGGCTTTTTTGGCGGCGACCGCGTGGACATCGATTTGCCTCGGCCGCAGGAACAGATGCTCGAAGCAGTCGCTGCCGCGCATAAGCCGCTCATCGTCGTGCTTACCAGCGGCAGCGCGCTGGCGGTGAATTGGGCGCAGCAGAACGCCGCCGCGATTCTCGAAGCGTGGTATCCCGGCGAAGAAGGCGGCGCGGCTGTTGCCGATGTGCTATCGGGCGACTACAACCCCGCGGGCCGTTTGCCGGTGACGTTCTATCAGTCCGTGGCGCAGCTTCCGCCCTTCGGAAATTATTCGATGAACCGCCGCACTTACCGATATTTTTCCGAAACGCCGCTGTACCCGTTCGGCTACGGATTGAGCTACGCGACGTTTGACTATAGTGATGCGCGCGTGGACCGGCCGGAGGCGGCTGCAGGCGAAACGGTCGTCATTTCCGTAAACGTCGCCAACACCGGAGCCGCGCCCGGCGACGAAGTCGTCCAGCTCTATCTCACTCATCCGGAGATTGAGGGCGCGCCGCTGCGCTCTCTCGCGGGTTTTCAGAGGGTTCACCTCGATCGCGGTGAAAAAAAGACCGTGAGTTTCACGCTGCGCGACCGCGAGCTCAGCGTAGTGGACGAAGACGGTAAGCGCCGTGTCCCTAAAGGCGCCGTGAGCGTGTGGATCGGCGGCGGCCAATCCGTCGCCGGCGCGGGCCAGGCTCCATCAAAAGGTGCGAAAGCCGAATTTCGCGTCGCCAACGAAGCCGCCGTACCCGACTAAAAAATTGCGCATCGCCGGCGAGCAGCCCGCCGCCCGGCCGGGTTCCGCAAGAGGCTCGATCAGGCGCGCTTGCGATCGATCTTCAGGTTGAGCACGATGTCCTTGCGCGTATCAAAGCTGGAGATGGTTTTCGTCGGAGACTTGGCGCCGTCTTTTTCCGCGTGAATCTCATAGTCCGCGTTGGGATCGAGGCCGCTGAAACGATAATTCCCTTCTTCGTCGGCGATGCGGCTCTGCACGGCCTGCGTGCGCGTGTTCTTGAGAAAGACCACGCTTGCCACAATCGGCGAATCCTGCTTGTCCGTAACCACGCCGCGGACGGTGCGGAGTTGCGCTTCGCGCTTGGAGTCCTGCGCCACCGCCGCTCCGGCCAGGAAAAAAATAGCGGCTGCGGCCACGGCGATGCGCCGCGGGATTTTCATTTTTTCCCTCCAACTTTCACGGCTTCCATGCGAAAGACCAGAGACTCCTCACGCCCGCTCTTCGCATCGAGGGCACGCGTCTGCTCCGCAAAACCCTTGGCGCGCACGACGAGTTCGTAGTCCGCTCCCTGAGGCACGCGCACGGCAAATTCCCCGCGTGAGTTGGTCTGCGTCTCCCAGCGGAACTTCTTCTCACTGGCGCGGCGGATGCGCAGCTCCGCTCCGGGAAAAGAAAGTCCCACGGGGGTGAAGACCGTTCCGCGGATCAAAAAATCGTCGGCATGACTGTGCTTCTTTTTCTTCACCGGGGTGGAAGGCGCTGCGGAGGCTGGCGGAGTCGGTGACGCCCGCGGCGCCGCGCTTGCTGCCGGCTCCTGGGCGACGAGCGGCAGTAACCCGGAAAATGAGAAGAGGAAAGCCGCGCCGACTGTAGCAATGGGGCGGGCGGGCGTCATGCGGCAGCTCCTCTGGATTGGATGGCGTGGCAGGCGAGCGGGGATGCCGGTGCAGAAAGCGCCGACCAGAGATTATTTCTTCTCTTCTTCATCCTCCTCTTCGTCTTCCTCGGCTTTTTTGCCCATGTCTCCATTTGTGCCGACCTCACCTTCTTCTTCGTCCTCTTCCTCCTCGTCGTCATCATCGGAGATGACATTCAGGTGGACAGGATGCACCTGCACGACCTCGAGTTCGACTTCACACTCGGGACAACTGAGAATCTCGCCCTCTTCCACTTCGTCTTCGTCGACGTCGATCTCTGCAGCGCATTCGGGACAGCGAATCACGGCTGCCTCCTCCGGGGGTCAACCCTGCACTTTGTAGGAAGTCCGGCCCTGCACCGTATGGCGTATTATATACCGCGCGCGAAGTCAACTCCTGCACCACGCGCGGCAGCAAGGAGCGCAACCTCGGCGTTCTCCGCGGTCGAGCAGCACTATCTGAATGGCATCTTCGCGGGAATTTCCGGAGCGTCCGATAGTCGGCGTCGGCGGCGTCGTGATCGAGGACGGGCGCGCGCTGCTGATCCGCCGCGGCAGCGAGCCGCTGCGCGGCGAGTGGTCCATTCCGGGAGGCACGCTCGAGCTGGGCGAAACGCTGGTGGAAGGCTGCGCGCGCGAGCTTCGAGAAGAGACCGGCCTGACGGTGCGCGTGCTCGAGATGATCGAGATCTTCGAGAGGATTTTTCCCTCCGATGCCCGGGACGGAAGCGAGCGGAAGCGCCCCAAATACCACTACGTGATTGTGGATTATCTCTGCGAACGAACCGGCGGCGAGCTGCGCGCGGGAAGCGACGTCATCGACGTGGCGCTGGCGCGGGAAGACGAGCTTGCCAAGTATCATTTGACTGAGACGGCCACGCGGGTGATCCAAAAGGCATTCGCCATGGCCCGCTCGCGCC
>QHYP01000326.1 GCA_003224195.1 Acidobacteriota bacterium | reverse complement strand
CCACGCCGAGAACTTCGGGCCGATTACGGTTGGCCCGAGGGAGTGATGGTGTGGACGATTACAAGTTCTGCTCGAGTCGAGCAGTACTGTGGAACAAGGCGAACTCTGCCATTAGCCCGACGAGCGCGGAGTCGAAAGCCCGCGAAGCGAGTGATCGCACCACGGGAAAAATGGAGCCGCAGGAATCGGGGCGTTGAAACTGAGAGTGGCCACCTGAAGGTGGCCGCTACAAGATTGACGCTTTGGGTGAGTTTTATGGTCAAGCTACTAAGGGCGTACGGTGGATGCCTTGGCGCCAGAAGGCGATGAAGGACGTGGCAAGCTGCGATAAGCCTCGGGGAGCCGCAAGCAGGCTTTGATCCGGGGATGTCCGAATGGGGAAACCCTGAGCCGGTAATACCGGCTTCACAGCCCGCTGAATACATAGGCGGGTATGAGCCAACCCAGGGAAGTGAACCATCTCAGTACCTGGAGGAAAATAAATCACAGAGATTCCGAGAGTAGCGGCGAGCGAAATCGGAACAGCCCAAACCATCGTGCTTGCACGGTGGGGTTGTAGGACCGCGTGAGTAGAGTTACCAAACCGGCCATTACGTGAATCTGCTGGAAAGCGGAGCCAAAGAGTGTGAGAGCCACGTAACGGAAAATGGACCGGACTCGAAGCGGCATCCTGAGTACCACGGGACACGTGAAATCCCGTGGGAAGCTGGGGAGACCACTCTCCAAGGCTAAATACTCTCTGGCGACCGATAGTGAACCAGTACCGTGAGGGAAAGGCGAAAAGCACCCCTGCGAGGGGAGTGAAATAGAACCTGAAACCGTATGCTTACAAGCAGTCGGAGGGCTATGTCAGGACTTCGGTCCTGATACGCCTGACGGCGTGCCTCTTGCTTAATGAGCCGGCTAGTTATTGTCACGTGCGAGGTTAAGCGCAAGCGAGCCGCAGCGAAAGCGAGTCCGAACAGGGCGATTAGTACGTGGTAATAGACGCGAAGCGGGATGATCTACCCTTGGCCAGGTTGAAGGCCGCTTAACCGCGGCTGGAGGACCGAACCGTTGTGAGTTGAAAATCGCTCGGATGAGCTGAGGGTAGGGGTGAAAGGCTAATCAAATTCCGTTATAGCTCGTTCTCCCCGAAATGTCTTTAGGGACAGCCTTGTGCGATTTGCCACGGTGGTAGAGCACTGAATGGACTAGGGACCAACTCAGGTTACCGAATCCAATCAAACTACGAATGCCGTGGACAACAGCACGGGAGTGAGACTACGAGGGATAAGCTTCGTGGTCAAAAGGGAAACAGCCCAGACCGCCAGCTAAGGTCCCGAACTGCATGCTAAGTGGGAAAGGACGTGTATTCGCTCGGACAGCCAGGAGGTTGGCTTAGAAGCAGCCATCCTTTAAAGAAAGCGTAACAGCTCACTGGTCAAGCGGATATGCACCGACAATCCAACGGGGCTCAAGCATGCGACCGAAGCTGCGGAATTCCAGAGGTCTTCGGATCTCTGGATTTGGTAGGGGAGCATTGTGTGGAGTCTTAAGGCAGACCGAGAGGACTGCTGAACGCCACGCAAGAGACCCTGCCGGCATAAGTAGCGATAAACACGATGAGAACTCGTGTCGCCGAAAGTCTAAGGTTTCCTGAGGAAGGTTAATCCGCTCAGGGTTAGGCGGGTCCTAAGGTGAGGCCGAAAGGCGTAGCTGATGGACAGCAGGTCAACATTCCTGCCCCGTCTGGCGACGTTATCACGAAGGGGTGACGCAGAAGGATAGGGGAGTCGGGCGATGGATATCCCGATCGCTCTGTGAAAGCCGGATCCCGGAGGAAAATCCCCGGGGTCATTCAACGGTGAGACAGGGCGCGAGGCCGCACGGCCGCAAAGTCTCCGAGTTCACGCTGCCGGGAAAACCCTCTAAGGAGTCGTCCAGGCGCCCGTACCACAAACCGACACAGGTAGACGAGGAGAATATCCACAGGCGCTCGAGAGAACGCTCGCTCAGGAACTAGGCACATTAACCCCGTAACTTCGGGAGAAGGGGTACCGCGGTAGGGTTTATAGCCCGAAGCGGTCGCAGTGAATAGCGCTCTACAACTGTTTAACAAAAACACAGCTCTCTGCAAAGTCGAATACGACGTATAGGGGGTGACACCTGCCCGGTGCCGGAAGGTTAAAGCGAGGGCTCAGTCCCGACTTGTCGGGACGAAGGCCTGAACTGAAGCCCCGGTGAACGGCGGCCGTAACTATAACGGTCCTAAGGTTGATAGCGCAGCCTTAGTAAAACTGAACCATATGCGGGAAACTCCTCGCACAGCCGTCCGGTACTCGTCGCGGTAGCACGCGGCAGTCAAAATCCGGCGGACATGGGGACAATCCGCAGGGAAGACTCCAGGAGAAAAAAATGGAGAACCCTCAGAGACTTAACGTTCAGTCGCATCCTGAGAAGCTAGAAGCCCAATGGGTAGTGGGTTTTGTTGACGGCGAAGGTTGTTTCTACGTCGGGATCAACCCGCACCCAGAAATGTCCTGCCAGTTTCAAGTGCTCCCCGAATTCACGGTCGTTCAGCATCGACGTGACGTTCAACTGCTCCACGCACTGAAGAGATTCTTCGGTTGTGGAGTGGTGCGACAGAATCACGAAGATCGAATGGCTTACCGAGTCCGGGGGCTGAATCACCTCACCGAAAGGATTGTTCCCTTCTTTGAAAAGCATCCGCTTAAATCAAAGAAGCGGGTCGACTTCGCGAGGTTCCGAAAGATTCTTCACCTGATGAATCAGGGAAATCACTTGAAGGCGGAAGGCATTGAAGAAATACGGGCGATAGCTTCAGTAATGAACACAGGCAGCGAAAGGAGTAGGAGAAACCGAGCGAAATTCCTTGTCGGGTAAGTTCCGACCTGCACGAATGGTGGAATGATAGAGCGACTGTCTTGGCGAACGGCTCGGCGAATTTGTGGTTCCGGTGAAGACGCCGGATGCCCGCATCTAGACGGAAAGACCCCGTGCACCTTAACTGCACTCTGGTCATGAGTAACGGTTCGGTCTGCGTAGGATAGGTGGGAGCCTATGAACCTTCGGTTTCGGCTGGAGGGGAGGCAACGGTGAAATACCACCCTGATCGTTCTGTCGCTCTAACCTACCGCCCGAGACGGGCGGGGAGACACGGCCAGACGGGTAGTTTGACTGGGGCGGTCGCCTCCTAAACGGTAACGGAGGCGCCCAAAGTTCGGCTCAAGCGGATTGGAAACCCGCTGTGGAGTGCAAGAGCATAAGCCGGATTGACTGTGAGACATACAAGTCGAGCAGGAGCGAAAGCTGGGTCTAGTGATCCGGTGGTCCCGCGTGGAAGGGCCATCGCTCAACGGATAAAAGGTACGCCGGGGATAACAGGCTGATCTAAGCCAAGAGTTCACATCGACGCTTAGGTTTGGCACCTCGATGTCGGCTCATCGCATCC
>QHYP01000307.1 GCA_003224195.1 Acidobacteriota bacterium | reverse complement strand
CGCCAGCAAAACCTCGACCAGGCCGACCTCGCTGCCGCCCTCATCGGTGACATCGAGGAATTCCGCTCCGCCGCCGACATCAACCACTCCCTCGGCGAACTCTATAAGCTCCAGGCCAGGAACAAGATCACCCCGCGCCGCGCCGCCGTCATGGCCTACACCGCCAATCTGCTCCTCCGCACCCTCCCCGCCATCTACGCCGAGCAAAACGCTGAGCAAGACGACTCGTGCCAATTAATCATCGACATCCCGCGCCCCGCGTACGAGGAGTCCAGTGGGCCGTCCTCGCAAACGCCCGAAACGGAAGCGAGTCAACCGATATGCCGCACCTAAATAGGCGGTGCCCGGTCGCAAGCGGACAGCATCCAAGTCAGGTACGTCAACATTTCAACCGGAGGGCAACATGGCAACAACAAGGGTAGCGTTAGCGCCAATGAAGGCGGTGCAGGTTCCCAGACCAGGAGGAGATTTCGAGATCGTCGAGCGAGAGGTGCCGCAGCCGGGCGCGGGGCAGGTGCGCATCAAAGTGCAGGCGTGCGGCGTCTGTCACAGCGACGTGCTGGTCAAAGAAGGAGCTTGGCCGGGGATTCAGTACCCCCGCGTCCCGGGACACGAAGTTGTGGGCGTGATCGACGCGCTGGGCGCCGGTGTAACCGAATGGAGCAAGGGCCAGCGCGTGGGAGTGGGCTGGCATGGCGGCCAGGACGGAACGTGCCTGGCGTGCCGCCGCGGGGATTTCCGCAACTGCGCAAATTTGAAAATAACGGGTATCAGCATTGACGGCGGGTATCAGGAATACATGGTGGCGCCGGTGGAGGCGCTGGCGGCGATTCCGGAAAGCCTGGACGCCGCCGAGGCAGCGCCGCTTCTGTGCGCCGGAATCACCACGTACAATGCGCTGCGGCACAGCGGCGCGCTCCCCGGCGATCTGGTGGCTGTGCAGGGGGTCGGCGGGCTGGGTCATCTGGGAATTCAGTTCGCGAGCAAGTTTGGCTACAAGGTGGCGGCTGTGGGGCGCGGGCCGGGAAACGCGGCGCTGGCAAAGAAGCTCGGCGCGAGCGTGTACATCGACAGCAAGGCGGCGAACGCAGCAGAGGAGCTGCAGAAGCTGGGCGGAGCACAGGTGATCCTGGCGACGGCGCCAAGCTCGAAAGCGATGTCGGAGCTGATCAGCGGGCTGGGAATGAATGGCAGGTTGGTGGTGGTGGGCGCGACGATGGATCCCATCGAGGTCACACCGGTTCAGCTCATTATGGGAAGCCGAAGTATTCAAGGATGGTCCTCGGGAACACCGACGGATTCCGAGGACACGCTGCGCTTTGCGGAGCTGAGCGGGGTGCGTCCGATGATCGAAAAATATCCGCTTGCAAAAGCGGCGGAGGCTTACGCGCGAATGATGAGCGGCAATGCGGAGTTCCGCGTGGTTTTGACGATGTAGAATTGTCGGCAACCAAAATGAAAACTCTAAAGACCTTTCCCGCGACGGACCGGGAAAGCTGGAGAGCGTGGCTTGCCGAACATCATGCGTCGGAAAGAGAAGTGTGGGTGGTATTTCCGAAGAAGCAGACAGGCGAGCGCTGCATGTCCTACGAAGAGTCGGTGGAAGAGGCGCTGTGTCACGGCTGGATTGACAGCATCATCAAGCGAATCGACGAGACCCGCTACGCGAGGAAGTTTACCCCGCGGACGGACAATCAGAACTGGTCGGAGCTGAACAGGCGGCGCGTGGCGAAACTGATTCAAGAAGGCCGGATGACGGAGATTGGGCTCGCAAAAGTGGGTTATTCCAATGCCGAGTCGCAGCCTCGCAAATCGAAGCCGAAGGCGCTGTCCGTTCCTGCATTCATGGAACAGGGTCTGCGCAAGAAGAAACAGGCTTGGGAAAACTTCATGCGTTTGGCGCCTTCGCACAGGCGCAATTACGTACTCTGGATTTCGACGGCGAAACGAGAGGAAACGCGCGCGAAGCGTTTGCAAGAAGCGATTCGGTTGCTGATTCAGGACAAGAAACTGGGACTGAAGTAACCGCCCACACCTTCGCCGGAATCAGGAGTTTTTGACACAGACTAGCTCGCAAGGCTTATAATCCGGGAACTTGGGTTCGGCGGTGAATCTATGCCTCAAGAGCGGCGCCGTACTCCCAGGTATCCCTTTATTGCAGACGCCGAGGTGCACGATGATGCCTCGGGAACGACCGTGAAGACACGGATCAGGGAACTTAGCCTTTACGGCTGCTATGTGGACATGGACAATCCCCTCCCTACGGGCACACCTATCACCATCAAAATCAATACGGCGGGGAGATCTCTCGAAGGCTCGGGAAAAGTCGTATATTCGACCCCGAACGATCTCACGTGTGACCGCGAAGCGGTCAGTGGCATCGGCGTTGCGTTTCTTGACGTCAGTGTCCAGTCTCGAATTGTGCTGAAGGAGTGGCTCGTCGAAGCTGCCCGGGCGAAGTACGGCCCGGACCCAAAGCTCTAAGGAACACGAAGAACCCCCAGTACCGTTCCAACTTTTTGAAGCTAACTCTTTTCCCCGCAGAGAAGAAGCGGCAGGGAGGTATGGGCAGCGAGTATTTGGCCGAATAAGTTGGAACGGCACCAGAGCACCGCCAGCCCCGTCCGAGCGGGCAGTGGCCCCGGCCCTTCGGCCAGTACCGCTTGCGAAACGCGAACCCTCGCAACATTTGACGAATAATTCTCCAGGCTCGATAACGGTCTTAGGGGCTCGGTGCGTCTGGG
>QHYP01000024.1:20760-26426 GCA_003224195.1 Acidobacteriota bacterium | reverse complement strand
TACTGTGCTCGTGCCTCGCGTCGCGCCAAAGTTCGCTCCCGCGATGGTCACGGGGGTGCCCACCGGTCCCGACGTCGGATTCAAGTTGGTGATGTTGGGCGTGGAGCTTTGGACGACCGTGATCGTTGCTTGGCCGGTCTTCGTGGTGTCCGCATTCGACTTGGCCGTCAGCGTCACCGTGGCGGGATTCGGTACATTGGCGGGTGCCGTGTAGGTGATAGGGTTCGCAGTCGAGCTCGGAGAAAGCAATCCGCAGCTTCCGGTGCAACTCAGGCTCCACGTCACACCCATGTTCTGTGAGTCGTACGTCACCGTGGCAGTGAACTGCTTCATTTGATTGACCGTCACGGGAGCGCTCGCGGGCGCCACGGACACGGAAATCGGCGGAGGCGTGGTGGAAGAGGGCTTGTAGCTGCTACAGGAGAAACACTGAAGAGAAATCACAAACAGAGACACCATGAAAAGCCATCGGAATGCGCGTGAGCTCGCAAAGCAGGCGAAGAGCTTGCGCCGCGCGCAGAGATGCGTCCCGCCGGAAATCATCTTGGAATCACCCCGCCTCCGAAGAACATGTCCTGCCGATCGGGACGTCACTGACCGAAATCAGTGTAACAGCAACCGGCAACCACGCGACCACAGGTTGGTGGGATAGGTAACGCCACCAGGCGCGGTACACATTATCAGGCGATGATGCATCAGGTTTCCGCTGGCTCGCCGGCTTCTTGCGGCGCGGCCCAGAGCTCAATTATGGCCAAACTTAGGGCATGTCCGGAGAAGCATATCCCACGGCGCCGTACACATTCTCTGCATGCAAATGCCACAAGTCTGCAAATCTCTGGGCTGACGCATACGAATTTCGATGCAGAAGATTTCGCCCTTCCCGCTTAAGAGCCGTGAATTCTTTTGTTTGAAGATTTCGAAAGAAATCTCGCCCTCTGGCGTGAGTCTTGCAGCAAAAAGCGCAGGGGAAGTTTGTGAATCCAATTCAAATTGAGATAGAGATGAGGAGAGAATCGATGAAGCCAGACTTTTTCAAGTATGCGTGCGGGTTGGGCTTGGCAGTTGTGGTACTGCTGGGATGTAGTATCCCAGCTCAAGCGCAACTCTCGGGGGCCATTTTCACGACGCTTCCGGACGGCAGCGCCGTGAACTTCAACATTTATGCGTCCAAGTCCGATGTCTACTTGGACGGAGGACCGCCGCCGGGCGCGCCTTCCACAGCGGCGGGACTGCCGGACGGGACTTATGTTTTTCAAGTGACCGACCCTTCAGGAAAAACGCTGCTGTCACTGGACCCGGCCAGATGCAGGCAGTTCACGGTGCTCAACGGCAACATCAACGGCGTGGTCGTTACCGGCTGCCAGCATCTCACAGGCTTCGATAGCGGCCGCAATTCCGTCACCGTCCAGCTCATGCCGTACGCGGATACGCCGAACAACGGCGGCGAGTACAAGGCGTGGGCCACGCCGGTACAAAACTACATTGACGGCTGCACGACGCTAGGAGTGGCCGACCCCCTGGGTACGATAGACTGCGGGATCACCGGAGGGGACTTCCACGGGTTCATTCCGTCGCACTCCAAGACCGACAATTTCAAGGCGCGCACGACGACCGGAAATCGCGAGATGGACACAAACTTTGTCAATAGCACCGGCCAGAACATACCCTTCATCTGCGAGACTTGGATCGATACTCTCGGCGTATCCAACACGGTGTGCGCAACCAGCCCTCAGGAATCGGCGAAGGTGGAAGACGTCGAGACTGGCGTGCACCATTTTGTGATTTTCAATCAGCCCGGCTGCACCGTGGGAAACATCAGCATCCAGGTTCCCAACGGGCCGATCCAGTATTTCACCGGACCGCAAACCTTAGAAGTCAAGGTCCCTGCGGGCTTCAAAACAGGCAGCATCGAAATCTTCGTGAATTGCAACTTCTAGCGGGGACTGGCGAGGTTGGCAAACAGCTCGGCTTCGAGGCTTAGCCCCGCGGTGGACGGCTAGGGGGGTAAGCGCGGAGCTGATGCAAACTTCCAAAGGGTCGGGTTCGCGCAGGCGAGCCTGGCCCTTTTGCATTTCAGCAATCATCGCGAAGGGTTCCACACTGCTCGCGTGATCGGCGCCCTGCCGAGCAACCTCGCGCTGCCCCCGTAGCTCCAGGCGGACAGCACTAGCCTTCGAGGGCTCAGACAATGAAAGCGATGCCGTCGGGTCCCAAGCTCGATAGAAGCCCGGCAAGCGCCCCGCTTGGAAAGCGTGGGAGGAGGAGGAACGGAAAATCGAACAGACGGCGGGACTACTTCGGCTGGGCCTCGGCCTTTGAGGTGGCGTCCAAGTCCGGATGCACGTGGATGAGTCTCTTTCTCAGGACATAAGCCGCAATAATCAGGCTCAACCCAATCAGAGCCAGACCCCCAGGTTCGGGAAGCGAGTTCAGAAAAGTAAGCGTCAGTGTCATGCTACATATTGTGGCAGCCTCGATGCCAAACACCTTTTTGCGTAAGCCTTTCTTTATCAACTGGTTCCAAGAAAGGAATCTGCCCGAGAGCAGAAAAAGGGAAACTGGCTGCAGATTCCTGGCATCACTGTTCCCCACAGTCAGGAATGGTTTTGGTTTGCGGAAATGCGACTCCGAGCAAGCCCGGGATGGAACCCACCGCAAACGGGCCACGTCGTCGACTTAGCCGTGGGGAGAGGGGGCGAGCGCAAGAGATAGCTCCGCCCGGAGCCTACGGCCCTGCGCTACGGACCAAGTAGAGACTACGGGTTGGAGAGCTTTCGGGCAGCTTGGCCCATTGCGCCGGTCAGCTCTTGGAAATACTCGCTGCGGTCCCAAATGGCCCAGCGCGTCTGGAGGGCATAGCAACGGATCTTTTCGGAAAAAGAGATGGGCGCCCGGGCGATGGATTTGAGGTTGGCTCCCAAGTGGACCCAGTGGTAAAGAAAGATGCTGTCGCGTTTCTTGGGGTCGTAAAGGTTCATGACGTCTTTCTCGTCCTTCATCGCGCTGGCCGCGCTCTCGTGCATTCGCCGATAAAAAAGATGCTCGGGCACTTCGTAGAATTTACCGTAGAGCGACAGCTCGAGGATCAAGGGGATATCACCGCCGGTATAGCTTCGCATCAGACCCGTTCTGCCCAGCACTTCCCTCCGCGTGAGGCCATATTGCAGATTGCAAAGACGCAGGTTGCGCATCACCCCTTCGAAGCGCGCGCTGGGGCGGTCGTTGATGAGGTGAAGGTTTTCGTCATAGTCCTGGAGGATGCGTCCATTTGCATCGATCAGTCGGGTGCGGGGATAGGCGACCAGCACCGAAGGGTCTCGATCGAGCACTTCTACACAGAGCTCGAGAAGTTCCGGGCCGACAACATCATCGGAAGGCGTCCAGCGGAAGTAATCGCCCTGTGCGAGCTCAAAGCAACGCCGAAAATTGCCTCCCGCCCCTAAGTTTTCCGGATTGCGGTGGTATTTAATGCGCGGGTCGCGCGAGGCATAGGCGCGGCAAATCTCCTCGGAGCGGTCGGTCGAAGCGTTATCCGTGATAACAAGCTCGAAATCGGTGTAGGTCTGGCGCAGATGGGATTCAATGGCTTCCGCAACGTAACGCTCGCAGTTGTAAACCGGCATCCCCACGCTGACGCGAGGCTTCCGACTGCGTTCTTCCATACAATTCCTCCATTCCCTGGTGCGCAACCGGTTCAGTTTCCGAACAGGAGTTTGCGGGCGTAGAAACCTTCGGCAAATTGTCCCGGGGCATTCACTTCGACGCCGCGAATCCGCATAAGGCCTTGAAACGTATCCCGGGTGAACCAGCGCTTGTCCCGCTGGGTTCCAAAGCAATCCATCAGGAATTTGATTTTGCGGTCGGCGATCTTCCGGCTAAAAGGCACATAGAAATTCGGCGTACCGAGATCGCCATCATACTTCGGAATCTCATATTCGAGGATGGAATGGTTTCGCCAGGTGTTCCAGGTGAGCTGATTGAGAACATGATGATCCTGATGAAGGTCATGACGGGCGTGGGTGAAGATCAAGTCCGGTGAAAGCTGTCTCTTCAGGTCCTCAAAGTAGTCTTTTATCTCGCCGATGATCGAAGGGAAATAGCCATTGCGGAAATCATGGACGAGGACGTTTTTCGCCGCCGCGCCCTTCAAGAAAAGGGCCGCACTGCGGCGCGCTTCGCGTTCGCGCTCGCCGCCGGAACTGAACACGATCCAGTGAAACTCCAGATTGCGGTATCCCCGCAAAAGCTCGAGGATTGATCCCCCGCAGCCGATTTCAATGTCGTCCGAATGAGCGCCGAGACAGAGAACCTTGTAGTTCGCGCGACCCGGCTTGGCGAAGTGGAAGGAAAGCATTCCGTGGACTCAGATGCCGCCGGGAGTCTTCCAGACTTCCCAAGGCGCTTTCCCCTGCGCATAGAGGTCGTCGAGCTGCTGCTTATCCTTGAAGGTGTCCATGCAGGCCCAGAAACCGTCGTAGCGATAGGCCAGGAGCTGCTGTTCCGCGACGAGACGGCGGAAGGGTTCCTGGACGAGCTCTTCGCCCTCGCGGATGTATTTGAAGATGTTCTTGCGAAAAATGAAGTAGCCGCCGTTGATGCGAATGTTGCTCCGGGTGATGTCCTCGATGCCGGTCACCAGATCGCCGCCGTTCAGAGTAACGAGGTGATAGCTCAGGTTCGGCCGGATACAAAGGAAGCTGGCGGTTTTGCCTTGGCGCTGAAAGTGATCGATGTGCTCGGGCAACGGCAAATCGCTGAGCCCATCCGTGTAATTCGCCATGAACATCTCCTCGCCCTCAAGATGCTTCTCGACGGCGCGAAGGCGCTGCCCAATGTTCGAGTTGAGGCCGGTATCGACAAAAGTGATTTTCCAGTCGTGAATGTCCCGATTGATCAGATTTAGGTTCTTGCCGTCGCCCGTGAGGGTGAAGTCGTTCGAGACGTATTCGTCGTAGTGCACGAAGTAATTCTTGATGGCATCGGCGCGGTGTCCGAGGCAGAGGACAAAGTCCTTGTGGCCGTAGTGGGCATAATACTTCATCACGTGCAAAAGGATGCGCCGGTAGCCGATGGTCGCCAAAGGCTTGGGGATGTTCTCCGCATAGTCGCGCAAGCGAAGCCCCAACCCGCCGCAGAAAAGCACTACCTTCATGGTTCGCTCACCTCTTCGAACGCTGCCGACGCATTTGCCGGGGATGGCCGCAGCTCTACTTGTTCCCCGGCACGACTCGGGAACCTGAAAGTCATTGCGGAACTCCCAAAAACGTCCTGTACCAATCGATGGTCCTGCGCAGACCCTCGTCCAGCGTGAACAGCGGCTTCCAACCAAGCTGCTCGCGAGCCTTCGTGGCGCTCAGATACTGATGCCGAATTTCATTCTTGGCGCGATCCTGAATGACCGGTTCCAGCGCGGAACCCATCAGGTTTTGAATTTGCTCGACCAGGTTGAGAACCGACACCGGACTCTCGTTCGAGAAGTTGAATGCTTCTCCGTGAAGCTCCGGTTTTTGGGCCATGCGTTCCGCAGAGAGCATATAGGCCGCCGCGCCGTCTTCGACGTACACGTAGTCGCGCAGGAAGGTTCCGTCCGAGCGGATAATTGGCCGCTCATTGCGAAATCCTACACGGTGCCTTTTGGCATTCCCGTCGTCGTAACCCGCTGCGGC
>QHYP01000024.1:18379-20752 GCA_003224195.1 Acidobacteriota bacterium | reverse complement strand
TCCCCGCCGCCATAGAAGTTGCCGCAGCGGGTTACGACGACGGGAAGGCCAAAAGTCACCGCGTAGGATTTCGCAATGAGGTCCGCGCAGGATTTGCTGACGTCGTAAGGGTGACGCCCCTCAAGCGCAGTATCCTCGTTGTAAGGGAGTTCGTCTTGATCACCATAGGCCTTGTCCGAGGAGGCGATGAGAATACGGCGCACGGTGGGAGAACGCCGGCAAGCTTCGAGGAGCGCCCAAGTCCCGCGAATATTGGTCTCGAAAGTGGAAACTGGATTGTTGTTCGCGATGCCGACGATGGTCTGCGCGGCCAAATGAAAAACAGTGTCGATCTCGTATTCCCCTAAAATGCGCTCGAGGAGCGACTGGTCGCAGAGATCCCCTCGCACGACCTTTACCTTTTCGATGAGTCGCGCGCGGACGAGTTCGCAGTCCGGAATCCAATCGCGGATCAAGCAAACAACGTCCGCTCCGGCTTGCGTAAGACGCTTGACCAGCCAAGGACCAAGCAATCCGGTCGCTCCAGTTACGAATGTGGGACGATCGAGCCAATGGGACACGTTCAACTGCTCCTCTGGGCGCACTCCAACGCATTGAAATGCCGGTTCTGCTCGGCGCGCAGCTTGTCGCAAAGCCGGCCGGGAGGTAGTTCCACGTCGGAATAGGTAAGGGGCTGGTCCTTGGAAACATCGCGCTTGAGCCGGCAGCCATCGGAAAGACCCATGGGAAGGATGGATTCCTTCTGAGCGACGTCTGCGTTTTCAATCACACCGTAACAAGTGAAGCCACCGATGCCATCGAGTTTTTCAGCGGCCTTCAGGTCGCGCTTGGCAACCGTGAGCACATCGCAGACCGGCTTGCCAATCGGTGAAGTCGTAGGATCATGAAAAACCGCAGCGCGAGCGATGGTCGTAAGGACTTGTACTTGAGGGAGATGGTACGGCGTGTAGAACACGTAGAAAGGGCCATCCCCCATCTTGAAAAAGTTCATGTACTCCTTGTCGATGCGATTTTCGCTGTAGCCGATCACGAACGCACCGGTGTGGGGCTCCGCGCCGAGCAGGAAATCGACAAATCCTCCGTTCAGAAGCTTCTCTTTCGGGAAGAGACCCGCGCAGTCCTTCACATGAGAGCATTTGGGGCCGTACATGCCGCGCTTGGCAACGCCGAGACCCGTGGAGTTGGCCAAGATGGTGCACTCCATCGAAAGTTTGGTCCCGTCGGCAAACGAAGTGATCATTTCCGGGGACTGCTTCACGCGCTCCGCAAAGGCCTTCTGCGTTGCCGGAGTACGGTACGGATCGAGCAAGCCCTTGAGATTGCCGGCCGCAAGCGGGCGGTAGCCGATGGTTTTCACAAAACGGAAGAGGTTCGTGGCGACGCCGGGCTCGTCGCCGTCGGTGTAGGTGATGACGACACCATTGCGGTCGGCATAGGTCTTGAGAATGGGGCCAACGGTGGCGTCAAGGCAGGCGTTGAACAGCACGACATGCTTACGATGCTCGAGCGCAGAGAGAACAACCCGCGCGCCGCATTCCATGTCACTGGTGGCGTCGATGACCACGTCGATGTTGCGAGCGCCACACAGAAGAAGCGGGTCTTCGACGATGGAAACTTCACCCCGAGAGACAGCCTCATCGAGCTGGTCCACCGAAGCAATCTTCCGGACGTTGCTCAGCCCGCCCTCATGGAGCGTGTGCTCGGCCTTGCAGGCGGTCCGGTTGTAAATGGCGGCGAGGCGCATCCCGACGGCCGGCTTAAGGAGCTGCAAAGCGACAGCGCGGCCCATGTAGCCCGCCCCGACGATTCCGACGCGAATCGGCTGCCCTTCCTTCTCGCGTCTTTCCAATGCTGTGTCAACGATTACCATGATGTACCCACGGCCGGATCAGCAGCTGGCATCTCAGCCGTCAAATTTTGGCCACGCCAGGTCGTTCTGTGAAATCGTCCCCGGAGGCAGCGGCCAGGAAATGCCAAAGGCCGGGTCGTCGTAACGGTAGCCGCGCGCAAAATCGGGCGCGTGAAACGCCGTCGTGAGGTAAAGAATTTCGGTGTCATCCGCAAGCGTCTGATAGCCGTGCGCGCACCCCTCGGGGATATAAAGCGTGCCATGATTGTCGGCAGTCAGTTCGACACCCACCCATTGCTTGTACGTCGGGGAGCCGGGACGAACGTCCACGGCGACGTCGTAGAGCGCGCCCATCGTGCAACGAACGGTTTTCGCTTCCGCGTGGGGAGGCAACTGAAAATGCAAGCCCCGCACGCCTGATCTTTTGTGTGAGAACCCGACGTTCATCTGCTTGATGTCCGCGCGGAGGCCGTGGGCCTCGAACTCTTTCCGGCACCAGGAGCGCGCGAAGAAACCCCGATGAT
>QHYP01000024.1:6624-18371 GCA_003224195.1 Acidobacteriota bacterium | reverse complement strand
TCCAAACGTCTTTCAGCTTCGTTTCCGTGAATCGCATCGTGAAATGTTCAGGTCGCCTCTCGGGATGCGGGAGGCCTCACACCGATCAGGCCGAATACGGTGTCGTACTGGGCCTCGAGGGCATTTCGAAGCGGTGTCAGGCGCTCCGCGATTCGCTTCTTTATCTCAGGAGCATTCGCCTCCATGGCCTGGAATCGTTTGATCAGGTCGTCGACCGTGAAGCTGTCAACCTTGAGAACATAATCTCCCTGGCCGGCCGTCTCCATGAGTTCGCGGCTCTTCTCGTGGTACGCGATGCCGAGGACGGGCTTGTTCATCATCAACGAAATGAGAATGCCGTGATAGCGGTTCGCAACGACCAGGTCCGCCCGGGAAATCTCGGAAACGAGGTCCTCAAGGTTCTGGATCGGCCGCGCGGTCAACAGATTCGGCGAATGCCCCGAGCCGTTCATCGCGGCCCGGATGTCCTTGATGGTTATCACGTCCGCGCGAACCTGCGTCGGGAAAAACAACACGGAATGGCCGCTGCGATCGAGCCATTCGGCAAATCCGGCCAGCTTGTGAACGTATTCTTGATAGCGAACCGGGTCAGGGGCCGGCCAATAGTGACTCGCGAAGAATGGAACCGGATTTGCCCCCACGACCGCGCGCGCGCCGTCCGATGGAGCCGGCCTTGGTTCCGGCAGGCGGAGACTATACACAAGATCCGGCAGAACGGGATGGCCGCCCTTTATTCCCATGCTCTTCATCAATTCGCTGGAGATGTTATCGCGATAGGAACGGTAGTCCACGCGATTCAGAACGCGTTTGAAGAAGAATTTACTCAGGGGCGAATCGATCGGACCAGCGCCAACGCTGAGGAAGGCTATTTTCGCACCGGCGCACTTGGCGAGCAGCGTCCATTTGTATAGCGTGAAAGGGTACCCCCAGGGACCACCATAGCCGTCATTCAGCTGCTGGCCACCTGCGGCAAGGAGAAGCTCGACCCCCTTCAAGCGGCGATAGGACTCGATCAAGAATTTCGGCTCGGCAAGAACGCTGACAATGGTTCGCGCCAACCAACGCGACCCAAGGAATAGAGGTCGGATTCCCGGAATTGCCTTGACTGTCCTTCTGAAGGCGGCCAGTGTGCCGATAACCTCCGGCGTATTTGGAGAGGCGTTCGGCTCAGGCGATGCAAGCGAAGGCTGCGTCACCGCCGCACGGGTCTCTTCCAGCCGGCGAATTGGGAAGCACTCAATGCCGTGACGCTCGCGAGAATCTGCGGGATTGATGGTGAAGCCGATGACCTCGGCTTCCGGCAGGCGCCGACGCACATTTTGAATAACCGTGGCGAAAAGCGCCTCGTCGCCGAGATTCTTCGTACCGCTGTGACCGATTATGCCTATCCTTCTCCTAGGTGCGGCAACTTGCATCTGGAACTTTCTCCGGTAAATTTCGATCCACGGACAACGGCCTCTTAATCTTTCTTCCTGGCCAAAAAGATCATTTGCCAGCCGAACCCCGCCTTTTCCTTCAGCGCCTCGATCTTCTGCTGGGAAATGAACAGACGAAAGAGAGCGTTCAACTTATAGGAGTTGACTACGCGCAGAACGCCTTGCGTGCCGTGCGGGATGATGGTGAATACTTTCAAGATTTCAAAGCGAGGAGCCAGCAGGTCCTTGAGCTGCTTCCGCCCGAGCTCATGCCGAATGTGCTCCGACGGCTGCTTGACCCAGCCCACGTCACCCAGACGGTCGATGACGTACTTGTTGCCAGTCGTGACGATTAAGAACCCTCTGCTTTTCAGAACATCTGCGGCCCGACCCAGGTATTTTGGCTGGTCCTCCACGTGGGCGATTACTTCCTGCGAGACAACAATGTCGAAGTGGTTCGCGGGCAGAGGCGCCTCGTAGATGTTTCCAGCGAGATACGTAATATCCGGCCGCCGAGCCTTCGCCGCGGCAATTGCTTCTTGGGAAAGATCGATTCCGTGCACGTCGCCGAAATTCGCGAGACGCTCCGTGAACCACCCGTGGCCGCATCCCAGGTCAAGGATTCGAGGATGATTTAAATGAGGCTCCTTGATCAGATTGAGGATCTCTTGGGCGCGACGCTCCGTCCAATCGTTCAGAACACGACGCTCCTGCCAGTGCTGCCAATGCCAGTCCCAAAACTTCCTCTGCTCTTCCAGGGAAGGGAGTGGCCTTGTGGGTGTGATCTTGCCCTGTGTGCTTTGCCTACTCATCAGAATTCTCGAATCCTGTGCATTTGACGTTGCAGCTGTGCGTATTCTTGGCCCGCCAACTCGGCCAGAGGGAGAAACCCCGACCACTCTCTCGCTGCCGCAGGTGAGGACTTGCGGGCACTTGAAAAGAAAACACACCTTCGCCGGCCCAAACCGCACCATAGTACCCGGCAAAGCGGATAGCACGAGAATCGCCAAATGCCGGAAGAGGTCCATCCATAGAATATGCTGATTGCAAAAGACTTAGTCGGAGTTTACTGCCTTGCGGAGGGGAGGCCGGACACGGGAAAGATTCAGACGTATTCCCAAATGTGGTACTGGATTACACAATTTTTCTAGGTTCCTAATCTTGGCCGGCGGTTTAGTCCAACATCTAGAAATAAGCCTTGCATTTTGTTGTGCTTGGCCACGAACGAGGTTGGCGAGCAACGTGCGAATGGTTGCTCAGCCCTGGCCAGGAAAGGTATGCTCATACAGACTAACCCAGAGTCTCATTCCCATCAGCCATCTTTCCGAAAAATGGGCGTTGTTCGCAACGTGCTCTCGAACTGGGGGAGTTATGCCGTCGCGATGGGAGTGAACTTCTTTCTTTCTCCCTATATTGTGCGACGCCTTGGGGATACAGGTTACGGCGTCTGGACTCTGATTCTTGCCCTCACGGGTTACCTGGGTCTTCTCGACCTGGGGATCCGTGGCGCGGTGACGCGCTACGTAGCGAGATTCCATGCTCAGGGGAAACACGACAAAGCCGGGAACGTGGCGTCCTCTGCCTTGGTTGTATTTTCCTCGGCAGGCGTGCTGGCGATCCTTGCCTCCTTAGTTCTCGCGACATTTGTGGTGAGTCGGATGAATATCCCCGCCCAGTACCTAATGGCCGCCCGCGTCGTTTCGGTTCTGACGGGTCTTAGCGTTGCCGTTTCTTTAGTGAATGGAGTATTCGGCGGAATCGTCGTCGGACTTCAACGCTTTGACCTCACTAACAGCATCGAAGTCGTTATCAACATCCTGCGGGCCGCCACGATCGTCCTCGCGCTGCATCTCGACTACGGCATCGTTACTCTGGCCTTCATCCAGTTGGGGTTCACCATCGCCCGCTGGATGGCCAACATAGCGCTTAAGCAATTTCTCTACCCCGAACTGCGGATTCGGCTCGCCGCCGCTGATCGAGCGGGAGTTAGGTTGATCTTTTCGTTCGGGTTGTTTTCTTTCCTCATGCACGTCAGCGCCAGTTTGATTTACGCCAGCGATAACGTTGTCATCGGGGCCTTCTTGCCGATAACCGCCGTTACTTTCTACGGGATTGCAGGAAATTTGGTTGAGTACACCCGCACCCTGGTGAGTGGTATCTCGCAAACCATGACTCCGCTCGCCAGCTCCATTGAAGCCAAACAGGACGAGTCACAGCTGCAGCGCATCGTGCTCTTCGGCAGCCGGGCTGGCACGATGGTTATGCTTCCCATTGCCATGACCTTTATGCTTCGGGGAAGCAGTTTTATCGGTATCTGGATGGGGCCGCAGTACGCTGAACTTTCTGGACGCGTGCTGTGGATTCTGTCCATCACACTGTTGTTCTGGGCGGGCAACTCTGTCAACGCGGGGATCCTCTTGGGGCTGAGCAAACACAAACCCATTGTGCCCGTCCTGCTGGCCGAAGGCTTCTGTAACTTGGCACTCAGCGTCATTTGGGTGAAAAGGATGGGCATCCTCGGTGTTGCCTGGGGCACCGTCGTACCTAGCCTGTGCTCGAGTCTGATCTTCTGGCCCTGGTACACGCGCCGCACGCTCGGGGTTCATCCCCTGGCCTATCTGACGTCCGCGTGGATTCGTCCGGCGATCGCAATCGTTCCGTTCGCGCTCGGCAGCTACCTCATAGAACATTTCTGGCCCGTCCATCACCTCCTCTTGTTTTTCCTCCAGGTCGCACTCGTTTTGCCGCTGGCCATCGTCGGCTACTGGGCGGTTTGTCTTGACCAGACACAGCGCAAGGACTACTCGCGCAAGTTTTCGCAATCCCTGGAGCGCGCCTTCGCACGCGGTTAGGCGATGGCACTCCGGCTGGCGATGCCGGCGTTTATCCTGGTCATGGGAAACTCAGACTTGGCTGGCGAGCAGTCCAAGTGGGGAAAACTCAAAATCGCGGATGAGGTTGCGAAATTTCGCCGGCGTGGAACGCAGTCCGAGATAATGGCGCACGCGCGATGTCAGGCGGCCATTCATCCGCGGCTGTTCGGGGTCCAACTCCCAAGGATGCAGGTAAACACACACGGGACAGTTCTCCCGCGAATTAAGAAAGCCCATTCCCCAACGCGTGTACCAATACGGTAAAAGTCGAAAATAGGCCCCGCCTCCAAAAGGGGCGCGGACACCGGCCCACTCCAAGGTCGTCATCGGGAATTCTATGATTGCCCCGCTGGGAGTTTGGATGCGGAAGGGGCTGCGTGGCGCGCTTGGCATTCCATAATTCGGATGCCTCACGGGGAAGATGCTCGAATCGTACGAGAAGCCGAGCTGACAAAGAATATCGAGAGCCCAGAGGGAGTTCTGCGTGATGGAAAAGCTGGGAGCGCGGTACCCGCGCACTGGAGTCCCACTACAGTCCTCAAGCAACTGCTTCGCGCGCCGTGTGTCCTCTCGAAACTCATCCCTCGCCATCTCATACACAGTTCGATGGCGCAGACTGTGGCAGGCAATCTCGTGGCCTCTCTCGGCGACGCTCTTGACGACGTGTGGATGCTGCTCTGCGACCCAGCCCAGGGTGAAAAATGTGGCTTTGCATCTCGCTTCGTCAAGCAGGTCAAGCAGAATAGCCGTATTTCGCTCGACACGGCTCAACTGCGAATGCCACTGCTCGGAAGCAATCGAGTCACGGAACGCGGTTACATGGTAGTAGTCCTCGAGGTCGATGGTGAGCGCGTTTTTCATGCAAATCCTAGAATTCTTCAGTTCACCCAGCCTTGGAAACTTCGTTCGCCTGACCAGACACCTCGAGAGGGGACTGCCATTACGAGGGAAGCACGCGACCTACCAACCGTTTTTCTATGCGGATTACCATCAACCGGTATCCCATTGATAAGCAATGACTTATCATTGTGCTTTACGACCGGGGGGAGCGTCCGGGAGATTTCAGAAGCACCCAATCGCTACTTTGTGGAACAATCTTGCCATCGTCGGGCAGGAGGACTCGCCGGGGCCGTGACGACCCCCCGAGGGGTGACGCCGAATCCAGGTCGGCCAACTATCGACCCATTGGACGCTCGTCATGGCCCCCGTGAATGCCTTCGCGAAGGATCACTGAGTGCGGATATTAACCTTCACCAGCCTGTTTCCTAGCTCCTGTGATCCGACCCACGCGATCTTTGTTTACCAGCGATGCGCTCATCTGGCCCGCAGACCGGACAATGAGGTCATCGTCGTTTCTCCCGTACCCTATTTCCCCAGTTGGCTGAAAACGAACCGTTGGCGAACCGCATCTCAGGTGCCCACTGAGGAGCGGATCGGTTCGCTGACGGTCTATCATCCGCGCTATTTTCTGCTGCCCAAGATCTTCATGACCCTCCATGCAGTCTCCATGTTCCTGGGATGCAGGCCGGAGGTGGCAAGGCTGAACGAGCGCGCAAAATTAGATTGCATCGACGCCCATTTCGTCTATCCGGACGGCCTTGCGGCGGTGCTCCTGGGAAAGTTTCTCGGTGTCCCGGTGATTGTTTCCGCGCGAGGTTCCGACATTCATGCCTATCCGGCGTTTCGGACAATACGGCCAATGATCCGCTGGACGCTCCAGCATGCCGACGCGCTGATCGCGGTTTCGGCGTCACTGAAAAAATCCATGATCGAACTGGGCGCATCCGCCGATAAGATTCATGTGATCCCCAACGGCATCGATCCCGTCCGGTTCCAGCCGTTGCCTATCAGCCAAGCTCGGCAGGAATTGAATTTGCCGGTTGACGCTCCTTTCATTGTGTCGGTCGGAGCTTTGATCCCATCGAAAGGCCATCAATTCCTCGTTCGCGCATTTGGACGGATTGCCGGGCGGCACCCAGACATGCGACTCGCCATTCTTGGCGAAGGCCCTCTTCGCTCGCAACTCGAGAAACTGATTTTGGAATTGGGGCTACGCGATCGGGTTCATCTGCTGGGCAAGCGGCCCAACGAGGAGTTGCGGCTGTGGTACAGTGCAGCGACCGCGAGCTGTCTGGCAAGCGCCGGAGAAGGATGGCCGAATGTGGTGACGGAATCGCTGACCTGCGGCACACCCGTCGTGGCAACCCGCGTGGGCGGCATCCCGGAAATCCTCCAATCTTCGGAGTTCGGAGTCTTGGTGGAGCAGTCAGTGGACGCCATCGCTGCGGGTCTCGAAGAAGCGCTTTCGCGGTCATGGGATCGCGAAACAATCTCACAGCAGACACTTGCACGGACCTGGGAAACGGTTGCCGCAGAAGTAGAAGATGTTCTCCAGGAAGCGGTTCGTGGGCGCGTGCTGTCATCCGTTAGCCGCGCGAAGGAGCAAACCAGAAAAGCTCCTTAAGCCATCAAGCCAGGGGCCTGCCTCGCGCTCCGCCTTTCATTCGATTAATCCCCGAAAGAACGCAATACACAGGGATCTTGAGCCATTCTGCAAGCATTTCCTTACGGCTGCGGCTTTCTTCCGGAGCTACCTCCTGCGGCAAAGGCACAAGCAGGACATTCACTCGCGGCGCTAGGAGGGCGCGACAGCAAATGCGGATGCGGGCCAAGTGATGCGCGCTACTGACCACGAGCACGGTATGAATGTCTTTTCGTTCCTGTAACCACCGCGCGAGTGATTCGATCTCCATCCAAGTTCCAAATCGCCCGACCGGGATCCGCTCCGCCAGCGCTTCTCCGCCTTCAAACCAGACGAAATAGTGTCGCAAGACCGGTGGAATCGTCGCGGCAATCTCTAGCAGATTGATGGGCGCGGGGAGACTCAATCTCGGCAGTTTCCGGATTTCGAATCGGCCGACACTGAGAAGGATTCGTGGCGCGAGTTGCCGATTGAGGAGTCGAAGACCAAAGGCCTTGCGCGCCTCCAGTCCTGCCAAGACAAAAATGAGGTCCGCGTTAGGAACGCGCGCCGGCGTTTCGACGAGCGGCCTCATAGACATCTTCATACCCCTGGACCACTACTTTCCAATCTCTTTCTTCCAAGACCCTGCGTCGCGCCTCGTTGCCCAGCGCGATTCGCACATCTTCGTGCAACAACAGGCGCGCAGCTTGCCGGCAGAAATCCTCAATGTTGCCTGGTTTGAAGAGCATGCCCGTCACTTCAGGCTCGATTAGCTCGCGGATTCCACCCACGCTGCTTCCCAACACGGCTTTCCCCAGCGCCATGGCCTCGAGGGGCTTCAGCGGAGTAACCATCTCGGTCAAGCGGACACTCGAACGCGGATACACCATGACATCCATCAGCGAATAGTACCGCTCGACCTGGTCATGGGGAACGCGCCCCAAAAACGAGACGTAACTCGAACTCCCGGTCTCCTCGATCTCCTTCTTCACTTCGGCGGAATCCGCTCCATCTCCCACGATCAGCAACTTGAAAACCAGGCCGCGCTTACGCAACTCGGCGGCGGCACGCACCAGCCAGGAAACGCCCTCCCACGGAAAAAGTGTACCGAGGTATCCAAGCGTGGGAGTCTGTCCCACTCCCAACTGCGCAGCCAGAGCCGCATCCCGCTGTTGCGGGACAAAACGGGCGGCATCGACCCCATTGGGCACATGGAAAAGCTTGGCCCGTGGAATCCCTCGCGCTTCGAGATCGTCCACCATTGGGCGCGCGATAGCCACAACGGCGTCGGCCCGGCGCGCGACGCGAGTTTCCAAGTTTTTGCCCAGCCAGTAGCGCATCGATCGCGTCCCGATCGTTTTTTGACTCACGACCCCGTCTTCCCAGAAGGCGCGAATTTCATACACGAAGGGCAAGTGACAGAAATACGCCGCTTGAGACGCCGCCTGCCCGCAGAGAGCAGGCGAGTGAGCATGCACGATATCGTAGGAGCCGCTCTTGATCAGCGATACGACCCGGCGGCGGAGCAACTGCATCACCGCCAATTCGCGCAGGAATGGCCAGCGGCCCTGAACGGCTCGTCCAGCGAGGCCCACACCGTCCGTGGTGCGAAAATAGCGGACCCCACCAAAGAACGTTTCCGATGCGGACGGATCATCCTGCTGGTGCAAAGGGCTGGTCAGGACGCTCGGCTGCATGCCGAGTTGAAGCTGCGCTGCGGCGATGCCCAGGCTTCTCTGGGCGTAGCCGTCAAGCACCGGCCAAGAGTGGTCGAGGACATGGAGTATGCGCAGGGGCACGATTCAGAACGCTTTGTCGGCAGGACGCGCGGCCGAATCTGGTTCGACCGGAGATTCCTGGCGAATTGTCTGCCACGTGGGCGACAGTGAACCGGTCAGAAACTTCCCGATCCCCAATAAGGAGGCCAGATTCACGAGACAAAAATAATAGGGCAAGTAGAGAATCCTGGACGTGCGATCCCCGCTGCGCCTTGCCATCACCCCACCGATGCCCGCGAGCGCGTAGAAGACCATCTGCAGGACCAACATCAGGCGATAGATTGACGACTTCCAAAGAGCTGCTGTAGCGAAAAGCAAAAGAGACAAAAACACTGGGACTAACCATCGCAGCAGCTTGTGCGAGACCAGCGCGAACCAGTGGCGCGGCTGCGTCCAGGGGAGAAGCACACGCGGCGCGCGGCGAAGCGCGTTCAGGCTGCGGCTGATGATGCGTACCTTCCGTCGAAACTCCTTTTCGAAGCTGTCGCCCGCTTCTTCATAGCAAACAGCATCGGGTTCATACGCGCCGCGATAGCCCCGCGCAATGATCTGTAAAGGATTCAGGAGGTCATTGATATCGGTCGGGCGAAGAGGCGTGAACAATTCACGCCGTATGGCATAAATCGCTCCGTCTCCACCCACAACAGATCCAAACGCCGATTCTTTCTGCTTGAGCCAAGTCTCCAACTTCCAGTAGAGCCCTTCGGATTCCGCGGAAGGCGACTGTTCCGCACCCGTGCGATAACGGGCGCAACCCACAACGTAGCCGACGCGGGGATCCGCGAAATGTCGGACAAGCCAGCGAAGCGCATCCGGCTCGTACATCGCATTGGCGTCGGAGAAAACCAGAATTTCGCCCGAGGCTTGGAGCACACCCAGATTCAGCCCCGAGCTTTTTCCCAGGCGCTCCGCCTGGCGGACGAGCCGCACCGCACGCGGCGCGAACTCTCGGACGATTTCGTCGGTGCCGTCATCCGAACAGTCCGAAACGACAATGATTTCCAGGAAGCCGCGTGGATAGTCGAGAGAGAGAGCGTTCCGCAATTTCTCTCCGATAACCGCTTCTTCGTTATAGGCCGAGATGAGGAGTGTGACACGCGGAAGGACGTCTGGGGCCGAAGCACGGGTCTGGCCCCGCCTTCGAGTAAGTAGAAAGAGCAGCGGCGGATAAACTATAAAAGCGTAGAAAATCAACCCGGCTGAAACCCAGAACACGATCTCAAATCCCATTCGAGTCACAATCAACTCGCTCCTTTGGCTGGGCCCATGCTCCACGGCACAGGGTTTGGGCCGGCCAACTAATTCTTTGAATCGTCTTTCTTGCCCCTCTCTTTGGCCGTCTGCACGGCTTGAGTCGGCCTGCCAACGGCGATTTTCAACGAGCCATCCGCGGGATCCTTGAAACTGATGTACAGATTGTCATTCCGGTCTATGGTCATGAAGCTTTCGAAGAATGAATTTCCGCTGGAAGGCCTGATCATCTGCGTGTGCCACTGTTTCCCGTCCCACCAGGCGTGTTTCAACCCCATATAGCTCTCGTAGCTGATGTGTGGATTGCCGTTGCTGTCGAAAAGTTGCGTGGATTGGAAATTCTTCCAGCTCCAATCAACAAAGGTGGGGAGCTGTTCGATGACTTCCGTCACCCATTTGCCGCCTTGAAAGCGGGCGTATTTGAGCGCGTTGAGATCGTAGTAGCTGATGCGCGGATTGCCGTTGCCATCTAAAAGCAGAGATGCGCCCATACCGCGCGGCCCTGGAACCGGATTCCCTTCGGCGGTATCAATGACCGTCCGAACCCAGTCTTTTCCGTCAAAATAGGCGTATTTCAATTCATTTTTCAGCCAGGAACTGTACGCCAAATGGGGGAGTTCCTTGTCGTCCAGCACGAGCGAATTCCACTTACCAGACTGCGCGCCCACCTCAACGGAACGAACTTTCCACACTCCCTCTTCCAGCCCGGCAAATCGGAGAGCGTAGACAGTCTCCAGGAACCAGCTCAATCGAGGGCGGTCATCCCGAGTGAATTTTATTGAACAATGGTACGAGATGTTACCCGAGCCGGGATCCACTTCCTGTATCGACCACTTCAGACCGTCCCAGTGAGTGTATTTCATCTTGCGCGGCGTGTAGCAGATTCCGGGGTTATTATTAGAATCGAGACCGATTCCGGTGGAAAATTCTCCGACGTGCTTATCCAGCGTCATCTTATACCAGCGGGAATTGGCCGCGGATCGAAACGCGTACCGAAGTTCACCAAAACCCTCCGTCATGTAGTATGCGAGGTGCAGGTTCCCATCCTTATCAGCAACGATGGAAGTCTGCTCTGCGCCGGTGGTATCTACGTCCTCCACTGCCCATCTCCAGCTTTGCGCCAGAGCGCTGCCGGGACACAAAACCGCAAAGAGAAAAGCGAAGCAGAGAAACTCCGCTCCCTTAGGATGAGCTGTCCAAAAGTTCCGAAACATAAACTCTCTCCTTCTCTGACCGGGCGTCGCCGCAGGGAAATCCCTCACGCGGGAGCCGCCACCTCTTCAGGGAGTTGCGCCGGCAATCCGCTTTCTTCTCCGACCCGACGCAGGGCGAACTCGCGCCGTTCTTTGCGGTAAAGCATCTTCAGAATCACGGCTATTCCAATCATTTCGTAAATCACATCAAGATAAACGACACCGAGGAATGCTCCACTGACCATGAACGCCAAGATGGCTGTTTCGATCATTTGGCTATACGGGATCAGCCAATGTGCCTCCGGTATCTTCCGGACACCGCGCCGGATGCGAGCAAGAGTCCACAAGCACGACCCCATCAGGATCAGGAAAAGCGCCACCCCGACAAACCCCTGATCCCCCAGGAGTTGGAAATAAATGCTGTGAGGGCCAGAGGAGGGGGCATCCTCCGGTAAAGGCCGCGGCTGATAGCGCTTGTACACGTCCACATTGGGGACCGCGTCGAACGAGCCTCCCATCGGATAATCCTGGGACAGTCTCCACGCCACGGTCCACGACGTGAACCGCATATCCGCTGAACTGTCTAAATTGCCACTCAGAAAATTCCCCATTCGATCCCTCCACGCCGACGGGGCAAAGGACAAGACCAAGAGAGTGGTAACTGCAAGAAGAAAGGCGCCGACGGCCTTGTGGCGGCTCCTTAGCGTTATCACCGTGATCACAACAGCCAGCCCCAAGAAACCGCCGCGCGAATACGTCAAAAGGACGGAAAG
>QHYP01000024.1:0-6578 GCA_003224195.1 Acidobacteriota bacterium | reverse complement strand
CACGAGGAAAAAAAGCAGCGGCAACGCCATGTTGAGTGCCAGTCCGTAGGCGTTGTTGTCCGACAAGAATGAATCCGGCGGACCAAAAACGCGCGCGCCCCCCATACGCAACCCGAACTGGCTGCTCTTTAACGCGAGCATGCCAAGGCTTCCCGCGGTCACGAGCAAGATGTTCTTGAGACGTTCTTTGGAATTGATGACGAGCGTCATCACAAAAGTCATCAGCAAGATTTTGCTGATGTGACCCATTTCGTAGTCTGCGTCCTTCATGTTGCCAGCGAACAGCGGAATGTCCTGGGCGTGAATGTAGGTGACGCCGAACCAGAGCCAAAGAGCAATGAGCAACAGACTTTCCGCTGTTAAGAGAGCGCGTAGCGACTTCTTCGCGAAGACCGTACCCACCAAAGTTGGCACGGCCACAACGAGCGCAGCTGGAAACGTGTACGCATAACTCCAGGCAAACCGATGAGGATTGAAGTAGGTAACCCAAAACCACATCAAAATTCCGAAATAGGGTCTCACCAAGCAAATAGGAACCGCGCCGAGTAGGATCACGATGACGATGAAATCGCGCATTCCGGGCCTCTAGACTCCTACACTTCCCGCGTGCGACTCCCCGCTCGTCGAGCCTCCCGAAGAGAAAGCAGCCAGATCGCCCGAAGGCTGAAAAAACAGCCGGCTTAAATGGAAGGCAAAGTCCGTTGTGGACCAGTTTTCATCGATCTGCAGGCGGCGCAATCGCAAACGATCCGTGTCTGCTGCGTTGAAACAATCTATTGTCGTGACCGCCGAACGATAACCACAACTCTTCAGAAATTCCTCGGCGGCAAATCCGCAGTCTTCGAGCTTGCCGAACGGGTAGGCGAAATCCGCCATGCAAGCGCCCAGGCCGTTTTCAAGGAGCCGTTTCGATTCCAAGAGTTCTTTGCCGAATGCTTCGGGCTCAAGCCGGCTGACGACGGGATGCGTCATGGTGTGCGCCCCGAACGAAACGCCCCCCCGCTCCTGCTCCCAATTCAGCATGCGGTTTTCCAACTTTTCAGCCGGTGGCTTCATGCGCTGTTCGAACCCGGCAAACCATTCGCGACGCCAACTATCTGAAACGGACCGAAGATAGCAGACGATTTCCCAAGCCGCCCGAAGACGTGTCGCCGGGGAGGACAATTCGAGACGGCGAGGGCCATCCAATTCCATCTCGAGCCAGGCTCCAGGTGCCGCTTCCACTGCCGCAAAGACACGGTCGTACCAGGGTGCTTCACCTGTCTCCATGCAGCGTCCTATCAAATAAACCGTTGCGGGAATTTGATACTTCTGGAGCACCGGGAGCGCGTACGTGTAGAGATCTCGGTACCCGTCGTCGAAGGTGACGGCAAGGGTCGGTGGAACCGCGTGCCCCTCCTGCAGTTCACGGCAGAGCTGCCCGAGCGAAACAACGCGGTAGTGTTCTCGGATGTAGCGCATTTGCGTCTCGAAGACGTTCCGGGAAAGTCGCGAAAACAGCGGGACACCCTCCGTGCCTACGCGGTGATAGCAGAGAATGCCGAATTTTGGTCCAGCGAATCGCCGCAACCGCGGCCAACGCGCGCCGGGAACAGAGCACAGCTCATGTGTGCCCTCGAACCGCCGCGCAACCTGCAGCAAACGCGTGTGGTAAAGGCCAGCGGCCAGAGCGCGGCGACACGTATCCCTGAATCCGCCGGAAACCCACATCCCGGTGTCGGCTCCCCGAGCCAATTTGCCGCAACTGGCTGTGGTCTCAGGTCGCATCGACTGTCTCCCGGATTCGCTCCAGATGCTGACGATGCCAAAGCTCGAGCGCCAGCACATACCAGACAATCTCGCCGTAATAATTCGGCTGCTCCTTGTGCAAACTCGTTAGCCGGTCGAAAAAACCTGTACAGAAATAGCCGCGCTGGCGCGTCCGCGAGTCGTGCATCAGATCCTGCGTGAGTTCCCGCATGCGGCGGTCTTGCAGCAGCCACAGCGCGACGGGAACGCCGAATCCGTGCTTCTTCTTGTAAAGCACCTTCTCGGGCAGGATGCCCTTCATTGCCCGCTTGAAGATGTACCTCTTTTCAAATCCTTTCAGCTTGAGCGTGGCGGGTATTCGCCCAGAGAGTTCCGCCAGGCGGTCATCGAGTAGCGGATACCGCACGCGCACACCTGCAAGTTCCGCGGTGCCGGATACCTTCCGCAGGTCGTTGTCCGCGAGCGTCATCTTCATATCGAGATAAAGGATGCGGTTCAGCTCGCTGGAAGCCTTCGCATGAGAGAAATGCGCTTCCGGGATCGCGAGCCAACTCTCCGGGCCGACCTGTTGCAGGAAGTCGGCTTCAAAGATTTCCTGCGGCGGCAAACTAAGGAAGAATCCATAGGACAGGATGCGTCGGGGATTCGGAATATTCGCGCGGCGAACGTATTTGCGAGGAAGGCTCAGCTTGCTTTCATTCAGCGGCAGAAGGCCGACGATCGGCTCGACCACGCGCCGGCGCAACCAGTCCGGCAGCAAGTGATAAATCGCAAAGTACTTGTCCTGCGCATATCGCGCGTTTCCGCCGAAGAGCTCATCGCCGCCGTCTCCAGCCAGCAGTGTGCCCACGCCGCTTTGTTGCGCTAGCAGGGCACAGTGGTACGAGCCGACTGTGGAAGAGTTGGCGAACGGCTCGTCATAATACGCAATTATCTTCTCAAGGGCGCCCGTGGCGTCTTGAGGAGTGAGCCGCTTCTCGTGATGGTTGGTCTGAAAGCGCCTCACTGTGGTCCGCGCAAATTCGATTTCGCTGAAACCTGCCTCTTCAAAAGCAATCGAAAAAGACTGCGCCGGCCGGTGTTTTTCGCTCACGAAGGCAACCACTGAACTGCTGTCGGTCCCCCCGCTCAGGTAACAGCCCGTGTCCTGCTGGCTGCAACCCTCGAGGTGATGATGCACGGCCGTTCGCATCCCCTCGCGCAACTCGCCCGACCAGTGCGCCACGCTCCGGTCTTTGTTCTCCGGGTACTCGAGATCCCAATATCGCTGCCGAAAAAGAGTTCCGTGTTCAAAGGCGACCAGCGTTCCCGGCTCGAGTTTCTCCAGTCCGCGGTCGATTGCGAGAGGCGCCGGCACGGCGGAAAACAACAGAAATTGGAGTACTGCGGCGGGATTCACCTCCACGGGACCATGCTGCACCGCTCGAATTGCGCTTGCACGCGAAGCAAAAAGCAGCCGGTCATCTTCACGCCGAAAATAAAGGCCGCGGATGCCCATGCGGTCGATCGCCAAAAGTAACCGCCTAGCCCTGTCGTCCCAGAGCGCGAGTGCGAACCCGCCATGCAACAGCTTCAGAAATTCCTCGCCGCGCACCAGATAGAGCCTGGCGATCAGTTCGGCGACGGGCATGGTAGCGGCCGCGGTCGCCGTCATCGACAGTGCTTCGGCCGCCCCAGAAAAATCCACGAGATCGGCATCCGCGGCCACGGTGATGCCATTCACAGCGGCTACCTGCTGGAAATCCCAGCGTTGGGCCACACCGAGGGCGATCGAATTCCCACCGCAGGCGTCCCGTGCGGACTCGCCCGGCAGAGCCAGCCCATCGAGCATGGGTGCCAGGGAACTGGCACCCAGTTCGCGTCCCGCCTCACAAATTCCGCAGATTCCGCTCATATCGTCCTACAGGGCGCGAAACGTCTGACGCCACTTGCGAAACATCAGCGTGGCCCAGAGCAGCGCCGACCGGTCGTAATATCCTTTTTGATGCTGGTCCCATATTTTCTTCAAGAAACGCTTGTCCAAAATCCCGTCGTCGGTTTCGAGGATGATTTCTTCGGCCATCCCTTTCAGCTCGCGTTTGAACCACTGACCGAGCGGGATGGCGAAGCCTTGCTTAGCCCGGTAGAGAATCTCGGCCGGCAAAATGGGTTCGAACGCCTTCTTCAAAATGTATTTTCCCGTCCCGTTGCGCAGCTTCAGACTGCTGGGCATGGACGCGACGCACTCCATGAATTTGTGATCAAGCATCGGGGCGCGGACCTCGAGCGAAACCGCCATGCTCGCGCGATCCACCTTAGTCAGAATGTCGTCGGTGAGATAGGTTTTTACGTCCACGTATTGAATCTTGGAGAGCAAGTCGTCCGTATCCGCGCGATCGTAGTATTGACGAAAAACGCTAAGCGAATCGTAGTCTCCGAGCCGGTCACGAAAATCCGTCGTGAACAGGCGCGCCTTATCATCCGGCCGGAAATAGGAAATCGAATGGAAGTAGCCTTCGAGCGGCGAATGCGACAGGCTTTGGAAGGTAGCTCTAGCTCGAAATACGCGCGGCGCCCACGCCAGCGCGGGATACCACCGGCCCAGTGGACCGAAGAGTGTGCGGCGCAGCGCTGTAGGCACATGCCTCCGCAGGCGATTCTCGTAGTAATCGAGCTTGTAGCGCCGGTAGCCGGCAAAGCTTTCATCTCCCCCGTCCCCGCCCAGCGCCACGGTCACCTGCCCGCGCGCAATTTTGGATACGTAGTAGGTGGGGATCGCTGAGGAGTCCGCGAACGGCTCGTCGTAGTGCCACGCGAGCTTGTCCACGATCTCGACAGCGTTCGGTTGGACGATTTGCTCGTGATGGTCGGTCGAGAAAAGCTGCGAGACCTGCCGCGCGTATTCTGCCTCGTTGTACTTCTCTTCTTGGAAACCGATCGAGCATGTGGTCACTGCACGCTTCATCAGATGGCTCATCATCGCCACAACGGAAGAGGAATCGATCCCCCCGCTCAGAAACGCGCCCAGCGGCACATCGCTCATCAGTCGGACGCGCGTGGCCTCGCACAGCTCATGGCGGATGCGCTCGCACCACTCGGCCTCGCTCCGCTCCTCGACCCGGGCAAAAGAAAGATCCCAGTAGCAGGTTTCCCGAATCCCGTTTGCCGAAGCAACAAGATAGTGTCCGGGCATGACTTTGCGGACTGTCCGGTAGATCGTTTTCGGCGTGGGGATGTAGCCGAAAGAGAAATAATCCGACAGCGCCTGCTCATCGATCTCGCGAGCCAGGGAATCGCCCGCGAGAAGTGCCTTGAGTTCAGAGCCAAAAAGGATGCGCCTGTTATCCGCCGCATAAAACAGCGGCTTCTTTCCCACGCGGTCGCGCGCCAGCACCAGCTTGCGGTTCCGCGAGTCCCATAGCGCGATGGAGAACATCCCGCGAAGCTTCGCAAAGCACCCTTCCGCAAAATCTTCATAGAGATGAACGATCGCCTCAGTGTCGGATTTCGTCGTGAACTTGTGGCCGCGCCCGAGCAACTCCGAGCGCAGCTCCGGATAGTTGTAGATTTCCCCATTGAGTAGGACCCAGATCGTACCGTCTTCATTCGACATCGGCTGATGCCCACCCGCCAAGTCGATGATGCTCAGCCGCCGATGCCCCAGCCCGATGCCCGGTCCAACAAACACTCCGCCGTCGTCCGGGCCGCGATGAATCATGGTCTGATTCATCCGGTGGACCATTTCGCCGGGAATGTCGGCCCGGCGATCGTATTCGAAAATTCCGCAAATTCCGCACATGGCGGTTTCTAACCACCCTTCCGCAAGCCGCGGCGCGCCGCGAACTCCAAGTACAAATCGCGATAGCGCTGTACCATTCCCTCAAGACTGAAGTGTTCGCAGGCTCGCGCCCGCGCCGCCTCGCCAACGCGCTGCCGCAGCTCAGTGTCGTCTATCAAGCGGAGGAGATGCTGCTCCAGCGCTTCGGTGTCGCGCGGCGAGAACAGCCAGCCGCTCCGGCCCTCTTCAACAAGCTCTGGATTCCCGCCAGCGCGCGTCACAACTGCGGGGAGCCCGCTTGCCATCGCCTCGAGGATGGTGTTCGACATCCCCTCGCAGATGGATGTGAGAACGAAAACATCGATCGCGTTCAGCAATTCGGCCACGCGGTCTGACTCGCCCGGGAATGTCACGCGGCCCGCCAGGTTCGCCGATGCTTGGGCAGAAGTCTGCAGCTTCGCCAGTTCGGGTCCCGATCCCACAATGAGCACATGCACGTCTTTGCCGCGGCGCACCAGGGTTTCCGCAGCCCGCAGAAGTGTGCCGTGATCTTTGATCGGCACCAAGCGTCCCACGCTGCCGATCACGACGCGCCCTGCCGGTATGCCAAGCTCCTGCCGGATTTGCCTGGAGCGCTCGGGACACGGGAAAAACCGCTCCGTATTCACGCCGTTATGAATCAGACGAAATTTGTGAGCAGAGCGCCAGGATTGCCTGGAATGATAGTCCCGCAAGTCCCGCGTCACGGTGAAGACCGCGTCGGCCATCGCGTAACAACCGCCGCAGAACAGCCGGCGCCGGAGAGGGAGACCCCCGAGGGTTTCCAGTTCGTATCCGTGTTCGCTGTGGATGGCAACTGGAACCCGGGCCATCCGGGCGGCGGGAATCGCTTCAAGCGAACCGAAATTACGTGTGTGAACGATGTGCGGCCGAAATCCCTTCATGACACGCGCAAGACGGAAGAGCGGAAATTGTAGGCCGGGCCGCGCGCTCGCCACCGTGTACGTCCGCACGGCCGCGTTCATTCGATTCACAAACTCAGTGTCCGTCCCGCGGACCGCACAGATGCGAT
>QHYP01000023.1 GCA_003224195.1 Acidobacteriota bacterium | reverse complement strand
CAATTTGTGATGGAGATATGGAAGCCGCCGCCCAAACAAATTTGACGATGCATAAGCATGGCAAGCGCAGCGGTCCTCGTCGCCCCGGAGGCGAGGCGAAATCTGCGGTGTTTTTCTAGCGATTCACACAGCGAGGTTGGACAGCCCTGCGGTAAGCACCCATCAAGGAAGGCCGAGGGAATGACGCCAGGCGGCGACGGCCTGGTAGAGGTCCACGCGGCCGTTGCCGACGTCGGCGGAGATGGGGACGGCGTGGGCGACGGATTGCTCGGCGCAGGCTTCGTTGCAATGGGAGTTGACGCCGAGAAGCAGCGCGGCCGCACCGGAAACCATGGGCGCGCTGAAGGAGGTTCCCCAACCGGCGGCGTAGGTGCCGAAGGGATAGGTGGTGATGATGCCTTCGCCGGGAGCAGCGACCCAAACTAGTACGGAACCGTAGTTGGAGAAGGAGGAAAGCGTATCGCTGTTGGTTGTGGAGGCGACGCCCATGACAGTCGCCAGGGCAGCAGGATAGACAAATGCTTCCTTGCCGTCATTGCCCGCGGAAGCAACGCAAATCACTTGACGCCTGGCGGCAAATTTGACGGCGCTGGCCATTTCCTGCGAGTAGGTGGGCACGCTGAAGCTCATGTTGATGACGCTGGCGCCATTTTGGACGGCGTAGTAGATGGCGCGGATAACATCGGACAGGTAGCCGCTGCCGTCGGCGTGGAATGCCTTGAGGGGCATGATTTGGGCCGTGGGCGCGACGAGATGAACGATGCCGGCAACCATCGTGCCGTGGCCGAAGGCGGCGTATTGCGGGTTTCCATCAAGCACCGCGACCGTGGATTGGTCCAACACGGCAACGGTGGACTGGTTCACCTGCGCTGTGTTGGTCGAGTTGGCCAGTGGGGGCCACCCCGTGTAGTCGGTCGTCTCTGAACCATTCGGCTGGTTGCGGGTGAAATCGTAGCTGGGGACCAGAACGGCTTGGAGGACGGGCTGGGTGGGATCAACTCCGGTGTCAATGACGGCGACGATGCCCGCGCCGGAAACACTGAAAGCCGATTGCGTGTCGGGCAAACGGATAATCGTGCTGGCGGGCTGGGCGAGGTAGCCGTGCCAGACGGAAACGCCGAAGTAGTTCACCGGGGTGGCGTCGGACAGACCGCTGGGCGGGGTCGAAGCGGTGGTCTGCATCACCTTGAGCAGAGCGTCGAGCTCGGCATTGGTGATCCCCGGCTGGGCGCGAAGGGTTTGCAGAAAGGTGTTGGGATCGATCAGGGCAGGCGGGGTGACCAGGAAAAGCTTGCCCAGGCCGCCATCCAGGCCGCCCGACACGTTGCAGCCGAGCATCAGACAGATCTGCTGAAGAGCAGTGAGGCCAGCGGGATCACGGACGATGAATCGGGTGTCGGCCGCGGCCGGGGCCGTCCAGGCAGCGAAGAACAGCAAGAAGACGCCTAACATCTTATGTTTCATCGGCTGCCCCCCTTCATGCCTCCGAAGCAAGCGCGATCATCGAATGGGCTCCTAGTGCCGGGAATTACGAACCCGCAAAAGCTGCTCGCTGGGCCCATTCCATGCACGGCAAAACGACCGAGACCCAGTGATTGCCGCGCACTTCGATTTCGAGAGTGACGCTGGGCTCGAAGTCGAAGTTAAAGTGAAATTCGCCGAACTTGTTGGTCGTTGCCAGGGCGATGGCACCCTTGCGCCCCTGGAGCACGACTGGAACCGTATCGAACTGACGGTCGGGCCGGGCGGAGTCCACAATCTGGCCCACGAGGGCGATGTGCCGCGAATCGGTCTGCGGCTCAAGCCAGAGATCCGCCATGAGATTTTCGGATTGATAGACCATCCGCCGAGCGGGAAGCTGTGTGGCCCGGACGCCAGCGGGCATGGGCTGCAGAAAACTGTCGAAGACGAGGCGGGCAGCATCTACGACGCGGCTAAGGACGGTCTTGGAGCGAAACAAAGATTCCAAGTTGCCCCAAAGTTCTTGCAGGAGGCGGTCGCGGGATACGAGGGGAAGAGGGTATCGCTCCAGCAAGTCTTTGACTTCCGGCTCGCTCTCTTTGCCACTGAGGACGAGTACACGGCCAAGCAAACTCGAATAAATTTTGTCGAATCCGGAGACCATGGGAGAGGCGGAAGAACCCTCGCTGCCAGGATCCACAATGGCGGCATCGGGGTTTTCTTGCTCCAACACGGCAATGGCCTGCTGGACACTGGAAGCGAAGACGCACTGACACAGCATGCTCCCCAGCAAGACGCGCATAGTGTCGCGCGCAGAGGGCTCCTCGCAGATTATCAATACCTTACGCAACTGGCGCCCGATTTCCACCACCACCTACTGCAGATCAGAGGTTTCCACTCTAGGATTTGTCCACCAGTGGTCGCCCAAAGGATATGGAATTGGGCGCGGCAAGCAATACAGGAAACCCCGGATTTCTGATAGGAAAAGACCTTAAGTACTGGCGGATCTAAGTGCAGCAAGGTGTTTTTGAGGATATTTTGCGCGTTTCGTACCGAAATGGAACCGGGAGTTGCTTGCCGCGGACGAGGTCGGGAAGGGCGGACGTTGGCAGTTGTACAGCAAGGCCTGCGCCGCGGCTTGACTGGACACGGGCCGTTCGCTAGCGTCGTACATTGAGCCCGGGAGGTTGCGCACCGGATCGGGCTCGACCGGCATAGATTCAGGGATACTAGTACCTAGTCGGGTCACAGTGGAGAACACAGACTAGTGTGGTGAGTCAGAAGTTCTTTACCAATGCAATAAGCCTCTTCATGCTGGTCAAAGGGCCATGGAATTGGGACCACGCGAGCGATCCGGATTTGTTTTGAGGGTTCCAGCGAAAAGACAGATTCCTCAGGCCTAAAGGCCTGAGCTACAGCTCGGAATGACAATTTTACTTTTGTTGTTTTCTGACGACTCAGGACACTAGAATCTGTGCGCTTGGCTCCTGGAGAAATAGTTGTCGAATCCCATCATTACGCTGACGACCGACTACGGCACGAACGACCATTTGGTCGGAACGCTCAAGGGCGTCATTCTGAAGATTAATCCGGACGTGACGATTGTGGACATCACGCACGAGGTGGCGCCGTACGACGTGCTGGATGGGGCGCTGGCCATCGCGTCGGCGTATCGCTACTTCCCTGCCCGAACGATTCACGTGGTAATTGTGGATCCGGGGGTAGGCACGGAGCGCCGGCCATTGCTGGTGAGCGGGGAAACGCAGTACTTCGTTGCGCCGGATAACGGGGTATTGTCGCTGGTGTACGAGCAAGAAACGGCCCTGTTGGTGCGACACGCCACCGCGGAGCACTATTTTCTGCAGCCCGTGAGCAAGACGTTTCACGGACGCGACATCTTCGCACCGGTGGCAGGGTGGCTATCGAAAGGCTGGCAATCGGCCAGCATGGGCGAGGAGATCAGCGACTACAAGCGCTTTGCATTGCCGAAGCCCAAGGCTGCGGATGGCGTGACGCAAGGCACCGTTCTGCGCATGGACCACTTCGGAAACCTGCTGACGAATTTCCGGCCGGACGACATGCCGGACGGCGCGCTGAAGTCGGGTACATTGAAGATGCAGGTGAACGGCAAGGAAGTGAAGCGGCTGGTAGAGACGTTTGCGCAAGGCGAGCCGGGCGAGCCGGTAGCGCTGGTCGGGTCGAGCGGATTCATCGAGATTGCAGTGAACAAGGGCAACGCGGGGCGCGTAGTCGGCGCGGGCCGCGGCGCGGCAGTTGTGGTCACTCCGTAGTTTTTCCGGGATCAAACCTGGCGAGATAGATCGAGCGCCTGGAGTTGTGCGCGAGTGCGCGGATCGAGCCAGTCGCGCCAGGCATCCCCGAGTAAATTGAAAGCCAGGACCGCAATCATCACGGCAAGGGCAGGAAAGACGACCAGGTGCGGCGCATCAAAGAGATGCCCGCGAGCGTCATTGAGCATGGCGCCCCAACTCGGGACCGGGGCGAGGACTCCGAGGCCAAGAAAGCTGAGGGTGGATTCGGCGAGGATGGCGCCTGCAATGCCGATGGTGGCCTGAATCAGAACGGGCTGGAGAATATTCGGCAGCAGATGGCGCGTCATGATTCTTACAGGGGATGCGCCAAGCGAGCGCGCAGCGAGGACGAATTCGAGTTCTTTCACCTTCAAGACTTGCGCGCGAGCGAGGCGCGCGTAGCCTGCCCAACCAGTGATGACCAACGCGAGAATGACTTTGCCGATGCCCGGACCGAAAAATGCCGCAAAGGCGATGGCCAATAACACTCCAGGGAACGACAAGAAGGTGTTGATGAGGACAGTGTTCACCAAGCGATCAAACCAGCCACCCGCGTAGCCGGCGAGCATGCCAATCAAAAGGCCGGTCAGGCCGCAGCCGCACACAACCGATAGAGCCACGAAGAGAGAAATGCGCGCGCCATAGAGGACACGAGCGGTGACGTCGCGGCCGAGTTCGTCCGTGCCCATCCAATGCGAACGGCTAGGGGCAGCGAGACGCGCGGGCAGGTCTTGCGCAGCGGGGTCGGCGGGCGCCAGGAACGGAGCGAGAAGCGCTGCGGCCACGAGGAGCGCGGCGGCGATAAGGCCGAGGCGGCCGAGCAGGCTCTGACGGAGAAAGGCGCGAAGAGAAGCGGAAGCATTCATTGCAGGCGCACTCGCGGATCAACGACGGCGTACAGAACGTCGGTGAAAAGATTCACGAGGACATAGGAAACAGCGATGACGAGGATGCACCCCTGGAGCAAGGGGTAGTCGCGCGCGGAGATGGCTTGCACGGTGAGGCGGCCGAGTCCCGGCCAGGCGAAGATCGTTTCCGTGACGATAGCGCCGGCGAGCAGAGTGCCGAATTGCAAACCGAGAATCGTGATGATGGGAATCAGCGCGTTGCGAAAGGCATGGCGAAAGAGGACGGCGCGCTCAGGAAGACCTTTGGCGCGGGCGGTGCGGACGTAGTCGCTCGAGAGCTCTTCGAGCATCGCGCCGCGCACCATGCGAGTGAGGATGGCGGCGAGCGCAACGCCCATGGTGGCCGCGGGCAGAACGAAAGAGCGCGGGCCGCTACGGCCGGATACGGGAAAGAGCCCGATGGCGATGGAAAAGACAAGAATGAGAAGCGGACCGAGAGCAAAATTCGGGACGGCGAGACCAAAGAGAGTGAAAAAACTTACTGCGCGGTCCGCACTG
Source organism: Acidobacteriota bacterium (assembly GCA_003224195.1). Classification (GTDB taxonomy): domain Bacteria; phylum Acidobacteriota; class Terriglobia; order Acidiferrales; family UBA7541; genus Acidiferrum. The sequence continues at coordinate 6,552 of QHYP01000023.1, read as the reverse complement.
CTACCGCGGCGGTGCGCTGCGAGCACGCCGGCAGGGATTCCGATGGCGGCGCAAACGAGGAGGGCGACGAGCGCGAGTTCGAGGGTTGCGGGATAGCGTTCGAAGATGATCCGGCGGACGGGCGCTTGAAACTTGAAGGATTGGCCGAGATCGGCGTGCGCAAGCTGGCGCAGATAATGGCCGTACTGCACGTGAACGGGAAGATCGAGGCCCAGCGCGTGGCGGAGCGTGGAGATTTGTCCGGGCGCCGCGCCTTCGCCGAGCATTTGCTCGACGGGGTCTCCGGGGACGATGTGAATGAGAAGAAAAACGAGGGTCAGGACGAGCCAGAGCGCGGGGAGCGAGAAGAGGAGCCGATGAAAGAGATGCCGGGCCATGACGCGACTATGACTGCGTACTCGCCTTCACAGGATTCTCCCGCTGGGCGATGGAAGCGGGAGCTTCCGCGGGCAGCGAGGCCTTCTCCAATGATTCCGCCGGCCGGAGGAGTTGAATTTTAACCCGGGCGACACGCCGGCCGTCCATCTCAACGACCGTGAAGCGGAAGCCGTCGTGCTCGAAGCTTTCGCCGCCGCGCGGGATAAAGCCGAGCTGGGCGAGGACGAATCCGCCGAGAGTCGCGTAGGCGGGATCTTCGGGAAGCATAATGCCGAACTGTGCGTCGAGGTCGCGGACGTTAAGCGCTCCGTCGAAGACCATGGCGCCGTCGGCGAGGGTGAGCGGCCGCTCGATGACGTCGAACTCGTCGTGAATTTCGCCAACCAACTGCTCGAGGATGTCTTCGAGGGTAACGAGGCCGAGAATGCTGCCGAACTCATCCACGACCATGGCCATGCTGGCGTGCTGGGCGCGAAGCTCCCGCAAGAGCTCGCTGGCGGGCTTGGTCTCCGGGACGATGAGGACCTCGCGCAAGACGCTGCGCAGATCGAAGGGAGGCACAGCCACGGCCTCCTCCAGGCGGCGCTCGCGGTCGAGCAAAACCCAGATCATGTCCTTGATGTGGACGAAGCCGAGAACATGGTCTTCCGAACCGCGATAAACAGGCAGGCGCGAGCGCTGCGTGGTGGCGAAGGCGCGCATCACTTCATCGAGCGAAGCTTCGATGGGGAGCATATGCATGTCGGGCCGTGGCACCATGATCTCGCGCACCTGCACTTGGCCCAGCTCAATGGCGCTGAGGATGAATTTTTCTTCGCCCGGCGCAAGGAGACCCCGCTCGCGAGCCTGCTGGATTTGAATTTCCAGCTCCTCCGTGGAGTGGGCCACGGTGTGGCTTTGCGGCGGGCTGACGCCCAGGGCGCGCACCACGTAACGGGACGCGCCGTCGAGAAGATCGATGACCGGCCGAAAAGTGCGCAGAAAGCCGTGGAAAGGACGCGCGATGAGGAGCGCAACCCGTTCGGCGCGGGCCAGGCTGACGGTCTTGGGCACCAATTCGCCGAGCACCACGTGAAGCACGGCCAGCAGCGCGAAAGAGAGAGCGAGGGCGGCCCCATGTGCAAGAAAGGCAGAACGAGTTCCGGGGACGCCGGCCCAAATGCGCAGAAACGTGGAGGCGAGAGTGATCTCGCCAAGAGCGCCGAGGGCCAGGGTGGTCAGCGTGATACCCACCTGCACGCCAGAGACGACACGGTGCAGATCGGCGAGGAGGTCCTGAACGACTTTGGCGCGAGAGTCACCCTGCGAAACCAGCTGACGGACGCGCGACAGCCGCACCGCGACAAGGGAGAATTCCGCCGCGGCGAAAAAGCCGTTGAGGACAACGAGCGCCAGAACCGCCAGAAGGCGGATCGCAATCATAGAGGCGAAATGCTCCCTCGACGTATTGTAGCAGCCGCCGCGCCGCGACTGCGTGTTTGCTCTCCCGCATGTATCCTGCTCGCTGGAAAACGGGTCCGGGGAACCGCTGCGGCCGGCGCGACGCATTGCGCGTGGCGGGTTGCGTGAGAGCGGGGGCTCTTCTAAACTGAAACTCCGTGCAAGTTCTCCGGGAGACTCCTTGCGCTTCCTTCTTCGCGTTTTTCTGTGGATTGTCGTAGTGCTTTTCCTTGCGTGCGGGGCGCTGGCCTGGTGGTATGTGTACCGGCCACTGCCGGAGATAGAAGGCACTGCGGCATTGCCGGGGTTGCAGCAGGAAGCGACCGTCGATCGCGATGAATGGGGCGTGCCGCATATCCGCGCGACCTCACTCAACGATTTGCTCGAAGCGCAAGGCTACGTGATGGCGCAGGACCGGCTGTGGCAGATGGACCTGCTGCGGCGCGTGGCCAGCGGACAGCTTTCGGAAATCTTTGGGCCGGCTGCGCTTCAACGGGACCGGCAGTACCGGACGCTCGGGCTGCGGCGCGCGGCCGAGCGCGATGCCGCGTCAGTGGACCCCGAATCGCGCGCGGGGCTTGAAGCCTACGCACGCGGCGTAAATCGCTTCATCGAACAGCACCAAGACCGCCTGCCGCTGGAGTTTTCACTCCTGAAATACAAGCCGCGACCGTGGGGGCCCGCGGATTCGCTGCTCATCGCGGGCTACATGTATCAAACGCTGACGAATACCTGGGAAAGGGAGCTGGACCGATGGAAAGTGACGGAGCAGGTGGGACCGGAGCGTGCGAAAGAGCTTTTTTCGCAGGAATCGGACATGGACCGGTACGTCGTTGGAGGCAACCAGCCGGGAGATCCGCAAAACCAAGCGGGCGCGGACGACGAGGATGATGACGATGACATGCCGACGGACACGGTGCTGAAGGCCGAAGTGCGCGAACCACCGATGAGCGCCGCGCGGGAATCTGTTCGAGATCTCGCGAGCGCACTGTGGCCGTCAGTGCACGGGTGGATTGACGACACCAGAAGCGACGTTCGCCAAGGACTCGGAAGCAACAACTGGGTCGTGAACGGCGCGCACACGGCGGATGGAAAGCCGCTGCTGGCCAACGACACGCACCTCGAGCTGAACTTGCCGCCGATATGGTATGAGATTCACCTGACGGCGCCGGGCTGGAACGTGAAGGGATTCACCCTGCCCGGGGCGCCGCTCGTCGTGATCGGGCACAACGAGCGCATCGCGTGGGGCTTCACGAACAACATGGCGGACGTGGAGGATTTGTACGTCGAGACATTCGATCCGGCGAATCCGCAGATGTATCGCGCGCAAGGCGAGTGGCGGAAGGCGGCGATCATCGAGGAAACGATTCCCGTGAAAGGCCAGCCGAATGAAAAGTTCGAAGTCGTCATCACGCGCCATGGGCCGATCGTTCATCGCGAGGGCGGCAAAGCGTACGCGTTGCACTGGACGGCGCTCGAGCCGGGCGGGCTGGCGTACACCTACGAGTGGCTGGGCCGCGTGAAGAATTGGGACGAGTTTCGGAACGAACTGAAGCGCGTGTGGGGGCCAGGACAAAACGCAGTGTACGCGGACGCGGACGGAAACATCGGGTACGTGATGGCCGCGCGCGTGCCGGTGCGAAAGAAGGGCCACGGCGAAGTTCCCGTCCCGGGCGATACGGACGATTACGAATGGGCAGGCTACATTCCGTTCGATCAGTTGCCGCAAATTCTGAATCCGCCGGGCGGAGTGATTGCGACCGCGAATGCGCGGGTGATCGGGCCGAAGTACAAGCCGTATCTGACGGACCGCTGGGGGGAGCCGTACCGGACGGCGCGGATTTACGATTTGCTGATGAACAAGCGGGGATTGCGGCCGGTGGACATGTTGAAGCTGGAGACGGACAGCTATAGCTTCCCGCACTTGTTTCTGGCGAACCAACTTCTGACGGCCGCAAAGAGCGCGCAACCGAAAGATCCACGGGCGCGCGCGTTGATCGAGCAGATGAACGATTGGAACGGTGTAGCGGCAGCCGACTCGCCGATGGTCTCGTTTCTCGAGGCCGCGCGCCGCGAGGCCATCGCCATGCTGCTCGAACCGTACCTGGGGAAAGACACGAGTGTTTATTCGTGGAGGAGCATGACGTTTCTGCAGAAGATATTGCTGGGACGTCCCAGCAATTGGTTGCCACCGGCGTACAAGAGTTACGACGAATTTCTCGCGGCGGTTGCGGATCGCGCGGCCGAGAAGCTCACGACACTGACAAGCAGCGGCCGAGTGGAGGATTGGCAGTGGAAAAGGTTCAACGCGCTCGACATGCTGCATCCGATGGGGCGCGCGGGATTTCTGCGGTGGCTGCTGAGCGTCACGGACAAGCCGCAAAATGGGACGCTCTACAGCATCCGCGCGGCGCAGCCGCATCACGGGCCAGCGATGCGATTTGCCGCCGATGTGGGCAACTGGGACGAGTCGTTGATGCAGATTCCTGCGGGACAATCGGGCCAGTTAGGGAGCGCGCATTACAAGGATCAATTTTCCTACTGGTACGAAGGCAAACCCATCCCAGCGCCCTTCGGCGACGCGGCGGAAGAAAAGGTACGGCGGCACCGGTTGACGCTGAAGCCGGCGTCGTGATCCCAGCTATTTTCAGGTTCTCGCGCGCAGATGTTGTGAACCATGCCTGAACTTCCGGAGGTGGAAGCGGTTGCGCGAACGCTGCGGCCGCTGGTCGAAGGCCGGCGCATTTACCGCTGCCACGTTTTGCACTCGATTGCGACAAGGCCGCAGAGGCCGACGCGACTGCAAGACGCAAGCGAAGGGCAGCGCATCTGCGACGTCGAACGGCGCGGGAAATACCTGCTGCTGCGGCTCGGGCGGGCATACGTGACGCTGCACTTCAAGCTCGATGGGCAATTGGTTTGGTTTGAGGATGCAAAGGAGTTCGCGCGGCGAGCGAATTGCGGAGACGAGAGAGTCCACGTGGACGTGGCGTTTGCGTTGGACAAGGGTGTGCTTGGATTTGCGGACCGGAGGCACTTTGGGCGGGTTTGGGCGTGGAAGAATCCCGAGGATTGCCCCGGTGTGGCAGCGCTGGGGACAGATGCGCTTTCGGCGGACTTCACGCCCGCCAGGCTTGCAGAGCTTCTATCCAGCTCACGGCGTCCGCTGAAGGAGTTTTTGCTCGATCAGTGGCGCGTGGCGGGCATCGGCAACATTTATTCTTGCGAAGCGATGTGGCGCGCGCGAATCGAGCCGCGGCGGCGCGCGAATCGGCTGCGGCGTCGGGATGCGCGGCGGCTACACAAAGCGATTGTGTCGGTTCTCCAGCGTGCCTTAGAATGCTGTCTCGATCCGGCGCCGGACTTTCGCGATCCCGGATGGTGGTACCAGGGACTCGAGAAGATTCTTCGCGCATACGGTCGTGAAGGGAAACCCTGCCGCCGCTGCGGCAAGCCGATTCGGAGAATTAGCCAGGGGAGCCGCTCTACGTTTTTCTGCGCGCGGTGTCAAACATAGCCCGGGCGCGCGGCACAGGCGAACCGCTTGAATACACCAGCCACAAAAAAGCCGGAACCCCCAAAGAAGGCGGAGTTCGAGCGTTCGCTCGCGCGGCTGGAGGAAGTCGTGCGGCGACTCGAGAGCCCGCAGCTCTCCCTCGACGAGGCGATGAAGCTGTTTGAAGAAGGCGTGGCGCTCTCGCGCGAGTGTCAGAAGCAGCTCGAAGAGGCGGAAGGCCGCGTGGAAATTCTGCTGAAGAAAGCGGACGGCAAGATGACCGCGGAGCCGTTTGAAGCCGAAGGCGAAGAAAACCCTTGATGCCCGGGCGCAGCCTGATCCTCGGTGCGATCCCTACTCGATGAAACTTCCCGCATTTTTTGAAGAGGACCGGCTGCTCGTCGAGGAAGCGCTCGAGCGGCTGCTGCCGCCGGAAACCAAGCCGCCGCCTTCGATTCATCAGGCGATGCGCTACAGCGTTTTTGCCGGAGGCAAGCGCATCCGGCCGATATTGTGTCTGGAATCGGCTCGCATTTTCGCCGCGGATGTGACACCCGTTCTGCATCCGGCGTGCGCGCTCGAATTCATTCATACGTATTCGCTCATTCACGACGATTTGCCGGCCCTCGACAACGACGATCTGCGCCGCGGCAAGCCCACTTGTCACAAGAAATTCGGCGAGGCGAACGCGATTTTGGCGGGCGATGCGCTGCTCACACTTGCGTTTCAGACGATCGGCGAAGCGCCGGTGGCGGCAGAGCGCCGCGTGGCGATCCTGACCGAGATTGCCGCTGGAGCGGGAACTGTGAACGGGATGGTTGGCGGGCAGGTGGCCGACCTCGAAGCGGAAGGCAAAAGCGTCGGGCCGGAGATGCTGGAGTATATTCACCGGTCGAAGACGGCGGCGTTGATTCGCGCCGCGGTCGTCTCCGGCGCGGTTTGCGCCGGGGCGGGCAAGGAAGACGCCGCACGTCTGCGGCGCTTCGGAGAAGCAATCGGCTTGTTGTTCCAAGTAACTGATGACATCCTCGACGTTGAAGAATCTTCTGCCGCGCTGGGCAAAACGGCAGGGAAAGACATGGCGCAGAAAAAAGCAACTTATCCGGCAGTCTTCGGGCTCGAGCGCTCGCATCAAATCGCGCAAGAGCTGGCCAGCCGCGCGACCGGCGAACTCGAGCCTTACGGCGAACGCGCATCGCGGCTCCGCGACATCGCCGAATATCTCGTGCTCCGGCGCG
>QHYP01000242.1 GCA_003224195.1 Acidobacteriota bacterium | reverse complement strand
TGCTCTTGTTCTAGGTGTTTTGTTTGTTGCGATTGCAGCGGCGGCTCCAACCCTCACGCAGGCCGAGCGGGACCGCGCCGTGGCCGAATTCGAAGGCTCGCGCCAGGTCTTCCTGGACGCCACGAAGGGCCTTTCCACCGCGCAGTGGAACTTCAAGCCCGCGCCGGACCGCTGGTCCGTCGCGGAATGCGCGGAGCATATCGCCCTCAGTGAGGATTTTATTTTCAATGGTCTGGTCAGAGACAAAGTCTTGAAAACGCCCGAGACTCCCGAAAAGCGCCAGGCCGCGAAAGGCAAGGACGACCTCATACTGAAGGCGGTTCAGGACCGCAGCCAAAAATTCAAAGCCCCCGAGCCGCTCGACCCCACGAAGCGCCCGATGCCGCCCGGGGATTCGATCAAGCTCTTCCTGGAAAGCCGCGCGCGCACGATCGATTACATCAAAACGACGCAGGATGACCTGAGAGATCACTTTTTCGACCATCCCGTTCCGGCGATCGGGACCCTCGACGGCTATCAATGGGTGTTGGTGATTTCTGGCCACACGCGGCGGCACACTCTGCAAATCCTGGAAGTGAAGGCCGACCCGAACTTCCCGAAGATGTGAGGTTGGCTGCTCGCATGTCTGACCATGCGCCGGAGTCCCTCCCCGGCGCATCGAAGCTGGCATGAGCAGCCTCAATCCCTTTGCGGCTTTTGCCGGCCATAAATACCTGAATCTCGAAACATTCCGAAAGAACGGCGGGGGCGTGCGCACGCCTGTTTGGTTCGCCGCAGCGTTGCCTGAAGTTCCGGGGGCGGCGCCGCTCTATGTGTACACGATCGGCAACACCGGCAAGCTGAAGCGAATTCGCAATAATGTGCGCGTGCGGATCGTGCCGTGCGATATGCGCGGCCGATTGCTTGGCGAATGGATGGAGGCGCGCGCGGAGATTCTCGATGGCGCGGAAGCGGAGAAGGGGATGAAGCTCCTCAACCGCAAGTACGCCCCCTGGAAACAATTGCTGGATTTCTTCGCCCTTTTCCGGCGGCGCAATCGAATTGTCTTTGCGATTTGGCCCGCATGAGCCTGGGTCCGGACGACGCGCCGTGCTAACGGATAGAAAGTGTGCCGACCGTTTGCGCCGACGCTGCCAAAGCGGCGAGCGACTCAGAATAGGGAGGCTTGGCCACCCCGCGCTCCGTGAAGATCGCGGTAATGTAACGCGCCGGCGTCACGTCGAACGCCGGATGCGCCGCAGGAACATCGGGAGCGATGCGCACGCCTTGAATGTGCGTGACTTCGGACGCCGGGCGTTCCTCAATGGGAATGCGCTCGCCGGACGCGATCGAGAGATCCAGCGTGGAAATTGGCGCGGCGATATAAAACGGCACGTTGTTCTCTTTCGCCAGCACCGCAATCGGATAGGTTCCGATTTTGTTCGCTGCGTCGCCGTTCGCGGCGACGCGGTCCGCGCCCGTCACCACGGCGCCCACTTTCCCGGTCTTGAGAAAATGGCCGACCATGTTGTCGGTGATCAAGGTGAGAGGGATGCCGCCGCGGTGAAGCTCCCAGGCAGTCAAGCGCGCGCCCTGCAGGTACGGCCGCGTTTCGGGCACGAGAACGTGCAGTTTCTTTCCCTGCTCGAAGGCGACCCGGATCACGCCGAGCGCCGTTCCGATGCCGCCGGTGGCAAGCGCGCCGGCGTTGCACTGCGTCATGACCTGACCTTCAGCCGGTAGAAATGCTGCGCCATAGCGCCCAATGGCTTCGTCGGTGGCCTTCTTTTCGGCGTGGATTTGGATTGCTTCCGCGACCAGTGCCCGGCGGATTTCGTCGAGGCCGGTTTTCTCCGTGAGCAAAGCGGTGAAGCGGCGCTTCATCCGCTCGAGAGCCCAGAAAAGATCCACGGCGGTGGGACGTGTCTGGGCGAGAGTCTCGCAGATTTCCGCAAATTCCCCGCGCAGCGCCTCGACGGTTGCGGCGCGGGAATTCTGCACGCCCAAGGCAACGCCCATGGCCGCAGCCACCCCGATGGCCGGCGCGCCGCGAATCACCATTTCGCGGATGGCGCGCGCGACCTCACGGTAATCGCGGAAGGTGTGGTGAACTTCCTCAGTGGGCAGGCGGCGCTGATCCAGGATGACCACGCCGTCGTCGATCCATTCAATTGGCTGCGCGACGTACATTCGTCCGGCAATTCCTCGACTCGATTGTAGCGGGCATCCGCCACCAGGCAAAGCTGCTGCCCGTGGGGCTATATCTGCTTCAACCCATGCATGGCGGCGATCGTCGAGATCGCGATCATCGAGTTGTACCCCAAATGTAAGAGGTAGCTTGCAAGGACCGTCCCCGTCCGAGCGCGGACGTACGTAAAGATGATGCCGACCACCGTCAAGAGGCTGATGAGTCCCCACGTCCAACCGAGCTGGGCTCCATGCAACAACCCAAACAGCACGCCGGTCAGGACGATCCCCGCGGGCACACCGAACGACCGGGCAAAAAGCGGATAGAGGTAGCCGCGAAAAAGCGTCTCCTCCACGAGCGGCGCCACCAGCACGGCCAGTGACATCAGCAGCAGAAGGCCGTTGCGGTCTTTGAACAATTCCTGGATGGGCAGATGTTCTTTCGGGCTGATCCTGGATCCCGCCAGGCCAACGAACAGCGCCAGACCGGAGCCGGAAAAGAAATAACGCAACGCGCGAGAGTTCGTTGAGCCGCTGCCCGGTTCAAACCGCCTCCAGCCCACCGTCCGCCAGAAAGGGACTCCGCGCAGCGCGCCAAGCGTCATATACAAAAAGAGGAGAATCAGGCCGAACCAGGCAAGTTGCACAGTGACGGCGATGGGCGCCTCCGTCGTCATTGCTTTCTCCACTCCGCGCAGGCCGAGATGGCGGTGTTCCGCCAGGTAGGTAGCGACGATGGATTGCAGAATGATCAGGCTGCCGAATGCAAAGACCACGAAGACACTGAAGTGAATCCAATAGGAAGAGATACGCAAATCTGCGGCAAAGAGCGCGCTTGAGGGAGGATTCAGGGCGGCCACAGGGACGGCGTCGCCTTCCGGGCTCCTCTCTTCCGGCGCCGTGGAGCTAGGGTTGAAATTGTCGTCGTCAAACAAGCCTATCGTCCCTTCGGCCAACCGGAAGTCAATGCGGCAGCAACTAGCGGCAGCAAGAGTTCGTGATGACCCGTGATGGCGTAGCCATGTGACTCCGGGGTGGAACGCCCGCGTCCCGGGGCCGTCGGGCGCTTCACTACATTTTGCAACGGGCGGTAGTGCTGGATAAAGTCGAAGTTGGCTGTCGTGATCGGGCGGAGCGCAACGCCTAAATTGCGCACCACCGATACGGCCTTCAGGAAAACCTCCGGGAGCACAACGGCCGAGCCCCAGTTGAGATAGACGCCGCCTGGGTGCATCTGCTTCACCAAAGCGCAGAACAGGCGGAAGTCATGATGCGTGGCTGCGCCCAGCGCGGCGCCGTCGGCGGCCGGGTGCATGTGCGGGATGTCCGTGCCGATGGCCAGATGCACGGTCACTGGAATGCGAAGCTTGTAAGCGGCAATAAAGACGCTTGCATCTGCATGCTTCGCGCGAAGGCGCCCGCTCGTCAGCAGCTTTCCCGCCGCTTCGCCAAGGCCGAAGCCGCTGCGAGCCGCGCCAACCGCGATTTCATTGAGATACAGGCCGGTTTCGGCCGCCATGCCGAATTTTCCGCCGCCGAGGCCCGCCTCGACATCCTCAGACGTGTTGCCCACGAGCGCGATCTCGAAATCGTGGATGAGCGCAGCGCCGTTCATGGCGATGCCGGAGACGAAGCCCCGGCGCATCAGATCGATCACAACCGGCCCGAGGCCAACCTTGATGACGTGGCCGCCCATTCCCCAGAGGATGGCTTTGCGCTTCGCGCGCGCGGCGTGAATCGCGACGAGCAAATGTCGAAGATCCTCCGCTGCGAGGATGCGGGAAAGCCCATCCAAAAATTTCGTTAGGGAAGCTCCGCGCGCAATCGGCCGCGCAAATTCGCGCACGCTGACCTTGCTCTTACGGGACGCCAGCGGGTACGTTCGGATAGAGCGAAGCCCGATCGGCTCGATGCCATAGATGCTCATCAGCGACCCAGCACTGTAAAGCGAAGAAGCGGGACGCGCAAGCAGGGCTGAAATCGATGTTTCACACGCATGATACGGCTTACTTGCCGCTCCCCGACGCAGCATTTAGACCGGCGTTGCGGCCGTTCGCAGCGAGAACGCGCGAGAGCGCCTGGCCGGTATAGGATTTCTTGTTGCGAGCGATTTGTTCCGGCGGCCCTTGCGCGACGATGCGCCCGCCGGCCTCGCCGCCTTCCGGTCCGAGGTCGAGGATCCAGTCCGCCTGCTTGATCACGTCGAGGTGATGCTCGATGATGAGGACGGAATTGCCCAGATCCACCAAGCGATGCAGCACGTCAAGCAGTTTGCGCACATCGTCGAAGTGCAGCCCCGTCGTGGGCTCGTCAAGAATGTAGAGTGTGCGCCCGGTCTGCCGCCGCGAGAGCTCGCGCGCCAGCTTGATGCGCTGCGCCTCGCCGCCGGACAGCGTCGTTGCCGACTGGCCGAGCTGGATGTAGCCCAGCCCGACGTCCACGAGCGTCTCGAGTTTCTGCCGGATCTGGGGAATATTTTCGAGAAGCTTCAGCGCTTCGCTGACGGGCGAATTCAGCACATCGGAAATCGAGCGGCCCTTGTAGCGGACGGCCAGCGTTTCGGAGTTGTACCGCCGGGCGCGGCAGATTTCGCAGGTCACGTAAACGTCGGGCAGAAAGTTCATTTCGATGCGGCGCAGCCCGTCGCCCTGGCAGGCTTCGCACCGCCCGCCTTTGACGTTGAAGCTGAACCGCCCGGGGCGGTAGCCGCGCTCGCGTGATTCCGGCAGCATGGCGAAGAGTTCGCGGATCGGTCCGAAGACACCCGTGTAGGTAGCGGGATTTGAGCGCGGCGTGCGCCCGATGGGCGCCTGGTCGATCTCGATGACTTTATCGATGTGCTCGACCCCCAGGACCGTGCGGTGCGCGCCCGGCGGCTCCATGGACCGGTAGAGCTTCTGCGCCAGCGCGCGATAAAGAATGTCGTTGACCAGCGTGGACTTGCCCGAGCCGGACACGCCGGTCACGACCGTAAAAAGCCCGAGCGGGAGCTGAATGTCGAGGTTCTTCAAATTGTTCGCTGATGCGCCCACGATCTGGATCACCTTGCCGTTCGGGCTGCGGCGTTTCTCCGGCACGGGGATGCGCACCTGGCCAGACAGGTACTGCCCGGTGAGCGAGGCGTTGTTCGCGGCAATATCCTGCGGTTTTCCTTCCGCAACGAGCTGCCCGCCAGCTTCCCCGGCGCCGGGCCCAAGGTCAATCACGTAGTCGGCCCGGCGAATCGTCTCTTCGTCATGCTCGACGACGAGGACGGTGTTGCCGAGGTCTCGCAATCGCGCGAGCGAATGCAACAGCCGGTCGTTGTCGCGGGCGTGGAGCCCAATGGAAGGCTCATCCAGCACGTAGAGAACGCCGCGGAGGCGGGAACCGATCTGCGTGGCCAAGCGGATGCGCTGGGCTTCACCGCCGGAAAGCGTGGCCGCCGAACGATCCAGGCTGAGATAGCCGAGTCCCACCGCCAGGAGAAAATCCAGCCGCTCAGCGACCTCTTCGAGCGGGCGCGTAGCGATTTCGCCCTGGCGCGGGGTGAGCTGCTTGAGAATCAGGTCCACGGTCGGCCGCGCCGCGCTCAGCGACAATGCGGTGAAATCGGCGATGGAATACCCGCCGAGCTTCACGGCAAGGCTCTCCGGCCGCAGCCGCCGTCCCTGGCAGGCGGCGCAGAGCGTGGCGGACATGTACTGCGTCATCCATTCGCGGTAGTTGTCCGAGTTCGATTCCTCAAAATTGCGCTCGAGCAGGGTAAGAATTCCCGGGAACCGGAATTTCTTCTCGCTTTTTCCTCTCCCGCGCCCGGCTTCAGCGGCATTCTCCCCATTCCCCCGCCCCTTCGACGGCGGATACCCGTAGAGAAGCAGGCTTTGGATTTTTGAAGGAAACTTATCGAAGGGGGTATCGAGGCTGAAGCCGTACGCATACGCGGCCAGCTCCAGCGTGCGCTTCAGAATCGCCGAACCCGAGCCGGGGCCCAGCCCGCCGTCAAAGAGCGGCCGCGTCCAGTCCACGACGACTTTCGCGGGGTCGAAGTCGAACTTCGAGCCCAGGCCGTTGCACGCGGGGCACGCGCCGTACGGCGAATTGAAGCTGAACGATCGCGGCTCGAGCTGCGGCACGGAGATGCCGCATTCCGGGCAGGCCAGTTTCTCGGAAAAGACGTGCTCCTTGCCGCTGACGACGGCAACCGCCACCAGGCCCTGCGCCAGTTTCAATGCCGTCTCAATGGACTGCCCCAGCCGCCCGGCGATTCCCGGCTTGACGAGCAGGCGATCCACAACCACTTCAATGGTGTGATTCTTCCGCTTGTCCAGGATCGGCGGATCATCGAGCGGATAGAGTTCGCCATCGATGCGCGCGCGGACATAGCCGTCCTGCGCCAGCTTTTCCAGTTCTTTGCGGTACGCGCCTTTCCGCCCGCGCGCTATCGGCGCGAGAATCATGATGCGGTCGCTGGCCTTGCACAACTCGCCGTTCAGGATGGCCTGGACGATCTGCTCGCTCGTCTGCCGTGTGATGGGTCTCCCGCAACTCGGGCAATGCGGCAATCCCACCGAACTATAGACCACGCGGAGATAGTCGTAGATCTCCGTGATCGTGCCCACGGTCGAGCGCGGCGAGCGCGTCGTGGTCTTCTGCTCGATGGCAATGGCCGGCGAGAGGCCTTCAATCACGTCCACGTCCGGGCGTTCCATCTGGTCCAGGAACTGCCGGGCGTACGCGGAGAGCGACTCGACGTAGCGGCGCTGCCCTTCCGCATAAATGGTGTCAAACGCGAGCGAGGACTTTCCCGAGCCGGAAAGACCGGTGATCACGGTCAGGCTGTTGCGCGGGATGTCGAGATTGAGGTTCTTCAGGTTGTGCTGGCGCGCCCCTCGGACAACCAGTTTGGTCAGGCCCATAAAGCTCGTGCGCTCCCTCCACAGGAAGCCCTGGCGCACAGTGGCTACACTGCGCCCAGAATAACCCTTCACGGTAGCAAGCGAGCACCCCAGGGTCAAGGTTACACTCACGCGGCAGATGTAAGAAAAGGCCCCCAATGGGGTGAACACATGCTGGCAAATTTTCACGGCGGTAGGGCGTTTTTACCTGCTATCGATTGGCAAACAACAGAAAAACATGGTGTTATAGCTGGCCCCCATCGTGCAACCAACAGAGTAGGGGGAGGCGAGCCGTGGATCCCTTTGGGGATTGAGGGCTGGGCCGGTTCGACCCTCCCCCGTTATCACTTCCGCCGAGTCATAAGGTGACCCGGAGCGACCGTCCGGCTCATCTTCCTATCTGCAAGCCACCCCGACAGTACCTAGACCCGGCGGGGGTGTTGTCGCACCCTTCCCGAAAATCCCTTTCCGTCGCCGCAACCGACAGCGTCGCACACTTTCGGGGCACTTTATGGAGTGCGGCGGCTTGACGCCGCTTTGCCTTCCCCGCGCCCTGCGGAGCGCGTCGGCATTTGCCGGCGCAGAGGTCGCCATCTCTGCCGCCTGCGCCCGCCATGTTTCATCGCGGCCGCCTGCGTTCAACTTGACTGCAAGTGCCGTAGCGGTCTAACGGCGTGTTGGCGTCCCGGCTGCCATTCGGAAGAGCCTCCCTATGGCTGCGCCAGCCAACGGAAACAGTGTAATCAGGAGGGATCCGGCAAGCCATTCCGCCGCGTGGTTTCCCGTCAAGCCAAACGGGAGCGGCAACGGCCGGCTGGGCTCTTTCAGGGCATGGCCGGCTGGCACCGGAGGTGGAAAAACCACTTCCGATAAGCGGGCTCCCAGACCCAGCCCCAACCCCCATAGCCACCACCGTGCTGGTCTGATGTACGCGAGCGCCGATCCCACGAATATGAGTGCAGCAACCTCGGGGATCACGCTGTCATATTCCACGCGGAAGCCCACGGCGAGGAGCACATACCCGGCGGCCACCGAACAGGCAAAGAAGACCGGAGCCCGGATGTCAGATATCGGCACCCATGCTTTATATCACAAAGCCCTTGAAATGGCAAATACCTAGGGACGGCCTGCGGAAAGTGCTTCATTCCTCAGAAAGAGCGCCGAGACCGAGCGGTACTGAGGAACGGACGGCGGCGATAGCAACTGAATGTGATGAAATGGGGATCGCCGCGTCCCTAGTAGCGCCGAAGAGGATTGCGCACGGATCTCTGAACACCAGGAATAGTCAACCCCCCACCCTTGCAAACGAAGCTGTGAAAAAACCCGGTGACACAGGCATTCCTGCCTGTGCGTGTTTGCTAACTCCAACAAATTCAGCTTCGGCGAGGCCACTTATAGATGCCAGATCGCACCTTTTTGGGTTTTTTCACAACTTCGCACAAAAGGGTGCGGATTTTCCGGCTCTGCGTTTTCCACAGCCCCCTCCAATTATCCATTGACAGACCTATACTAGTATGGTAACATGCGTCTCACAATTCGGCTAAAGCGTGCATTGACCCTGCGCCCGGCCGGCCCGGCGCATCCGCTCTTTGACAATCGAGCAACCGATGAGGTTGCGAGTCCCGAGGAACGCAGTGACGAGGGATCTCTGACTATCCGGCAAGGATAGGCATCCCGAGCGACCGAAGGGAGCCGAGGGATCTCTAGTTTGTACACGGCTTCCTGCCAGCGCCCAATCTCAACCTACCAACGTCTAGACCTAACTCCCTTGGAATGTGGGTGTTGCCACGATTCTGATCTAAACCCTTTCCGCTCATACTCTTGCGCACTCTTTTGACATTCATCACTTTTGTTACAAAATGTTCCCTTTAGAATCAGTGAGTTGCGCACTCCTTTGCGCACTCAAAAAATCAACTCTTTTGTTTTCAATCGATTGCGCACTCTTTGCGTAAAACATGGGGGTGGGGGGTAATATTGGTCTCTCTAGCCAAAGTCCGCACGGCTCACTGGGAACGGGCCGGGGTTCACCGGTCGCTGGCCACCGGTCACTGGCTGGCCCTGAGCGTAGCCGAAGGACGACTGCCCCGTGGCTCATCCGTGCATGGTTGCCCGGGACAAGTAATCCGACAGGGTAAGCAGCAACAGAAGCGCCAGCCAGAAAAGCCCCGCGATGATCACCAGTTGCGTGCGCTTGGGGCTATAGCGGGCGTGCATGAAGTACAAGACCACGAGCGTGGCCTTGAACACGGCGATGGCCAGAGCCACGGTCACGTTCAACCCGTGATAAATGTGGTTTAGGTCCAAGGTCGCGGCGTAGTAGGTCACGCCGGTGAAGATCAACAGCGTGGCGCCGATCACGGCGTAGATGCGGGGCGATACGATGTGCTCGGGCACGCTTCTTCTCCGTCTCAGGTGTGGCGGTCGATCAAATACAGCAGCGGAAACAGGAAAATCCAGATGATGTCCACAAAGTGCCAGTAAAGCCCGACGATCTCGACGGGCGTGTTGTACGCCGGCGTGAACCGCCCCTTCGCCGCCTGCGCGATCAGCCAGAGCAGCAGGCCCGCGCCGACGATCATGTGCAGCGCGTGCAGCCCGGTCATCCCGAAATAAAGCGAGAAGAAAAGCTGCGCGTGGGCGTTGATGTACGGATCCTGCGCCGCAATTTCCGGCTTCACGTCCGGGAAGTGAAAGTCGTAGCCGGGAACGAGATGGTGATGGAATTTTTCGGCGTACTCGAAATACTTGACGCCCAGAAACACGCCGCCGAGCGCCAGCGTGGCGATCAGGAACACTACGAGAAGTCTTTTCCGGCCCGTCTGCGAGCACCACACGCCCATCGCCATCGTAAAGCTGCTCAGGATGAGCACAGCCGTGTTGGCGCCGCCCATGTGAACGTTGAGCTCGCGGCTCGCTTCCGCGAAGGCCACGGCGTAGATGGCCCGGTTGATCGTATAGGCGAGGAACAGCCCGCCGAAGAACATGATTTCAGTGATGAGAAATACCCACATGCCCAGCGAGGCGGCTTCGCGCTGCTGGTCAAGCGTTTGAAACTGCCCGTACAGTTCTCCGGTGCGATGCACTCGGCGCTCCTTCGGCTATTAATCGTCCCCGCGGGCCGGGGCCAGCCCCGGGGAAGCAAGACCCAAATCCGGGCGATGATGAAAGTCGTACGGCTCCCAGGTGACTTCGGGCGTCTTGTCAAAATTCTCCGTCGGCGGCGGCGACTCGGTCTGCCATTCCAGGCCCGTCGCGGGCCACGGATTGCGCCCCGCTACCTTCCCATAGCGCATCGCCCAGGTGAGATAAAGCATCGGCAAGAGATACCCGACCGCCAGGATCGATGCCCCTGCCGTGGACAACACGTTCAACACCTGAAACTCCGGCGGGTAGGTGTGATACCGGCGCGGCATTCCGAGATAACCCAGAATAAATTGCGGGAAGAAGGTCAAGTTGAATCCGGAGAACAAAATGATCGCCGCAATGCGCGCTAAAAATTCCGGATACAGCCGTCCGGTAATTTTGGGCCACCAGAAATGTATCCCGCCGAGATAGCCCATGATCGCGCCGCCAACCATGATGTAGTGAAAGTGGGCGACGACGAAATAGGTGTCATGGACGTGGACATCCACGCCGAGACTGGCAAGGAAGAGGCCCGTCAGGCCGCCGATGGTGAACAGGCCGATGAAGCCGAGCGCATACAGCATCGGCGTATCGTAGGAAATCGAGCCTTTGTAGAGCGTCGCGATCCAGTTAAAGACTTTTACGGCCGAGGGGATCGCCACAAGGAAACTCAGCAACGAGAAAGCCAGCGCGGCGTAAGTGGACTGGCCGGCGACAAACATGTGATGCGCCCAAACGAGAAAACCGATGACGGCAATGGCCAGGCTGGCAGCGGCGACGAAGTGGTAGCCGAAGATCGCTTTGCGCGAAAACGTCGGAATCACCTCGCTGACCACGCCCATCGCCGGCAGGACCATGATGTACACCGCAGGATGCGAATAGAACCAGAACAAGTGCTGGAAGAGCACCGGGTCGCCGCCCATCTGCGGGTTGAAGAAGCCGATGTGGAAGATGCGTTCCAGCCCGACAAGAAGGAGCGCGATGGCGATGACGGGCGTGCCGAGAATGAAAATGATGCTCGTCGCGTAGTGGGCCCAGACGAAGAGCGGCAGCCGGAACCACGTCATACCTGGCGCGCGCATGGTGTG
>QHYP01000343.1 GCA_003224195.1 Acidobacteriota bacterium | reverse complement strand
CCGATCAGAATCGCCATCACAATGCCGAGCTGCGGCGGCGACCACACGAGCATCACAACCACGCACGAGCCGATGATCATTCCGGTTGCGAGGCGCGGTAATTTTCGCGCAATGGTCAGCAATAGCGCGACCGAAACGGCGACCAAGGGAATGAGTACTGCGGCAAAGACAACCGCGAACGAAAAATCGAATACGTAGCCGAAGCCAGTGCGAAGATACAGACCCGCGATGATGACGCACGCGGCGGCTGCGGCGAGCGTGCCCCAAACGGCACCGCGCCGCGCTTCCGGACCGGGACGGATCGCCATCCAGCGCGCGGCGCACCAATCGCCCACTTTGCGCCACCAAAGTTTCGCGCGGATACGGAGCGAAGGGCTTGCTTC
Organism: Acidobacteriota bacterium; assembly: GCA_003224195.1. GTDB lineage: Bacteria > Acidobacteriota > Terriglobia > Acidiferrales > UBA7541 > Acidiferrum. Next base: position 2,571 of record QHYP01000343.1, on the reverse strand, counting down.
CTCCGGGACAGGCAGAGCCGCGGTTGAAATTCGATTTGCCATGGCCTTCGCTCAACCCCACCGTTTCAAAGTTCCAAGCCGAAGGCATTGTACATTGAGTTGCTTTCCCTGGGCCTGTTGTGACGCAGCTCGACGCCGCCGGCTCCCCAGCTTTTTGGACCAGAGGCGGCCATTCGCTCCGGCCTACGCGCAGGATTTCGAGTTGCAACCAGTGAAACGATCCAGTTCTCGCAAAAAGAAAGCCCAGCGCGAAGGCTTTCGGGCGATAATCCCGCACGGCGACGAGATATTCAACTTGCGCCGGAGAGATCGCCATGCCGCACATTCGCTCAGTCTCGGTGTGTGCAGTTCGCGTTCCGCTTGACCGCGTCACATCCTTTTCGACCCGTACGGTAAAAGCTCGGGACTACTGCCTGGCGAAGGTGCGCTCAACGGACGGCGTCGAGGGAATCGGGTTTTGCTACGTCGGCACCGCCGGAGGAAACATCGCTCAGGCAGCGGTAGAAGAACTACTGGCTCCCATAGTAGTCGGTCAAGACTCCAGCCGAGTCGAGGGATTGTGGGAGGAAATGTACCGCGAAACGCTCCTTCACGGGCGCACGGGCACGGTGATGCGCACGATCAGCATGCTGGACATCGCATTGTGGGATTTGAATGCGCGCGCAGCCGGATTGCCGCTTTGCCGGTATCTGGGCTGCTGGGCTGCGGAGAAAGTGCCGGCTTATGCCAGCGGGGGCTATTATCTCGAAGGGAAGACACCGCAGAAACTCGGAGAGGAACTTGCTTCTTATGTGCGACAGGGCTTTCGGGCAGTGAAAATCAAGGTCGGGCGGCTCACGCCCGCTCAGGAGGAAGAGCGAGTCGCCGCCGCTCGCGAAGCGATCGGCCCGGATATCCACCTGATGCTTGATGTCAACAATGCGTGGGCGGACCTGCCCACTGCGCTTCTCTACTGCAATCGATTTGAGAAGTACAATCCTTACTGGATTGAGGAGCCCTTCAGTCCCGACGACATCGACAACCACAGCAAGCTGGCTTCCTCCATCCGCACTTCTGTCGCAACCGGCGAAATTGAAGCGGGGCGCTGGCGCTTCAAAGAGATTCTGGAAAAGCGTGCGGCGAAGATCCTGCAGACAGATGCGGCCGTATGCGGCGGGGTCTCAGAGTGGCGCCGAATCGCGCAGACGGCGGCAAGTTATGGGGTGACCGTGTGTCCGCACTGGTTCCACGATCTGCACGCGCACCTCGTGGCCTCGGCGCCGAACGGCCGTTATGTCGAGTTCTTTCCGGACGACCAAGTCCTGAATTTCAGACGGCTGATCAACCGCCAATTGGAGATCGAAAATGGCGACCTGCGGTTACCCCAGACTCCGGGCTTGGGTTTCGAGTTCGATGAAAAGGCCGTCGCGAAATACGGGTCGAACCGCGGGCAGACGTGGTCTGAGATAAAATAGCTTTCTCCGGGCTCCGCCGGACAGGCCGGTTTCCCGGAAACTCGTGCGTCACCGACTGGGATGTCGGATCGTGAGAAGCGGTACGAGGTCGGCGAGGCTGTCGAGATAGAGATCGGCGGGGAAGGCGGAGCGGTCGTAAACGCCGAAGCCGTAGTTGACGATGGCGGCGAAGGCGCCGGCGTTCCGCGCCGTTTGGACGTCCACTTCGGAGTCGCCCACTAAGAGAGCTTCTTTCGGCGGGACGCCCAATTCGCGCAAAATGGTCAACGCGCCGAGTGAATCCGGCTTCTTGGTCTCGAAGCTGTTACCGCCATAGATGGCGCGGAAATATTTCGCAAGGCCCAATTCTTCCAAAATCCGGCGGCTGATGCGCACGGGCTTGTTCGTCAAAACCGCCATGGGATAGTCGCGCAGAACCGCGAGGGCTTCCGGAACGCCGGGGTACGGGCGAGTGTTGTCCATCTTGTGGACTTCGTAGTAGCCAAGGAAGAATTCGATGCCGCGCTTGTGCTCTTCGGGCGTGGCGCCGTTGCCTAATACGCGGGCGACGAGCACAGGCGCTCCCTGGCCGATGTAGCTCGAGATCGTGTCATCGCTCAGTTCAAGGCGGCCGAGTTCGCGGAGCATGGCGTTCACGGAAAGAATCAGATCCTTTTGGGAATCGATCAGCGTTCCGTCGAGATCGAAGATAAGCGCGCGAACAGCGCTAAGATCGATATCGGGCATAAAATAGCCATTGTAATACGGCGATTCGTGCATCCGCGCCGGCTTGCGTAGAATGGAGAGCTTTATCCACAGCGCGAATGGCCCTTGGAGAATTCATGGCGCAGGTTTTTCCTTTTCGGGCATACCGCTACAATCCGGCCCGCGTCGCGTTCGAGCGCGTGCTGACGCAACCCTACGACAAGATTTCGCCGTCGATGCAGGAGAAGTACTACGCCGCCGACCCGCACAACCTGATCGCCATCGAAAAGGGCCGCGTTCAGCCGAATGACACTTCGCAGAAGAATGTGTATACGCGGGCGGCGGCGGCGCTGGAGAGCTGGATACGCGAAGGGGTGATCGTCACCGATCCGGCTCCCGCATTTTACGCCTACTTCCAAGAATACGCGGCGCC
>QHYP01000342.1:3035-4579 GCA_003224195.1 Acidobacteriota bacterium | reverse complement strand
CTGAAGACCAATTCGGCGTGGCAGCGACAATGAACTGCACATGCTTGTCCCCGCGGAAGGTTAAGGCCAAAGGGCGCTAAAAATTCGCCCTGGAAACAGTATTGCCCAGGAAACCAAGTGAGCTCAACTTCTTTGAAGTCAATGTACCGTCGGCAGAGGGGATAGAGTGCCTTGTAGACAGCCTCCTTTGCCGAAAAAATCATGGTGAGGCGCTGTTGGAAATCGCCGCCACGAACCCAGTCGAGTTCGGCCTCACGGCAAACCAGGTCGCTGATATCCGTTCCTTGTATCCTTTCCACGGTTTCCAAATCCACGCCGATTGCGAAGCCATTCGAACATTTGACCGCAACGGCAACACTCCAAGGATGACAATGGGTAATCGAGCCTACGATTCCATCAGGCCATATGGGCTCTCCCTTTTGGCCACGCAATACGGGAGGAGGATTCTCAAAACCGATCTGTTTCAAGGCAAAGTGCGCTGCAGCTCGTCCTAAGGCGAACTCCACCCGTTTTCTTCCGCAAGCACGAGGCGACAGAATTCGCGCCTCCTCGGGATGGAGGGTATAACTCGCCTGGTCTTCTCCAGAGACGATGGCCAAGCCGACGTTTTGGCCCAGACGCAGAGAGCTGTCCGCAGCCGCCATTGTCTGAATCACCGTCCACTCCAGCGCGTTCGTCAGCCCCCTTGCCTCTGTTTGTTCCATTCGGCTGGGCTGAGCGTACCGGAAACGCTCTTGCCCCGGTTCTGAGTGGAACCTACTGGACAGGGCTTCCGTGATGTCGACTGGCATCGATTCGGGAACTACTAGATGACGCATTCCTGCGTGTGTTGAAGGCTGAAGCGCCAATGAGTCTGTTCGGGGAGCTGGAAGAGTTTGCCCGGCCAAGGGAGAACTTCTGTCTGGCGGCTACCAGATCAAAAACGGATTGCAATTCCAGTTCGAGCTCCCATAGGTTTGAATAAAAGTTCTTGCGAAATAGGTGTCCTTTGCTTCTCCCGATGTCGGGTAGATTCTCTCCGCCAAAATCAGATAGAACATGGGGGTAAGTGAACGCTGCCAACTGCATCGCTTTTGAAGAGATATTGCGTTGGCCCCCGAAGGGGAAAGCGAAAAATCGTACGGGCTTTGTAAGATGACTTTCCAGGATATTTTTGGATCCGATGATCTCTGCTTCTAGTCTCTTTCGATCGGCGTAGCCGCAGTCGAAGTGAGTATGCGTGTGGCTGCCAAACTCGCCCCCCCTGAGATTCCAATAGCGGACTTGGTCCCAAGTCAATGGGAAGAATCCGCTGATACCTTTCACCAAGTCATGCTGGAATTCCTGGTGATTCTCAATCGGTTGCGTTGGAAGAAACAACGCGACCGGGATTGCTGTCTCCTCGGCCACGGCTCGCAGACTCACAAAATTGTCTCCATAGCCATCATCGAAGGTAAGCGCGACACAAGGGACTTTCACCTCGCCCGAACGCAGGAGTTCGATGCCTTCGGATAAACCGATAATTCGATAATGTCTTTGTAAGAAGCGGACTTCGTGCCAGAAAA
>QHYP01000342.1:0-3023 GCA_003224195.1 Acidobacteriota bacterium | reverse complement strand
ACGGCCGCGCCACCGCCGGTGCCAGTTCCGCGCAACAACGAGGGGGGAGCAGAGCAACAGCGTCTCGATGAACAATTTCCAAGCGGGGCGGCATCGCCGGCGAATGAGCTCCCTTTGCACTCTGTTAACAGACGCAGGTTCGAATTGAGTCAGATAGGGAGACAAAATCTTGTGCATCCAATCCGCTATTTCTTTTGATGCTTGCGTCGTATCTCCGACCCGCAGGCTCTTGGCGGTTTGTACAAGGAGATCGTCTGTGATCAGATCTGCTTTCAGTGTCAACGCTAGTAAGCCGTCGTAAAACTGCGGCGGGATCGTGAGAGAAGCAATGGCAAACGGGGTCTCTGCATCTCTCGCGAGGTGTTCCACTCTGATATGAAGGCCTTCGGCCTCCACCACTTCGCCTTGCGGCGCTTGGATCGCACCACGTCGTGGAATCAACAGGAGTTCTGGGCCCAGCGGGAGTTCCCCAAGCACGATACCTAGGTCGACATCTTGTTGACGGACGAAGTCTAAGACGTTGGCACCGTTGACATCGGCGGCCAGCAGAAATGGCCATCCCGCTCGCGCACATTCTTCCGCCAACGTTTCAATTGTGAATTTCTTTACACCGTTCCTATGCGGCGGACAACCGTGGACCCACCAGAGTACCCAGTGCGTCAGTCTTTCCACTACAGAATGAAACCAAACCTTCACATTCGAAAGCACTCGGGGCGAGAAAAAAGCCGGGCGTGTGCCGCCGTTGATGATCAACTGCTGCGCAAGGGGAAGCTGTTGGATGGGTCGTTGGACGATCCCGCAGATTTCCGCGCCTGGTACTTCTCGCGTGATTCGATTAGCCATCCTCCAGGCTCGTGAAGGCCGCACACTGGACAAGACCAGAATTCGGAAAGGGCTCATTGCAATTGTTTGTGAATCTCAGGCGAAGGGTTTCAGTAGCTGACTAAGCAAGCACCGACAACGTTCGGGACTACGGACTCTGTCCGTACATCCAAAAGAACATGGCCAGGATGGCGGTTCGCAATCCCCGGACATTTCATGCCCGCTGCCCTTGCCCCCGTACCCTTGAAACAGAATCCTCGAATGCGAGTGAGTCGCTCGGTGGGACCTGCAACTTTTCAGCCGCTTTACGGAAAACGGGGCCGAGAAAGGGACCAAGCAAGCCGTTATCACCCCAATCGAGATTCACAAGCCAGTTCGAAGTGTCTGGGTGCACCTGGACGTTGCGCCCCGGGGGACCCAGAGCGAATGGTCGGTCTGGCCCGTTCCTCTTGAAACCGAACCGCTCGTAGATCTTTTGCATTCTCGGGTGGCTCGAGACCAAGGATACAGTGCGCGGCTTTGTGTCCTCGTGACCGGCTTGCAGGATGCTCAGCAAGACGCCGTAGGCCAATGTGTCGGCGTCCTTGCCATCACATTGCGCGACAAGGATTCGTTCCGGCGAATCGTTGAGGATGACATAGCCGACTGTTTTCTCGTTCTCGAGAATGCGAAAGAGCCTATAACGCACGAAGGGAAGGCTGGTGTTATACCGCCAGTTGAGGTAGTCGGGCGGGGGAGCGAAACGAAAGCGGAAAGGTGACCGGCTAGGCAGAAGGTCGCGCGTAAAGTTCTGTTCCTCTCGCACCGACAGTTTTGCCGCAACGTTCGCGGGAATCCTTGAGGCGCATTCGGGGATCCTCTTTTTTCTCCGTGTGTGGCGCAGGACCCATTTCGCCGCGACCCGCCATTTAGCCTGCCCGGGGTAAGGGAGATACGGCTTGTTCAGCATATAGCTTCGCACGCCGGTAAAAAAACTCCAGTTTTGTCTGCGGATGATCTTATGGGCCTCCTCGCTGCCTCCGTAAACCAAGCCGGCAGAGCAGCATTTTTGCCAGTAGAGGAAGAGGTAGCTCCCCATCCCGGAGCGCAGAGAATGGAAATTACTGCCGAATCCAACGATGATCTTCTTCGAGTCATATTCGAAAGGCATCTTCTCGACGCCGATCGATGCAATTGCGCTCCCATCGTCAGCCAGGATCGTGAACAGCCTGCACCAGTCGCTGCTCGCATAATAGTAATCGACAAAGGGGCGGTGGACGAGGCTGCACTGCGGGTCGATACTTTTCGCCATCCTTTGTAGAGCATCGAAAAGCTCAGGAGTGTACTCTACCATCCGCATGGCGCGCATCCCCAAACGGGCAGCCGAATGCTCGGGAACGAAAGCCCGGCGGCACGGCCTTGTTGTCGCGCCCGGGCAGCGGGACAACTGGCACTATTTGAGGAGGTCAGCCGAACGCCGCACCAACTGGAAGAAGCTGGACAGAACCGCACGGTTGAGCTAGCCACGCCGTAACCTTACATGGAGTTGGTGGATCGTATAGGGGATTCCTCGCCCTTCCACCAGGTCCTGCAATGCGTTCTTGACCTCGCCGTCGCATTCCTCTTTTCGTGCCGCGGGAATCTGCATGAAGTGGCCTTCAATTCGCACCCACCAGCCCCAATGTCCTTCCAAAGTGTCGTAATAGGTTTGGTAGGACTCGTCGATGGATAGTTCAGGTGGGCTGAAGGCTTTGGCGAACAATTGATGGGCTGCCTCTTTGGTGAGTTGCTTCCGCATCCGTGCGGATTCCAGGAGCAAGGCAGGACCCATGTATTTCAAGAAGATGGGGGTCGTTTTTTGGATAAACTCTCGGCCGTTGTCGCGGCCGATGAAGAACAGATCCATTTCGGCTCCAGGTTTCAATACGCGCCGGACTTCTCTCACTGCGGCATCCGGATCGGTGGTCCAGTGAAAGGCGAAAATGCTGAACAGATAGTCGACCGAGCCGGTTTCCAGGGGAATGTGCTCGAAAGATCCGTCCCAGATTTGAACATTGCGAAACGGTTGTACCCTGCGAAGCGCCAGGTTCCGCATGTTCTCGGCTGGATCGATGCCGACGAACTGGACCCTGGACCTAGCCCGGGAGGCCAGCCACGCGAGCGCTCTCCCAGTTCCGCAGCCAATATCGAGGATGAGCCGATAATCGTCCTTGAGGTGGATC
>QHYP01000341.1:1015-3550 GCA_003224195.1 Acidobacteriota bacterium | reverse complement strand
CGAACGACTTGGCGATCTGCACCGCGAACGTACCCACACCTCCCGCCGCGCCGTTGATCAAAACTTTCTGTCCCGGAGGAATCTGCCCCTTTTCGCCCAAGCCGCCTCGCCGAAGACCCTCCAATGCCGTCAATCCTGCGATCGGTACAGAAGCGGCTTGCTCAAACGTCACGTTCTCCGGCTTCCGGGCAAGTTTTGATTCGGAAGCGCACGCATACTCGGCAAACGCCCCACGGGACACGCCGAACACCTCGTCGCCTGGTGTAAATTGGGTTACGTTCCTACCAACGGTTTCGACCTGGCCGGTCACATCGACGCCTAGTCGCTTGTCCTTTGGTTTGCGCAGCCCTGCCTGTATGCGAAGGAAATACGGCGTGCCTCGCATGAAGTGCCAGTCATACGGATTGACGGAAGCCGCGCGGACTTTTATCAAAACTTCATTGTCCTTGGGAACAGACTTTTCAATCTCTTCACACTTGAGAACTTCGGGCGAACCATACTTGCGATAAACAGTAGCTTTCATGTCGCTACCACCGCTCGATCAAGAGGTTGCGGCGGGCAATGGCTGCACCTTTGCGCCCTTAATCAGCAGCCACAGCATGATCGCCAACTCTCCGAGCGTGAGCGGAAAGCCGATGTTCCAGACCGTAGCCTCGTATTGCGGGGACAGTAAGCCGGTTACGCTAGTGGCCAGATAGGGCAAGCTATTGAGGATCAGCCAGACGCCCAGGATGCGGGGGAGGAAGCGCGACCGAAACACCAGGATGCCAAAGGGAATGAGCCATAACCCCCAAAAGATCTCGTTGACTCGGACGCCATGGTGTTGCAGACGAAGGAACAGCATGGCGAGGGCGTCGCGCTGCGGCTTTTCGAATACGGAGAGGAAATCGGCGCCGCGCACGAGCAGCAGCGCAGCAGCGTCGTTCAGCGTGTTGAGGAAGTAGATGGGAGTCACCATCAGACTCCCCAGGATCACCATCAGCACAGCAAGGCCCTGGTCCACTCCCTTGAGCAAGCGGTAAAGCGCCAGCGTAAGGAAGAGCGCCATGACCCCGGTGAACAGATCGGCGACAATGCCGAAACGGAAGAGCAGCTCGTGCGCGGCGATGTTGTTGGCCGTCGCGGTCGCGTTCCCGGTCACGATCAGTTTGCTGGGAATATAGACCAGACGTAAGGGGGCGGCGAGAAGGAGCAGGTACAGGAATCCGGCGACTCTCCCGGGGTTGCGGGTCGAGCTCATGTGTTCTCTCTCTTTCTCTAGCCCCCGCCGGCCCTGGTAATGCGGAAGGCCGACGGAGATAGTTCCCGTTAACTGAAGTAGCCCTTCGGGCGGCCGTGGCTAGCTTCCAGCCGCTTTCTTCCGACCTGCGCTCACGCCGTCGGCTTGGCATTCGGCGGCTCGAATGGCCAGCAACGTCCCCGAAACTTCTCGCGCTCCTCGGGCGTCATCTGCTCCCAGCGCTCGTCCATGCGCTCTTTGATTCGCCGCCGCATATTGGAACGAGGAGAGACACGCATACCCAGGTCTCCGAACAGAATCCGGCAGAGAGCGAACAGTCCGATGGCCTGCCAGAAGGTAATTTGCCGCCATCCGAACACCGCCGGCAGGTTCCAGTTCCACAAATGCATCACCACTTCGCCGCCGATCCAGATGAAAATCGCCATCGCCACGCCCGCCAGCGGGGCTATAAACAAGATCTTTTTCGTTTTCATGTTGCGTTCCTCATTTCTTTGCAAATTCGTCGTAAATACCTTGCAATTGTTCGCGCAGATGCAGCACCGCATAGCGTTTGCGCGAGAGTAGGGTGTTGACGTTTACGCCGCTTTCCGCCGACAACTCTTTGAAGCTGCGCCCCTCCAGTTCGTGAGCGACGAATACTTCACGCTGCTCGTCGGGCAGTTCGCCGAGCGCAAATTCCAGCTCATCAAGAAGCACGTTGCGGAAGTAGAGCGCTTCCGGCCCGGCATCGGGCGAAGGCAGCAGGTCTTCCAACTGCAGCAGCTCGCCGTCTTCGTCCTCGACCGCTGCGTCGCTGAAGGTCTCTGGCTTCTTCTTGCGGAAAAGGTCCGTGATGCGATTGCGCGCCACGCGAAAAAGCCAGCCGGTCACGTGCTCGATCGGCATAAGCAGGCGGTTCGCTTCCACCAGCTCGTAGAAGACGTCCTGCAGAATGTCCTCAGCGTCGCGCGGGTCGGGCACGCGCCGGCGGATGAAATTGCGCAGCCGGGATCGTTCTTCCGCGATGATTTCGGAGATTTGACGGTCTCGCTCGGTCATCGAGGTGATGCTCCACGGCTCATCCATCCATTCCTGTAGACGAACGGCGGCCGGAAATATTGTAGAGATTTGGTAGCGGTCGTTACTCGGCAATCGGTGCTCGTATTCCCTTAACAAGCAGCCAAAAGCCTAAAGTGACTTCGAATATGAAAATCGGCGTAAAGTAGACCGGTATCACGGCGGCCGCCAAACCGGGGAACACCATGATGGCCAAAGTGACGATGGCCACCACCAACGACGAGAAGATTCCCCAAGCG
>QHYP01000341.1:0-1002 GCA_003224195.1 Acidobacteriota bacterium | reverse complement strand
GAACACGGTCGACCCCAGTCCGAAAAACACCAGTCCGATGAGATATCCCGCGTCGTGCACGCCTACGAACGTGTACGCCAGCGCCTGCAACTGCTGCGTGTCAAACGCTCGCAAGTAATCGGCGCCACTCAGCAGCCGCAAGGCCACAAAATCATTCAACGTGATGAGCGCAAAAATGGAGCATTCGGCGAGCCGCCACAGCGCCGCAAGTAAGGCCATATTCCTGTTGATGGGCCTGAGTACGACGTAAAGAGCCAACAGCAATATGACGACAGCCGCGAACGTGATCAGATTGCTGACAGTGCCGAGCCGAAAAAGCCGTTCAGAAGTCGCAATATTCTTGGCGGTCTGCACAGCATCGCCGCCGACGATGAGTCGACCGCGCGCATAGAACTCCGCAAAGCTCGCGGTAACCATCGTGAACAGGTAAAGGAACCCGGCGACTTTGGCGGCGGTATGTTGTGCCAGATCTAACCGGTTGGTCAACATAGCTGTGCCCATACTCTCTTCTCCTTATGCGAGCGATCGAATCTGGTGCATGGTGCGCTATGATCGCCGCTCAGCTGCAGCGCTGGCCTGCTCCTTCCATCGTTGTTCGTTCACGCCGATCGCGAGGAGCCACAGGGTCAGCAATCCTTCTCCGAGGATGCCGGGGGCCAGATTGTATGGGGACAGATGGTTTGCGAGCGGCGGTGACAGAAAGGTCAGCCAACCCAAACCGGCAATCGCCATCAGCACGCCCAGAATTCGAGGCAGGAAGGTCGACCTGAAAATGAGGTAGCCGATCAGGAGGCAATAGAATCCGAAAAATACCAGGGGGTTGATGTGGGAGGGGGCGAGATGAATGAGGCTAAGAGGTCCAATGGCGCATCCCACGAGGCTGAAGAACGCCGCGAGCAAAGAGAGGCTCCTGTTTACCGGCTTAAACAAGCTATAGAAGAGCAGCGTCACAGCGATATAGCACGCGCCCGCGATGAGGCCGGCTACCAAACTCAACCTGCC
>QHYP01000241.1:13828-16541 GCA_003224195.1 Acidobacteriota bacterium | reverse complement strand
AGATGTCATCTATAGTTTTGCCGACCTGGATCGCTGCTTGGTTCACGCTGTAGTAGAGAGCGCCCGGCCCGGAATAGCTATAGTAGGCCCCAGGGCCGTTCGTAGAGGCCCAAAAATATTGGAGGCGTGCTGCACCGACGTAACCAAGAATCGTGTTCGTGCTAGTGGTGCATCCATACGGACACACCACGGCGGCCCCGGACGCTAGGAAGCCCGCCAGGAATCCGCAACCGATTGCGTAGCCGTCGGCTATGCACTGCCCTCCGCCATAGCCGCTGCTGAATCCTGCGGCATAGCTGATGGGGTCGAAATTGCCGTCGGTACTCATCGAGAGTCTGGACACCAACCCCGATGGGTCTGCACGGTTTGTGGGGTCGTTAGTCACGTAGGCGTAGCGATTGAGGGATTGGGGATCGGCAGAACCAGGCGCAAGGTCCAGCGCCGAGAACCGGCCGAGGCGGTTCACGTGGAATCTGGCCATGGCAAAGTCATTTCCGGATTCTGAATCGCGTTCATAGGTTGTGAACTGCCATTTCGTCACGCTCGCGCCGTACCAAGATTCCCCGTAGGGATAATGCGCGAGTTGTCCGGTAATGCTTCCATTGGCGTCGGTGAGAACCCGCGCGGATAGGTGATCGGCATGGAAGTAGGTGGTTGCTCCGGCCTCCATCTTCGCGAGGAGCCGAGCGCCAGAGTAGATGTATTCTCGCGTCGGGGAGGCTGGTGCAGCGCTGTTGTCGTATTCGGCGATCACTTTGCTGCCCGCAAAGATGTAAACGGTGGAGGAAGTCGGGCTGGTGCAGTTGGGCGCGCACTTCCTGACACGCAGGCCATTCCCATCGTAGACGTACGTCGTTCCGGCGGCGGTCACTGCGCGGTTCTCAGCATCGTAGGTCACCGAGTTGGCGCCGTCATTGGTCATATTGCCGTTCAAGTCGTAGCTATACGGCGCGCCGGTGATGCGATTTGTGGCCGGGTCGATGGTCACTGAGTTGGAGGGCACACCCGCGCCTGCCGTGACTGTTTGCGCGGTGCGGTTGCCGTAACGGTCGTAGGTCCAAGATAAGCCCCACTGCGAGTAGCTGGACGAACCCGTGGTCAGAGCCGTCGACAGACGACCGAGGGCGTCGAACGCGTACGTCACGGAACGGCCTGCTTCCTGGGTCCCTGTGTTATCCGTGATGCTGGTGATCTGGCCGTTGTTGCCTCCGCCCTGGCTATAGTCATATGTGAGGCTGAGAAGAGTGGTCGGGCTCTTCGTGTAGGCGAGAGAGGTGAGCTGCAAGCGGTCGGCAGAATAGCTGAAAGCGGCGGCGATGCCGTTGCCGTAATTGAAGCCGGCCACTTCTCCTGCGGGGTTGTAGGCAAAGCCGCTGGCGTGGTTTGTTCCGGTCGTGCAGGTCGCGCCGCTCGTGCCAATGGCGCACAGCCGTCCAATTGCGTCGTAATTTTGCAGGACGACGCGGCCGGAGGGATAGGTGATGGAGGTCAATTCGCCCGCGAGATTGTACGAATACGTGGTCGCATAGGTGGTTCCGTTCATGACCTTAGAGACCTGGGTAACGCGTCCGAGCAGATCATAGCTATACGTTTCCGAACCCGCGCCGTCGGTCACGGTGACCATCCTACCCTTGTTGTTCTGGGTGGCGTCCGTGCCGTAGGTGTATGTAACGCCGGGCGTGGCCATCGTGTCATAGCTGTAGCTGGTGATGACGCCGCGGGCATCGGTGCGCTGCGAGACGTGACTGGAGGTGTTGTACTGGTAGCTCGTTGTGCCGCCCTCTGGCGTGATCGCGCTGGTCAAACGGCCCATGCCGTCGTAGTTGAAGGTTCGCGTTTGGACGCCCTGTGTGATGGTAAGGATCTGATCGAGGACACTGTACGCATAGGAAGTCAATTGCGTAAGCGCATTTCCATTGTTGACATCTGGCTCGAAGACGTTGATGAGCCTTCCGAGGGCATCGTTTTCGGTCTTGCGCTGCTTACCGGCAGGGTCTGTTACAGTCACGGTCAGGCCTGAATAAGAATAGCGCGTGCTGTTCGAGGTGGCTGTGCCACTGGGCGGAATCGCAACGGTCGGGCGTCCGAGCGCGTCGAAGCGTGTTTCCGTCCAATACTGCGCTGTGCTGTTGTGCGGGTTGCTGATCTTGTAGGCGCGGCCGAGGGGATCATATTGGGTTTCCACAATTGAGTACGAGGCACCCGCCCCGTCCGTGACCGTAACTTTGATGGGCCTGCCAAGACTGTCGTAGAGTGTCGTTTGTTTTGCCACATTTGTTCCTTGAATCGGCGTCTGAACGGTGGCCGTGCGTTGCGTATCGTTGTAGGAATATTGGATCTGGGAGCCGTCAGGGCGCTGAACCGACAGTGGGCGCTTTGTCTGAACATCGTAAGTATAGCTGGTCGTCTTGTTGTTGGGGTCGGTCGTGCTGGCCATCAACCCGGTGTACGTGTTGTAGGCGAAACTCGTCGTAAGGGTTCCATTAGTTACGGACGTGGCGTAGGCATATTGCGTGGCACTGGAATACGAAAGGGTTCCCTGGCCACAGCAATCGGCGTCGCCAGAAACGATGTTGCTGAACCAATCGTACTTGCGCGTCTTCGTCACTCCGCCCGAAAGCGTTACGGGGTCCGTATAGGTCGTGAACGACGTCGGATTTCCGCGAGGCGTAAACAAGCAGCCATAGTTCACTTCGTCGTGCTGGCTGGCACC
>QHYP01000241.1:11871-13676 GCA_003224195.1 Acidobacteriota bacterium | reverse complement strand
GGAAAGGTAGGTAAGTTTTGTGCTCCACACGAGCGAACCGGGAGCGCCGCTGCCCAAGGCGAATTCGCGCATTTCGAGAAGATTGCCGTAGGTGTCGAAGTCGGTTTCGACCTTGGATTGCTGATTGTTTTCCAAGATGACTGTCCGGCTCGCGAGCGTGGCGTTCGTGGCCCATGCCGTGTTGATCGTTCGGAGAAGGGTGCCGCCGGTCTCGCCGCTCTGGTAAATCTTTTGCGTCAGCTCCTGTCCGCTCGGGTTGAACGTGAAGGTCGTTTGGTTCGCCGCAGTGTCGTAGGGCAGGGTTGGGGCGGTAACTGTTGTCTTCCAAGTCGAGGAATCCGGTTGAGAGCGGGCGAACTGCCAGGTTACAGACGTGGTCCCGTCGTTCACCAGCCGGGTGAGACTGTTGACCGTACCGTCGGAACAAACGGTGCCCTCATTGCCTGTCGTGGGGTATTGATATTCGTAGAAGCCGCCTGTAGGAAGTGTGATCCTCTTCAGGCGTCCGGTCTTGTACCCCGAGAATCCCGGCGTGTCCTCATACGTCAGAGCGTAGGACTGGCCGTTCGGCAGCACGATCGAGACGGGGAGGCTGGCGGTGCCCGTATATTCGACGACGCCTGAGCAAGCGAAATTGGTCTTGATGCTGAAGCTCTGGAGGTTCATCGTCACGGTCTGATAGGCGCCGTTCACGTCGAGAAATTGGTACTGGATTGCGGAGCCGCTGGTGATCACCTTGAGGGCGGTCCGGCCGACCGTATCTTTCCAGTCCGTTTCGGTTGCGTTCCCGGAGACGATGTTCAGGTAGTTGCCGTTGGTGTCGTACAGGTAGGCGCCACCGTATCTGACCCGGATGCCGCTTGGGCTGTAAATAACCGGGCTGTTGGGATCGCCATCGGCCATCGTGTCGAGAAAGTAGCCGCTTCCGTCGGTTGCAAAGCCTGAAGTGCCGGAGAAGTCGCCGTAACAGTTCTCAGCCCCCGTGGCGCTGAACTTGTGTCGGGTGCCAGCTGGGTCCAAGTAGACGTAGTTGCTGTAATTTGTATATACGCCGCAGGAGATGTTGGATGTGGCCGTTTTGAAAAGAATTGACCCTGTCGGCGACTGTCTCGTCCAGCCCCACGTCGGGGTTCCATCCTGATTCGCAACAGGTACCCAGGCATTCGTGGCCTTCTTCCAGAGCAGTGAGTCGTAGACAAGAGCGAACTGGAAATCCATGCCGCGGGCAGGAGTGGACGCAGTCGGGATGGCAAGATTAACGTTGAGATTCTGTCGATTGATGGTGTCGAAGCCGCCTTGATGAAATGAACCGTAAGGCGGGAAGCCGGTGACAGGATCCTGAGCGGACGCGCACACAGAGGCGAGAAGTACTAAGGCGACGATGAGCGTTGTGCGGTGCATACTGGGTTCCCTCACTGAATGGCGAAATCCGCGTCGCTGAGACCCGTGTTGAGGGCAACCGTGTCAATGGCGATTGTCGCCCAGGGAGTTCCGTTAAGGGAGACCCGAATCAGGAAGGGAAAGTGTGCGCCGCCCACATTTCGATAGTCGGCGTAAGTCACTTCGACGGGGATTCCAGGCGAGGGGCCTGCCGCGTCGCGTCGGACGTAAGACAGGCTTCCGGGCAGGCCGGTGGCCGAGTCAATCCAGATGTTACGCGCGGAAAATTCCGCCACGAGTTTGAGGCGCGGATTAGAACCGAAGGTTTTGAGACTTCGAATGTGATGAAAGCTTTTTGCGTCGATCGTCTCTAATCCGACGTAAACGAGCGCTTCGTCAGGGTCATTGGCAATGCCTGTCAGGAG
>QHYP01000241.1:0-11816 GCA_003224195.1 Acidobacteriota bacterium | reverse complement strand
TTGGCTGGTCACGGCTAATTCCATAGGAGACGCGTTCGTGGTTACCCCATTCTGCTGGCCAGCCAATCCTTTGGAGTAGATCGTTGACTGCGTAGCGAGGGTGGTTTGGATTTCTTCCCGACTCTGGTCTGTGCCCCGTGTGAGGATGCGAATCGTGCCCTTATCGGAGTCGGAGCCGGCGACGATGGCCACGGTTCCAGTTGCTGACGAATCCGTTGGAACGTTACTCGCCATCGCGGCGACTGACTGTTGCAAAATTGCAACAGCTTGCGGGTCGCGCTGGGGCGGCTGCGCGGTCGTTGTGGCGGTCTGCGGACTGGCCGCACGGACCGTGTTCAGGAGTGAAAGAAAAAGGGAAAGGGAAGGCCAGAGAAGAGAGCGCATGGAGGACTCCCAGTAGAGATTCAGCACTTCTACGCCTTGGTATTTACGGATGTCAATGATGCTTGCGCATTTTCTTGGGGAAAAATAATTTCCTCATATAACTAAGTCGAACGATGTATCGTGCCATCCGGAAAAGGAGTTACAGCCAGAGGGGCGGCGCGCGGGGAAACTGGGCGGGGCGGGGCCGTAGACAGGGCGGGACGGGCGAGCGATAATGCGATAGCTGCGCGGTCGATTCACCCGCCGCGGCGGGCTTGCCGCAGGAAGCGCGAATCAGGAGGAAGGAAGAATGAGCTTGACTCCGAACCTGCCGGACGTGCAGGAGTCCTATCACTACGCGGAGGCGGGCACGCCGCGCTGGGTGGCGCTGTTATTCGTGATTTTGTTTCTCGCGGCCGGGGCGCTGGGATACGTCAGCTACTCGACGAACGCCCGTTTGGAGCAGGCGCTCTCTAAGTCTGCGGACCAAAACAGGCTCGTAGCCGCGCAATTGGAGCAGGCCAACTCGCGCCTGGCCGACCTGAAGGGGCATCTGGAAGTGACGGAGCAGAAGCTGGGCATGACCCGCGCCGAGGTGGCGCAGGCCAACAGCCGCGCCGAAACCATCCGCAAGGAGCAGAAGGCTGCCGATGAGCGGCTGACCAGCCAGTTGGGCCAGGTGAAACAGCAGAGCCAGGAACAAATCGGAGCGGTGGCAACTGAAGTCGGCACGACGAAGAAAGACCTGGCCGACACGCGCAGCGACCTGGAAGCCACGAAAGGAAAACTCGAGCACGCTATGGGCGACATGGGCGTGATGAGCGGGCTCATCGCGCACAATCGCGACGACCTGGAGGACCTGCGGCGGCGCGGCGACCGCAATTATTTTGAGTTCACGCTCGGGAGAGGCAGGACCGCGCAGAAGGTCGGCCCCATCCAGCTCAAGCTGGAGCATGCCGATCAGAAAAAACAGCGGTACACCGTGACGGTCTTCGCCGACGACAAGGCCATCGAGAAAAGAGACAAGACGGCGGGCGAGCCCGTGCAGTTCTTCGTGCAGGGTTCCGGGCGCATGGCTCCGTTCGAGATTGTGGTGTTCACCGTGGGCAAGGACAACATCAAGGGCTATCTGTCTACGCCCAAGGAAGGCGCCGCGGCCCCGGCGGCTGCGGCCAAGCCGACGTCCTAAGCCGGGCGCACATTTCTCAGGGTGACCGCCCCGATTGCATCGGGGTAGACTCCGCAAGCGGTCAATTTTATGGGTGACCGCGAAGCGGTCAACGTCCAGCGAACTCTCCGAAACCCCGTCCTTTTCTCAGCGTGACCGCCCCGATTGGATCCCGACCGGGCCGGGACAGGTCGGGGTAAACTCCGCAAGCGGTCAACTTTATGGGTGACCGCGAAGCGGTCAACATCTGGAAACACACCGCGGGACAGGGCTTCTTTCCTTTCCCGAGACAGACTACGATGAAGGAAGTGCTCCCGCAGAATATTGAGGAGAAAAGAGGCCTAGCCATGCCGGTCAATTTTATGGGCGACCGCAAAGCGGTCGAC
The DNA here is from genome assembly GCA_003224195.1 of Acidobacteriota bacterium. Taxonomy (GTDB): domain Bacteria; phylum Acidobacteriota; class Terriglobia; order Acidiferrales; family UBA7541; genus Acidiferrum. The sequence continues at coordinate 9,899 of QHYP01000241.1, read as the reverse complement.
ATACACGGAATTCGTTGCGTAATCGCCGTTCTGTTGATGCTCGTGTTCGCGCACTGCTCCGCCGCGCAAGCTCCCATCGAGCCGGAGCGCCTGCCGTCACAAACGATTTTCTACGTGGTGTGGCGCGGCGCGCCCTCACCGGCCGCACGACAGGCCAACACGCTGTTCGCGCTCTGGGACGATCCGGACGTCGCGCCGCTGCGCTCGGCGCTGGCAGAAAATCTGTTCAAAGATTCCGGGACGAACAAAACTCTAGGTGATCGCGCCGCAGGCAACTCGAAGCAGGCGGTGACGCGCGAAGAAATGGAAGAGTACGCGGCGCTGATCGAGAACCCGTTCGTGCTGGGCTACTACGCCGAGCCGGAAGGGGCGCGGGCAAGGAACGTCTCCCTCCAGAAGGCGGATCACGCCGCGAAATGGAGCGGCTTCTACTTCGTTTATGACCGAACGGGGAAAGAAGCCCTGCTGACGAAAGCGATCCTGCGCCTTCGCGCGCAGGATAAAGAGCCGCCGCGCATAACGGCGGTCACCCTGGCCGGGATTCCCGTGGTGAAGGTGGAGAGCAAGACGGATACAAGCTATTGGGCGGAGACCGGCAAATACGCGGTGAGCGCGGGAGAGCCGCGCGTGTTCGAGGAAATCGTCGCGCGGCTGAATCCGGCAAACGCCGGGCCGCGGGGGCTGGCGGATCTGGCCGCGTTCCAGGAATCGCAATCCGTCGTGGCCAAATCCAGCAGCCTGGAGTTTTTTGCCCGCCTCCCGAACCTGAAGGATTGGCAGCCGGACACGAAGCCGGGCCAGCCGAATCTGCTGCCTTTTTTTGAGGCGCTGCATCTCGAGGCGGTGCACGCGCTGCGCTTCGGCCTTTCGCTTGACGGCCCGCGCACGCATCTGCAGGGCGCCCTTCTCGGCAACACTTCGGAAGGAACGCTTTTCGATCTTTGGCCGGCGGGAGACAAAGCGCTTCCCTTAGCCGCGCTGGTACCACCGGACGCCGTCTCCTACTACGAAGGGCGCATCAATCTGCCCGGCATTTACCGCGTCGTGCGCCGCGCGGTTCGCGCGTTCAGCCCGGAAGGCCAACCGGGAATCCTCGACATGATGGAGGCGGGGATCCAGACGCGCATCGGCATGCCCCTCCCGGACGCGCTGGCGCTGTTCAGCGGCCAAATCGGGTCCATCCAGACGGCGCCGGATCTCGACCCGGCGAAGCAAGTTTATGTCCTGGGCATCCAGAAGAAGCCGGAGACGCTGAAACTCCTGCGCACGCTGCTGAGCGACAAGATCAGCTCGGAGAAAAATGAAGGCGACGCGACCTTTCTGAAAATCTCAACGCACGGCGGAGAGAGCCAGGCGGGGACGATGCAGTGGGGCGCGTATCAATTGGCGGTCACACCGGACTTGATCGTCGGCGCCGCGCGCGGGGACACGCTGCGCAACGTTCTCGCGCAACGCGCGCAAGCGGGCGCCGCATCCGCCTTCGCCGCGCAGCCGCGCTACCAGGCGGCACGCGCCCATTATCCGCAAGTTCTGAACGGCTTTTCGTACTACGATTTCCAGCGCGTGGACTGGGAGGCGGCTAAGTCTTACTGGCTCACGCAATTTAAGAAATCCGCCGCGGAGTCCTCCAACGCAAAAAAAGACCCGCAAGTGCCGCTGTGGCTCGAGCGATGGAACCCGCAGGTGATCTCGCGGCACCTGCACGCCGCGTCGGGCGCATCGTGGAAAGACTCCACGGGCCTGAAATTTGATGAGTGGGTGGAGTAAGAGACCGGATTGGATTCTGCGGCTTGCCCGGGCGGCGCTCTTTCTTCCAACGCTGCTCCTTTTCGCTGCGCGCGGCCGAGCGCAGGAGCCCTCGGCACCGGACATTACACCCGCCCCGATCCGGGTCCAGGTCAACCTCGTTAGCGTCAGCGTGGCCGTGACGGATGAGACGGGCCACTTCGTTGACAGCCTGCAAAAGGAGAATTTCCTCGTCCTCGACAACGGCGTCGAGCAGCCCCTGACGCACTTCGCGGCCGTGGCGGAACCCGCGCAAGTGCTGCTCCTGGTCGAAAGCGGTCCGGCAGTCTACCTGCTCGAGAGCGGCCATCTGCAGTCGGCGTACGCGCTGCTCAACGGGCTTTCGCGGGACGATCGCGTGGCCGTCATCGGATATGCCGAGCGGCCGCTACCAGTCCTCGACTTCACGACCGACAAGACCGCAGCCGCAGGGGCGCTGGGGGAATTGCGCTTCAATCTCGGCTACGGCGAACTGAATCTCTCCGCGAGCTTGCATGCGGTGCTCGATTGGCTCGGCTACACTCCAGGGAAGAAAACCATCGTGCTGCTCTCGACCGGGATGGACACCTCGCCGCCGAGCATCGCCGAGAGCTTACTGGCGCGGCTCAAGACCGGCGATGTGCGCGTTCTTGCCATCGCGCTTGGCGGCGAGTTACGCGAGACGAAGCCGAGGAGCAAACAGAAAGTTTTGCCGGAGAAAACCGCCGCTGCGGAGGAGGAGTTCGCCCAAGCCGACGCCTGGCTGAAAGCCATCGCGCAGGCCAGCGGAGGGCGCGTCTATTTTCCGAAGAACGCCAAGGAATTCAGGGCGGCGTATGCAGAAATCGCGCAACTCGTGCGGCATGAATATAGCCTGGGGTTCGCCCCCACAGAACGCGATGGAAAAGTACATCCGATCGACGTGCGCGTCCGCCCGGCGCCGGAGCCCGCAGCTTCACCGACGTACCGCGTGGATCACCGCCAGGCCTACGTTGCGCCGCGACCAGACACAAACTGAGTGAGGCGGATGCCCGTGCAAGCATTGCGCCGAGGCCTGAGGTTCGTCCGCGAGGAAGGAAGAATCCCGGTTATTCGAATTCTTTCAGAGTGCGGGCCATCTCGCGCAAGCGTTCGTCCACGAGCGCATAGACCGTGCCCGGCTCGAAGGCGCCTTCAGCGTTCCGTCTGCCCGCGGAGATTCCAGAGAGGATCTCGATTCCCTGCTCGATGGTGGTGACGGGAAAGATATGGAACTTGCCGGCGCGCACCTGCTCGAGCAGATCATCGCGCAGCATGAGGTCTTCCATGTTTTCGGCGGGAATCATCACCCCCTGCGTGCCCGCGAGCCCCTTCACGCGGCAGACATCGAAGAAGCCTTCGATCTTTTCGTTCACTCCGCCGATCGCCTGGATGTCGCCTTGTTGATTGACGGAACCCGTGACCGCGAGGTCCTGCCGCAAGGGCAGTCCGGAGAGCGCGGAGAGCAGCGCGTACACTTCCGTGGTGCTCGCGCTGTCGCCGTCCACACCGGAATACGATTGCTCGAAGCAGATGCTTGCGGCGAGCGAGAGCGGCTTGTCCTGCGCGAAGCGGTTGCGCAGATAGCCGCCGATGATCTGCATGCCCTTGTCGTGGAAGCGGCCGCTCAAGTTCGCTTCGCGCTCGATGTTGATCAGCCCGGATTTGCCGATCGCCGCCGTCGCCGTGATGCGCACCGGCTTGCCGAAGGAATAGCCGCCGATCTCGAGTACGCTGAGGCCGTTCACCTGTCCGACGCGCGCGCCGGCGACGTCGATGAGCAGCGTTCCTTCGTCGATCATTTCGCGGATGCGCGTTTCGATCAGGTTGTGGCGCTCGACCTTGGCGGCAATCGCGCCGCGCACGTGGTCGGCGCGGACGCGCGATTCTCCCAGGGCTCGCGCCGCGTAGCACGCCTCGCGGGCCAGATCGGCGATGTCCACAAAACGCGCGGTGACTTTGTTCCGCCGCCCGGCGCGGCGCACGCCGTATTCCAGCATCGCGGCGAACCCGCCGCGGTCAAACGGCAGAAGGTTTTCCCGCTCGGAAAGCGCGCGAAGCTGGCCGGCGTATTCGGCGATGACGACGTCGCTCATGGGCATTTCTTCATCGAACTCCACGCGCACCTTGAAAATCTTGCGAAAGTCTTCTTCGTATTCGTAGAGCAGCTCGTATACTTCGCGGTCGCCGATCAGGATCACCTTTACGTTGAGGTCGATGGGCTCCGGCTTGAGCGCGCTGGCGCCGAAGGGAAAGAACATTTCGAGCGGCTGGATTTCCAGCCGGTTGTGATTCAGCGTGCGCTTGAGCGCGCGCCACACGCCCGTCTCGGAGAGCGCCTCCACGGCGTACATGATCAGGAACCCGCCATCGGCGCGGAGCAGCGAACCACCGCGCAGGTCCATGAAATCGCTGGACCAGCCGCCGCCGCGCGCGTCGTAGGCGCGCTGGATGGTGCCGAACAGATTCGCGTAAGTGGGCGTCGTTTCGAAAATGACCGGCGAGGCATTTTCGTCGTCGTGCGCCAGAATCACGTTCACGCCGTACACGCGGAACGGATCGCGGTCCGGGCCGGGCGTTTTCATTCCACTCTCGCCCGATTCCTCGCCTTCTTCGCGCTCTCCTTCGTGTTCCTTGAACGGTTCGAGATTGTCGAGCACGTGGTGGCGCACTTCTTCGAGGTACTCGGCGACATTGGCGTTGGCGCCCGGATATTTTTCCTTCAATTCCTCGATGACGCCGTCCACGAGCACAGAGGCGGCTTCCTGCTCGAGATAGCTCAGCTCGCTCGCCAGTTCCCGGGAGAGCGTGAGCGTTTTGCGGTACACGACCGTGAATTCCTGGCGGAACTGCTCGTACTTACGCTCGATCTCCTCGGCGACGGGCGCTTCGAGTTTTCCCTCGTGGACCATCTTGGAGACGTCCTCGATCGGCACCATCTGGCCTTCCAGCACCGGAAAAATTTCCGGCAGGGCCACGGCGCCGACTTGCATGTGCCCCAGCGCGAACTGGTCGCGCGCGATGCGCCGCGTGAAATCGTCCATCAGCTCTTTCTCGCGCGCCGTAAAACGCTCGACAATCCGGCCCTTCTGCCGCTGAAACGGCTCGCCTTCAAACACCTGCGGAATGCGCCGGCGCAGGAAATCGATGCCCGCCTGCACGTCTTTTTTGAACGCGTTGGCCTGGCCGCGCACGAGGTCGAGAAGGCGCGGGCGGTCGGGGTTTTTGAAATTGTTGACGTAGCAGCGGTCGAGCGACGCCTTTGTTTGCGGATGGACTTCTCGAATCATGCGCGCAATGGTGCCGCCGCGGCTCGTGCCGGCGAGTCCGCACACGAAAGCGTTGTAACCCGGCGCCGTCAGTTCGACGCCCATCTTGAGCGCGCGCAAGGCGCGCTCCTGGCCGACGAAGCCTTCGCGCGGCTCCGCCTGCGCCGTTGTCTCAAAGGGCACGCGCGACGTCTCACAGCGCCAGCGCAGCTTCTCGACGGGCAATTCGGCGTGCTTGGGCGCCGGTTTGAGGTTCGAGGCAGCCATCCGAGCGGGGTACTCTAGCACAGCGCTAAGGGACGGGAAGGACTTTCGCCGGGGCATGTTACGCAGAAGTCGCGGCCGGCGGTTCGCGGTGCTCCATGTAAACGCGGAAGATGCCCATCGCGGCTGCGACGATGGCCGGCCCAGCCACCAGGCCGAGCAGGCCGAACAGGCTGATCCCGCCGAGCACACTTACAAACAAGAGAAGGCCGTTGAGTTGCGTGCGTTTGTGCAAAAGCACAGGCCGTAGGATGTTGTCCGTCACGCCGGCGATTCCGCCGCAAATCCCGACTACGACAAGTCCCTTGACCCAATGGCCGGTGAACGCCAGCCACAGCGCAGCCGGCGCCCAGACCAGCGCCGAACCTACGACCGGCACCAGCGACAAGAATGCGATTAGCACGCCCCAGAAAAATGGCGTCGGCAAGCGCACCAGCGCGAAGGCGGTTCCTCCGAGCACGCCCTGAACCGCGGCAATCGTCAGACCCACGGCGACGCTGGCGAAGATCAGGTCGCGCGACTCGCGGATCATATCCCTCTGAATGGCCTCGTCGAACGGCAACAGGTAGCGCACGACGCGAACGAATGCTTCCCCATCCCGGAACATGAAGAACAACGCGAAAATCATCAGAAAGAGGTCAAAGAAAAACGAAAGCAGATTCTTCAACAAGCCGGCCAGCTTGGACGCGAGGAAGGAGGCCGTTCTTTCAGCGGCTTGCTGGATCTGGTTCGAGAAGCCGGCGCTCTGCAAGCCCGCGGGCAGCGCGTGCCGCAACCATGCCAGCACCCGCGCGGGCAAATGCGCGTTGGGATCGAGCAGCGTCTTTTGCAAGGCGGCCGAGGCATCGAGCCCTTCGCGCGCCGTCAGGGAGAGCACGAACAGAGCCGGAACGACGAGCAGAAGCGTCACTGCCAGAGTGCTGGCGAGCGACGCCGCCGCGGGCTTCAGCCGCCGAAGGACGCGCTCGTGCATCGGAAAAAAGAAGATTGCCAGCACCGCGGACCAGGCTATCGGCACCAGAAACGGCTCGACGATGCGGAACACCAGGTAGCCGAGAAGCAGCAGCGCCCCATAGGAAAGCACGTTAGCGAGGCGGTCACTTGTCGTGGTGAGGGAAGAAGCGGGCGTTCTCATTAGCGGTATATAATCACTCCAGGCTGAAACATCCAAGTCTGCCGCCAGGTCTCCGGCGATCCAGGATGAACTCCAACTCCACTTCGCTCACAGCGTATCAGGTCCGGCTCCTCGCCGTACTCGCGTTGATTAATTTCGTCAATTTTGCCGATCGTCAAGTCATCGTGCCGCTGGTGCCGCTCCTGCGCGACCAGCTCGGCGTCACCGATGCGCAGCTCGGCTCGCTGCAGACCTGGCTGCTGGTCGTTCTTGCCGTAGCCAGCATTCCCTTCGGCTTTTTTGCCGATCGTTTCAGCCAAACGCGCATCATTGCCCGCGGCGTTGTCTTTTGGAGCCTAGCAACGATCGTCAGCGGCCTCGCTCCGTCCTTTTCGATCCTCCTGGTGGCGCGCGCGCTGGTCGGCGTCGGCGAGGCCGCGTACGCCCCGGCGGCGCAGTCCATGATTTCGGGAGCGTTCCCGCAGGAGCGCCGCGCCAGGGCCCAAGCCATTTTCGCCGCGGGCATGTTGCTGGGCGGCGCCTCGGGTCTCGCGCTCGGCGGCATCATGGGTGAGTCGAGCGGCTGGCAGCATGTTTTCTTCCTCGTCGGTTTGGTCGGGCTTGTGCCGGGTCTTTCCGTTTTGAAGCTGAAAGAACCGCCGCGCGCCCCGCGCTCGGAAGTCGTTCCCATCGGCCGCCTTTTGCGCGTCCCGGCTTTCCTGGCAATGATTGCGGCGGGCATGTTCATCACTTTTTCGAGCGTCTCGCTTCTCGCCTGGAGCATCGACTTCGCTGTGAACTACAAGGAGTTCAGCCTGCGCCAGGCCTCCTACGAGCTCGCCGCCATCGCGCTGTTCTCTCTCGTCTTCGGCGTGCTGACCGGAGGCTACATCGCCGACCGCTTGCAGAAGCGCTTCGCCTATGGCCGCCTGATCGCCATCGCCGGCGCGTTCTTGCTTGCCGCGCCGTTCGTCCTTCTGGCGATCCAGTCGGATACAAAATGGGTTGTTCTGACGGGGCTATTCATCGCCGGATTTTTCATGTCCTGGTATCACGGCCCCGTCACCGCCGTGATTCACGACATGATGCCGCAGCGCGCCCATGCCACGTCCGTAGGCGTGTACATGTTCGTGACGCAGCTCGTCGGCGCCTTCGGGCCGCAACTTGTGGGGAAAATCTCCGATCTGCGCGATCTGCAAGTGGGACTTCAGGTGGCCGTTGGCGTGATGATTGGCGGGGCGCTGCTCATGTTTCTGGTGATGTACTTCATCCGCCGCGATGGCTTGCGCCATCCGCAACTCGCCGCTTACCACGCCGAAGCAGGAAACTAAATGTCCGACGAAAGCAAAGAAGAGAAGTGCGCACACAAGCGCACGCGACTGATCGCCAAGGACGACGCCGAGGAGTACGTCGAATGTCTCGAGTGCGGCGCGATTCTGGAATCGGGTGAACTCCAGGAAGCCCCGGAATTTCCGGAGTCGCTCTCTGATGCGTGAAACCGCGTCGGCTCGTCAGCGGATTCCAAGCTGCTTGGTCAGCCGCATTACATCTTCGTGGGAGACGTCATAGAGCGGCCGTTCGTCCTCCTCTTCCAGGCGTTCGCGCAAGTATTCCGCGGCGAGAAAACTCGCTTCCCGGTCGGTCAAGTCGCGTCCTGACTTGCTGCGGAACTCCACGAACGCCGTGTGCGCCAGCCCCAGCACGACGCCGGCGCCGTCCACAAAAAACTTCGTGTCAATCGTGTCGCTGTGGCGCGTGGCGATGCCGTTCCACAGATGCGAGAAGCGGCAGTGATAGACGCGGTCCGTCAGCTTTGACGCCACGTCAAACGGGCCAATGAACTGGCTCATCGCCCCGGTATTCGCAAGCAACGGTTTCGACGGCACGCGTTCCCTCCCCTGCTTCCGGCTCCTTCGTGAAATCTCGGATCGCCGCGCTAGCGGCTCACGGCCGTTGCGGTTTCTGCCTGCGTGTACGCGCGGATCGCCGCAGCCACTCCGGCGCCCGCCGGCACGCGGTACCCCTGCTCCAGCAGGATCTTTTCCGCCGCGGCCAGAAGCAGCAGGACGTGGGCCTTCTGGCTCGAGTACCCCATCAGCCCGATGCGCCAGATTTTCCCCTTCAGCGCGCCGATCCCGCCGGCGATTTCGATGTTGAATTCGTCCAGGAGCTGGTTCCGGAATTTCGTGTCCTCGATGCCGCCCGGAATCATGACCGCCGTCACCGTCGGCAGGCGGTCCGCCGGATTCTTCACCAGCAGTTCGAGCCCCATGGCTTCGATGCCGGCAATGAGCGCCAATTGATTCTGCCGGTGCCGCTCCCAGCGCGCCTCGAGGCCTTCTTCCAGCACGATGCGCATCGCTTCGCGCAAGGCGTAAATGAGCGAGATCGGCGGCGTGTGATGATAGAGCCGCTCTTTGCCCCAATAGTTCATCGCCGTCGTCAAATCGAAATACCAGCTCTGCACCTTCGTCTTCCGCGTGCGCAGCACTTCTTCGACGCGCGCGTTTACCGTGATCGGAGACATTCCCGGCGGCGCGCTGATGGCCTTTTGCGTACCGCTGAAGCAGATGTCGATGCGCTGCCGTTCGATGTTGAGCGGGACACCGGCCAGCGTGGCCACCGCGTCCACCACGAGCAGAGCGCCCAGCTCATCGGCGACTTTGCGGAACCCATCGAGGTTGTGCATGACCCCCGACGAAGTCTCTCCGTGCGCCAGGCCGACAATTTTGATCTTTTTCCCCTTCCCGGCGCGCCGCACGTCGTCCGGGTCCACCGCTTTTCCGTACGGCGCTTCGATCTTCGTCACTTTCGCCGGACTGCGTTCGGCGATGACGGCCATGCGGTCGGAGAACATGCCGTTGACGCAAATCAGCGCTTGGTCGCCTTCTTCGAGCGGATTCATCACCGAGGCTTCGATGCCGCCCGATCCGGACGCCGAAATCGGAAACGTGATGCGGTTTTCCGTGCGAAAAACCTGCCGCAGGAGGATCTGCACTTCGTCCATCAGCCCGCGGAACCACGGGTCCAAGTGGCCCACCAGCGGCGTAGCCATCGCGCGATACACTCGCGGGTCCATTGACGACGGGCCGGGCGTGAGCATCAGTCGTGTCGGGGGAGCAAGCTCGCCGATTGGCTGGTTCATGGTTCCACCTCGCGGAATCGCAGACGCTTGAATTAGCCCTCAATTTTCGCCGATGCGTCCAATGCGGCGCAACCGTCAATTTGGCCGCCCTGGGCACCGGGCGCTATCTTTGTGGGACTCGGCCTCCAGCCCTGCACGCGGGAGGACGGAGCGGAGGTAGAATGTAGGGGTAGCCTATCCGAATCCCTTTTGCTGCCTGTACGAGGAGGAGCTATGACTTCGCTCGCTGTACGAAACTTTATGAAGCAACAGGGGTTTGCCGAGGAGCCGGAGCACGTCTGCGAGATGCACTTCGCAGGACTCTATTTCCAGCCGAGGATTGTGG
>QHYP01000240.1:19539-31390 GCA_003224195.1 Acidobacteriota bacterium | reverse complement strand
ATTTCGCCTCGAGTGCGCGCAAGATGCCACTCCCCCAAAACCAGGGCTGCGTCCGGCCCAAAAAAACGAAACTCCAAACCCGAGAAATTCAGTGTTCCCATGGCCCCGCGGTCGGGATAATTCCGCAAGTAGCGCGCCCGGACACCTTCCCACCCGCGCTCGATTCCGCCGCTCCCGGAAAACGTCAGCTCCGGTGAGCGCCAGTAGCCCCGCAGGAACGCGTCGATTGCGCCCTGGTTCCACGCTGCCTGCTGATGGGCCAGGACTCGCCGAATCATGGCTTCGTCGTCGGCGCGCGGCTCGGCCTGGGGCGAGGAATTTGGCGTGCTTCGAGCACTCGCAAGCAACGCCAGGGCCCCCCAGGAGGCCGCCAGTAAAACCCATCTGCGCAAGCCATAGAATCGGTTCACGAGGCCCTCCGTTCCGTTCCGCGGTGGAATTCGCCGCCGAGGATAGAAAACATCGCCGCAGGCTGCAAACGCTAGTTTCCCGAAATGGGACGGCTGCCGCAGCCGAGAAGTCGATGTCTCTCGTTCCATGACAGTGGTACTAGTGCTCTATTGGCCAAAAGCGCCCCCAGCGCCAGAATGTCCCCGGAGGCTGCTGAGGTGATCTTCTCCACCATGATTTTGGCCATCTCCATCACGGCGCTAGCGCAATTTGCGCTGTATTACTGGCGTGCCGTGCTGGCGGGAGTCGCTGCGCAACCCGTGTCCGAGCGCACCCTGGCCGCGGCGGGCCTCAACAGCGGCGGCGTCACGGCGGATGCCTTCGCGACGCTTGCCAGCCTTCACGAGTTGACTCCCGAACTGAAATCGGGTGGCGGACTCGGCCTTGTCCGCATGTACTACCGCTTTGTTGGCGCCCTGCGCCTGCTGGCAGGTTCGCGCTTCCCAGCTCTCTCTGCTTGGAGCGAGCGCGAAGGAACGGTCTGCGCGCGGTATGCCGCCGTGCTCATCGACCGCCGCATGGAAGCCAGCTTCGCCCTGGCCGCCTCCCTCCGCAACCACTAGACTGCCCCTTCCAGGCTGACTGCCCCCTCGCTTGACCAATTCGCATCATTTCTGATCTGAATCAGCGCCGATCTATATCAGGTTTTTAGTAGGCCCAGCGGAGGAGGACGCCGCCGGTGGTGAAGCCCGCGCCGACGGCGATTAGCAGCACGAGGTCGCCCTTTTTCAAGCGCCCTTGCGCCAGGGCATCGCACAGACCGAGAGGAAGAGTCCCCGCGGTCGTGTTGGCGTAGCGCTCGATATTTACGAGGACCTTCGAGTCGTCCACCCCCAGCCTTTCCTGCATGGCCCGGATAATGCGCAGATTCGCCTGGTGCGGCACGATCAGGGCAAGGTCGCGGATCGAGAGGCCGTTGCGTTCAAGCAAGTGGCAAGAAAGCTCGGCCATGCGCCGCACGGCGTACTTGAAGACGTTCGGTCCATCCTGATGGACGACGTGCATGTTCTTCTGCACGGTCTCGAGTGAGGAAGGGTTCAGCGAGCCGCCGCCGGGCATGTAGAGATGCTGCCCGCCGGAGCCGTCCACGTCGTGGTGAAAATCGATGATGCCTTCGCCCTCGCCGGCCGGCTCGAGGAGTACCGCGCCCGCGCCGTCGCCGAAGAGCACACAGGTCCCACGATCCTTGTAATCGAGGATCGAGCTCATCGTGTCGCTGCCGATGACAAGCACTTTCTTGTGCGTGCCCGCTCCCGCGAATTGCGCGCCAACAGTCAGCGCATACGCGAAGCCCGAACACGCCGCGGATAGATCGAATCCCCAGGCTCTCTTCGCGCCGAGCCGGTCCTGGACAAGGCAAGCGGTGGCGGGGAAAAACATGTCCGGGGTGACGCTGGCGACGACGATCAAATCGATCTCGGAAGGATTGGTGCGGGTCTGCGCGAGCAGGAGCTTGGCCGCTTCCGTGGCCATGTGCGAACTGGCCATGCCGTTTTCAACGATGTGGCGCTCGCGGATGCCGGTGCGTGTGCGAATCCACTCGTCGTTCGTGTCCACCATTTTTTCCAGGTCGGCGTTGGTGAGCACCTTGGGCGGGACGTAGCCCGCAACGCCAGTGATCTTCGCCGGAATGCGATGGGGCATGTCTCTCCTTGCAAGTGTGACCGCGAAGCGGTCAACGCGATATGGAAGGCCGACGCAAAAGAAAGTGGATTCTATGCGATGGGAGACAAAAGTGGCAAGCGGAGCTGGAGGCCGGAGGATAGAAGCTAGAGGGTGGAAGAGAGAACGAGGCGAAGCGGAGGCTGCAAAGTGGGGCGAGGGCAGGTTGCCCTCGGGGAGGGCGCTGAGGGTGGTTTTTGGCCGTTGGCGGGGCGGCCACGGATTGAAAACAAAAGGGTTAGGAGCGGGGCAGAGGCCAACGATGGGCAAAACATAGAAAAATGAATTTTTCTTGACAAATTCATTTTTCTATCCGGCGCCTGATGCCGGCTTAGAAGAGTCTAGCGAAAATTGCTTCGGCGTGCCGGCGGATGGACGCCTTCCTCCCTTGAAAATGCGCTGGGGGGCCGAGCATTTCCCGGCTTGGGGATGACAGATTCAAGAAACTTTTTGGTTTGCGGAGCGTCTCTACCATAGCTAGCTGAGGGAGGGGACGTGCCGAGTGCGCCTCTGCTAAAAGAGCAAACTCGAGAGATGGACATCATCGGCTGGCTGGACACGGCAATTCGGGATTTCAAATATGCCCTGCGCATGTTGGGCCGAGCGCCGGGATTCACGGCGGTGGCGGTGCTGACGCTGGCGCTCGGGATCGGGGCGAATACGGCGATCTTCACGCTGCTCGATCAGGTTTTGCTGCGGCTGCTGCCGGTCAAGAAACCGCAGGAACTGGTCCTCCTCACCATGCGCGGGAAACATTACGGGAACAACTGGGGCGGCAATGCCATTTCGTATCCGATGTACCGGGATTTCCAGGATCACAATGAAGTATTCACGGGAATGTTCTGCCGCTTCCCGAGGTACGTGAGCGTCACGTTCGGCGGGCGAGCGGAACGCGTGGAAGCGGAGCTGGTCTCGGGAACATACTTCGATGTTCTTGGGGCCGGAGCGGCCCTTGGACGGACGTTCACGCCGGATGACGACCGCGTTCCGAACGGACATCCCCTCGTGGTGTTGAGCTACGACTACTGGAGGACGCGGTTTGGCGGCGATCCCGGAATCCTCGGGAAAACAGTGATCGTAAACAATCACGACATGACCGTGATTGGGGTCGCGCAGGCGGGATTTGCGGGCGTGGAACTGGGACACGCGCCGAAACTCTTCGTTCCCATGATGATGCAGCAAGAGGTGTTCCTGGTTAACTTCACCGATATGCTCAAGGACCGCCGCACGCGCTGGGTGAATGCCTTTGGGCGGTTGAAGCCGGGCGTAACGGTGGAGAAAGCGAAGGCCTCGCTCCAGCCGTTCATGCATTCGATGCTCGAGATGGAAGTGCAGCAGCCGGCGTTCAGCCGCGCGTCAGCCTATACGCGGGAGCAGTTTCTGAAGTGCTGGATCGACGTTCTGCCGGGCTCGCAGGGCCGGTCCTACGCGCGGCAGACACTATCGACTCCCCTATGGGTGCTGATGGCGACGACGGGATTGGTGCTGCTGATCGCCTGCGCGAACCTCGCAAACCTGTTGCTTGCGCGAGGGGCGGGCAGGAGCAAAGAAATCGCGGTGCGGCTGACGCTGGGCGCGACGAGGCGCCGCATTGTTGTTCAGCTGTTGATCGAAAGCCTGTGTCTCTCCGCGCTCGGCGCGCTGGCCGGGCTGGCCTTCGCGTTCTGGGCGGACCAGGCGTTGATGGCTGTGTATCTGCCGGCGGATTCGGGCGGAATGGCTCTTTCGACGCGTCCCGACACGCGGATTCTATTGTTCACGCTGGGGATAACGATTGTGACGGGAATCGTCTTTGGGCTGGTACCGGCGATGCAGACCACGAAACCGAATCTTGCCGGTACGTTGAAGGATGAGGGGCGCGGAGTGGTGGGAGGCGGCCACGGCGGACTGCGGAAGACGCTGGTGGTGGCGCAAGTGACTCTATCGCTGCTACTGCTGATTGGCGCGGGACTGTTTCTCCGGAGCCTGAACAATCTGCGCGATTTGGGCCCGGGCTTTCCGGCGGAGCGGCTGGTGGGGTTCAACGTCGACCCTTCGCTGAACGGCTATACAAACGAGCGGACCAAAATCTTTTATCGGCAGTTGACCGACAGCCTGGGCGCGATTCCGGGAGTTGAATCCGCCGCCTTGGCGTCCGTACGCATTCTCGAAGACAACGAATGGGACAGCAGCATGACGGTGGAAGGTTACTCGCCTGCAAAACCTGGCGATCATGCGCAGCCGTTCATGAACCAGGTCAGCCCGAACTATTTCACGACGCTGGGCGTCCCCATCGTTGCCGGGCGGGACTTTACGGTGAAGGACAACCGCGAAGTCAAGCATGGTCCCGAGCCGGACAATTGGGCGCCGACCACGGTGATGATCAACGAGACATTCGCGCGACGCTATTTCCCCGGGCGAAATCCGATCGGCCTGCACGCGGGATTCGGAATCGATCCGGGAACGCCAACCGATATGGAGATCATCGGCGTGGTGAAAGACATCAAGTATACGAACCTGCGCGATAACATCCCGGAGCAGGCGTTTATTCCCTATCTCGGAAGCCGCTTCGTCAGCAGCATGACTGTTTACCTGCGAACCCGGGTCGAACCGAATCCGTTGATGGCCGCGGTGCGGGAAAAGGTCAGGGGGCTCGATGCGAACCTGCCGATTTACGACATGCGAACCACAGAAGTGCAGATCAACAACTCGCTGACGACGGAACGCATGATCGCGAGCCTCACCAGCGTGTTCGGATCCCTGGCCACGCTGCTGGCGGTCATCGGGCTCTACGGCGTGATGGCATACACCGTGGCGCAGAGGACGCGCGAGATTGGAATCCGCATGGCGCTGGGGGCGGCGAGAGGAAACGTGATCTGGATGGTGATGCGCGAGGTGCTGCTGCTGGTGGCGATGGGAGTCGCAGTCGGAATGCCCGCGTCGTTGGCTCTGACGCGACTGGTGAAAAGCCAGCTCTACGGCATAACCGCGCACGATCCCGGAACGCTGGCGTTGGCCGCGACCGGACTGGCGCTGGTCGCCTGCATGGCAGGGTACATTCCGGCGCTCCGGGCAAGCCGGGTGGATCCGATGGTCGCTTTGCGGTATGAATGAGCGGTGGCGAACAAGGCCGGCGGTTTCGCCGCTTCAACTTGTTCCGCGGAATATCCGCATGAAACCAGAATTGCGGTGCGAGAGCGCGCGGCGGAGAGGAGTTGACGAAGAACGGGGACCATCAATGCCGGCACCTTACAAAGGAAAGTCAAGACCCGCACGCTTCCAAAACCGAAACATACGGCGCCCCAATCTTGCCGAGCAGTTAAGGAGCTGCCACCCGCCGGGTCATTAGGCTAAACCGGCATCAAGGGCGAAAAGTCTTTCTGTTCTTCTGCCGCACGACTTGCAGGTTGTCAGATTCTTTTTTCACACGCGCGACTTCCGTCTGCAGAGCCTCTTGCCGTTCCAGTTCTACAGCATCGGCAATCGCAGCCTCGGCCTGTCCATCCAGCCGCTTCGAAAACATGATAAGCGCAAAGAAGTTGAGGGACCTGGAACGGTAAAGGTTGATTGAGAACTGCGAATCTTCCCAACGGGCGATGACCTTTTCCGTCGACCTATACAGCTCGTTCGTGGGGAAGCTGATCTGGGCATCCGGCCTCGTTGCAGTTCCGTACTGCGCCGAGATGGCTTGTACCATGTCCTCGGCGGTAAGCCCTTTTGTGGCTTCCGGATCATAGGTGACCAGAATCCGGTAAAGTTCGCCATTGTAAAAAGTGAAGAATGCTTGCCAGACCGAGTCCACCTGGAGCGAAGAGCCAAAAGAGCGTCGCGGCCACCACGTCAACTCTTGAATTACCGCTGGACGCTTGTGGATCAACTTTGTCTGCAGCGGTTTTAGGTCAACCTGGTTTGATAGCTCCACCAAACTCATTCCAAGGGAAAAGTTTCGATACTTGGAAAGGTCCTGTGCACGGAGCACCGGCGCGGCAAGGAGCAGGACAACAAAACAAAGAATCGAACTGCGAATCTTTTTCATTTCATTATCTCCAATCGAAAGGCTCAACGAACAACTCGTACAGCAGAGTTCTCATTGGATGATCCATTAAAAAATAGGGCTACCCACCAGGTGTAGCCTCCTCACAATTCTGGAGTGTCTTGTTGCATCGAGCAGAGTTGCATGGGGGAAGGCTGAGCTCGCGGACGATATTCGTGTTCTTGATGGTAAGCGCTTCCTCGAGCTCTTGCCCTTGACCCACTCGGTGGGGAGCGAAGAGCTGGCAATTGCTGCCAAGCCCCATGCGAACGACTTGAACTCCCCTTCCTCGATGACTTGCGTCTCGGAATCGATCTTCATCTGCAGCTTCGTCTTTATGGGTGACCGCGAAGCGGTCAACACCTCGCCGCATTCGGACGCGCCGAGCCGGCCGGGGTTCCCCTTCCAGTCATCGTCATTTGTGCCCGCGAAGCGGTCAACCTTCGGAAGGCTGCCGGCGTCGCGCGGCTGATCGTGGTGATCAAGCACTTTGTCCGAATGAGCCCTGTTGCCTTCGATCCCGTACTTGCTTTCTTTTCCGGACACCTTCCGCAATTCTCGAATCATTCCACCAGCCATGAAGAAAAAGGTCCAGGGCTCGCTTTCGAATTGCAACGATTCCGGCATAAGAGTGGCTTCCTCGATTAGGATGGTCCCCGTTTTGATTGTGTCTGCCATTGGCGTCTCGCCTGCGTTTACAGTGGCGCTCAGGACCACCATGGCCACCGCCTTACAGTGATTCGTTTTCCCCTGTCCGATCTGTTAGCGACGGCGTACTGAGGCTCGACTCTGTGTTGGATAGAGAATAAAGACAGCACCACCAGGGCCGCGCCTGCACAAACTAAAAGGTGCACGAGTATTTGGGAATTCGCGGAGGGGCGCCATGTCAACGCGAGGAGCAACGCCGTAATGGGAATCCACTGCATGGTAGTTTTCGTGACCATTGGTAACCTCGCTTCTCCATCGAGTTCCCTCTATGGGAACCCACTGTAAGATTTTCCTGACCATTGGCAACCTCGCTTCTCCATCGAATTCCCTCTTCGTCGGACAAGTGCAGGGGCGGACTTGGCCCGCCCCTCCGAACGAAAGAACTGTCCGCTCTCGGTTGCTAGGGAAAGCCGGGCCGTCAATTAGACATGTTACGACCTGCTTGGGTGGCCCTCGTTTTCGCTGTTTCCGCGACAGGTCCGTCGCTCAGCTCTTTTTCAGCTCTTACCCAGTCTTCGACATCTTTTCCGTGTTCGCCGCCGCGTTGAAGATACAGCTCATGAGCCCGGCGAGCGATCTCTTGTCCTGATGGTTCTCTGAGTCCAAACATGGCAAACCCCTTGGTTATAAGTACGGGGCCGGAGAGCTGAGCGACCTCCGTATATGAGATGCGGTTTACTTGCCGTTTGCTGAGACGGTGATCTTTATCTGCTTCGGCTTAGACTCCTCACGCTTCGCCATATGCAGGCTCAAGACCCCATTGCGATACTCGGCCCGAACGCTCTCGGAGTTGACTGTGTTCGGTAGGGAGAAGCTCCGCGTGAACGGACCATAGGCGCGTTCAACTCGGAGGCAATTGTCCTCGTTGACGTCCTTCTCGAACTTCCGCTCTCCGCGGATGGTCAACGAATTGTTTTCGACGCGTACGTCAATGTCCTTCTCTTCGAGATCCGGCAGGTCGGCCTTTATCACCAATTCGTTCTCGGTTTCGTATATGTCCACTGGTGGCGCCCAGGTTGCTAGGTCGGCATGACCCGAGCGGTCGCGAGTAGCGTTGTCCTCAAACAAACGAATGACTTGTTCCTGCAAAGGTGTCAAACCGCGGGACTGGTCCCAACGTGTAACAGTGTTCATGGCAACCTCCTTGGTTGTCCTGCTCAAGTAAGTATTGAAAGTCTCGTGTGTTTTGCAGTTTCCCCTTCGCCGGAGAAGTGAGGGGGCGTACTTAGCCCGCCCCCACCGTACGGAAAGACCCTGTCGGCTCTAGGCCGTTAGTGCAGCGGCGATCTTGTGGAAGGTCGAGTTGGAAACCTCATACGTTTCAACTTGAGGAGTTCCGTCAACGACTCTCGCCAGGATCTTCGTCACTTCGGGATACGTTCCGTGGTTGTAGGCATCGGCGTTCTCTGCGTTTTCCCACAAACTGATTCCGAACGCTTCCCTTTGCCCCTTGCTAATGCACGTGATTTCGTCTTGAAACCCCTTCTGTTTTCGAAGCAGAGGGAGAATGTCCTTTTCGATCCTCTGGGTGAATTCCGCAACGCTATTGGGCTTCAACTGCATGGATACTCTGCGTGCAAACATGGCAACCTCCTTGGTTGTCGTGGCCAAGGGCCGATTCCAGATAACCCACTTTAGTTTAGATTACCTTAATGACTCCCCCAGTCCTTAACCACCATAGGTTAATTAACTTGACTTGTCAAGTACAATCTGAGAGTATTCTCCAGGATTAATCAGATAGAGTTAATCGCGCGGAGGCGCCTGTGGATGTCTGCCTGGTGATCAAGCAGCGGCTGGAAGCACTAGGGCTGGAACAGAGGGATCTGGCGGCCGCTGCTGAAGTTACGGAGTCCTACATTTCCCAGCTGCTGACGCGGAAGAAATTGCCCCCCGAGCCTCGCCGAACAGACATTTACGACAAGATGGAAGAATTCTTGAAACTCCCGGGCGGCAAGCTTGCGAAGCTGGCCGACCACGAGCGCAAGGAAGTATTGAAGCGAAATCTAGGGGACCCACCCAAGCCCTTGTTTAAGGAAGTTCGAGAGTTGATTCTCCGCAAGTGCGCACCTGACAAAGAAAAACAAATCCGGGTGATTTTTGAGAAGCAGCCCTTCGGCGAACTCGAACGCCTGGTCACACAAAAGCTTTTGGACGTAGTCAAAAGAATCGCCAAAAACGAATTGGACAGTGAAACCTGGCTCCGCTCGGTGGCGCGACTCAGCGGCCAAAGCTATGAAGCGATGCGAGTCAGCATTCTCGAGTTCCTGGACACGGATGCTTTCAATGTGTCCGTTGAAAACTGCGTTTCCTTTCTGGATCCGCTGATCGAATCCTGGAATATCGACCTCGCGACCTTTGGTATGGAAATCGTGCTAAATCGGCGACTTATTCCGGACTACGCAAAGAAATTTGAGTTTGTTGAAAGGGAACTTGCCGAACCTGAGGAAGAGCCAGGGCTGAAGGAATTTCTGAAGCACCTGTCCGTGAACGGTGATGCGACCGAGGAGGAGATCGAGTTTCTCAAGAAGCTGCGATTCAAGGGAAAACACCCGACGCCGCTTTATTATTATCGGGAATTACAGAACCTCAGAGATCCGCTCCATTTTCGCGCGCTCGCTGCCCGGACCTTGCGAAAAAGCACACGGGGCCAGTCCCAGCCCCAAGGGTTAATCGCCCCGATGCATAAATACCTGGAGGCTGAAGGCATTGAGAAGCAACTGCAGCTTAACGGCAGGAAAGGGGCAATACAGCGCTGGGCAGACAGCAGAGGTAAGCGGCGCAAAGAACAAAAAGCAAAGCCTTAGAAAACTTCCCCAGAAGCTTTTCAGCACCGAACCATAGCGTAATCGGCGCCGCACTCCCCCCGCAGACATTGGGCGGCTGGCAGATGCAGGGGCTCGATGGATCTGATGACCATGGACTCGACGTCATCCCTTGCGACGGTGGGGGTGGGTATGCTTATGGCAGACGCACATCGCAACTATCGCAAGGGGAGTGCGCTGACCTTCGCGCTGCCCGCGGGGGCGTGCACAGTGGCGGCGGTGTTGGCGTGTGGATTGGCTACGCTGACTCTCGCCGCGGGGCGAGGGTGGCCGTTTGGGGAGTGGAGAAGGGTGGTGGAAGAGCCGGTGATTGCTCCGCGAGGGACGGGCTGGGAGGCGGCGGGGACCTTCAATCCTGCCGTGGTGTTACACAACGGGAAGTACGTGATGCTCTACCGCGCGCAGGATGCGGCAGGGACTTCGCGGCTGGGATACGCGGAGAGCAGCGACGGCATTCATTTCACGCGGCGCGCGGAGCCGGTCTTCGTGCCGGAAACGGACTACGAGAAGGACGGTGGCGTGGAGGATCCGCGGCTGGTGGAGATTGGCGGGACGTACTACCTGACGTACACGGGTTACAACAAGAATGACGCGCAGCTCTGCCTAGCGACGTCGAAAGATTTGCTGCATTGGGAGCGCAAGGGAGTGATCCTGCCTGCGTACAAGGGAAAGTGGAACGTGGGCTGGACGAAGTCGGGAGCGATCGTGCCGGAAAAGGTTGACGGAAAATATTGGATGTACTGGCTGGGGACCGCGGCAGACAAGACCGACCAGATAGGGCTTTCGTATTCGACGGATTTGGTGCATTGGACGGAAGCGACGGAGACGCCGGTGCTGCCGAAGCGGCCGGGGATGTTTGATTCGCGCGTGGTCGAGCCGGGACCGGCGCCGATTTTGACGCCCGATGGGATCGTCCTGGTCTACAACGGCGCGGACGACAAGCTGGCGTACCGGACGGGCGTGGCTGTATTCGATCGCAATGACCCGCGCAAGGTGCTGTCGCGGACGGACAAGCCGATTTTCGCGCCGGAGAAGGAATGGGAGAAGACAGGCCAAGTGCCGAACGTGGTCTTTGTCGAGGGGATGGCGCGGCAGGGGCGGTCCGGCGGACGATTTCTGCTTTACTACGGCGGGGCGGACAAGTACGTGGGAGTGGCGGAGGCAGAGGCAGTTCGTATAACGCCGGTCCCCAAGCGTTGACGCCAGGAAACGATCCGGGGAACGAGGGGAGAAGGCCGCCCTCTTCCGAGGGCGGGTACAACCGAGCGTATGATCGCGAAGCGATGAATGCCTCTCGAATACAATGAGGGGCGCTCTTCAGTAGCGGAAGAGGTAGCTGACTTTGACGAAGACGATGCGCCCGGTGGGAATGGTCGGCGAGCCGGTTGCGGGAGGCACGGTGGGCGGCGTACCGGGAACCAAGTGGAGATTCGTATAGCCGTCAGTATAGCCGAAATAGATCGCGGTTCCCGGATGCAAGAGATAGGTGAAGAGAATGTCCGGCGTAAGCTTTTTCGTGGGGACGGCCGGCCCGCCATCGAAACTGCCGAGGTTGGTCTGCAAATCGAGCAGTTGGGGATTCGCGAGCGTGGCGTTGTAGTCCACGATGAGCCGCAGAGAAAACTCCTTCGTGAACTGGTAGTTCAGCTTCGAGCGCATCAAATGATTGTTGAAGATGTTCTGCCCGGGAGAGACGGCGACGGGTAGGGAGCCGTTGCTCGTGGCGAGAGGGGAGACGCGCGTGGCGAGGCGCGAATAGATGTACGTCTCGTCGAAGCGGAAGCGGGCCGCGGGGCGCAGCGTGAAGCCGAAATTGGCTAGCTGCTGACTGCCGAGGAACGGCAGGAGAGGGGCGGCGGGAAAGAAGTTTTCGCCGGTGCCCCAGGCGTAGCGGCCAGCCAGGGTGAGCCATGTGTAGGGTTGCGTGAAAAGCAAGGCGGAGGTGCCGTGCTTGCGGAAGCTAATATTGTCGAAGAGCTCATAGACTTCCGCACGGCTGATGCTGAGCGTGGTTTGGCGCGTAAGCTCCAACTGAAAGGCGGGATTGACCTGCCAATCCACGACGCGGCCGGTGTGATCCCAATTCACAAGCTCGCTCACGGAAGGGCCGAAGTCAATGATCTTGGAGCTTCTGGGGCGCCAGAGATAAGCAACGAAATTTGAAAAGCGGCGGATGTCCACGCGATTGACAAAACCA
>QHYP01000240.1:12564-19477 GCA_003224195.1 Acidobacteriota bacterium | reverse complement strand
GTCCAAAGGGCGCTGCCCTGCGCGCGGTTGTCGGAAAAAAGACAGTCCTGCGAATGATTCAGATCCTGGCGGGTCCAACTATGGGTGGCCTGGGCTTCGAGCACCCAATTGGGCGTAAATTTGAGCCGCGCGTCGAGCGAAGCGACCCGGTTGTTCGTGTCCGCGAAGTCGCGGCTCGAGAAAAACGCGCCGATCTGCGACTGATTGCCGAATTCGCGGGCGACGCGAAAGACGCCGTCGGCCGCGCGCGTGTTGAACGGGCTCGGCTGGTTGAGCCCCGGCTCGCGGTCGTCAATCACCAGCGCGCCGAGGAGCCAGTGGCCCGCTTTACCGGTCATGCGGCCGCCGAATTGCGGGTCGGCAATCCGGCGCGAGAAGAAGAGATTGATGGGTGTCTGGAAGAAGCCGGCGTTTTCGATGAAGAAGGGTCGCTTCTCCGGGAAGAAGACGGCGAAGCGCTGATTGATGGTGACCTGGGGATCGTCGGATTCCACCTGGCTGAAATCGGGATTGAGCGTGACGTCGAAGGTCAACGCGTCCCTGGCTACGAACTTCGCGTCGAGGCCGCCGCGGTGCTCGAAGGCGTTCTGGAAGGAAGGATTGAGGGGAAAAGGCTGGTTGAGGAAGTGATTGCGGGCCAGCAGACCATAGGGGATGAGCTGGATGTTGCGGCCGGGCGAAATTTTTTCGAGCCCGCCAGCGGGGGCAAACTGTTGCGTGATGCCTTCGACGCGCTGCGTAACGTAGGGCCAAGTGTCCACTTCGCTCTTCCGAAGGATCTGGCGGTAGAGCATGACGCCCCAGGTCTGTTCCGGAGCGTGCGAAAAGCGAAGACTTTTGAAGGGAATGGAGAACCACACGGCGTAGCCGCCGGGGGTCAGACGGCCTTCGGTGTGCCACAAGGTATCGAAACTGTAGTCGTAGCCTTGCCCCTCGGTGTAGATGGCGTCGGTCTGGATGCCGAGCGGGTTCGCCCCAAAGTAGTAAGAGCGATGGCGGTCGCGGAAGGTGTCGAGAAAGACCGCAACGTTGTCGTCCTGAAAGGTGTCTTCGCGTTTGGAAAGGTGGGCGAAAACTTTTCCAGGCTCGTCGCGGCAAAGAAAGATAACGTACAGGTTTTTGTCATCGTAGGAAAGATACGCGGTTGTGGCTTCGGTGGCGGGAATGCCGTCGCCGGGCAGATACTGCCGAAAATCGGTGGCTTCGAGATCGGCTTCGCGCGGGCGATCCTGGAGAAAATCTTCGAGTTTGGGCGGGCGATGAACGCGGGGGATGCGGGCCAGCGCAATGGGTTTGCGCACGGGGGGCGGGGGAAGCGGCGCCGACTGGGGCGGAGGCGTCTGCGCAGACACCCGCATGGCCGTCGCACAAGCGCAAGCGAGAGCCAAATCCAAAAAGAAAAGCCGACGAAGATTAACCTGGATAAATCACCCACCACAGAGCGAACTTGTATAACGCCGAGAGGAGCATCACGCAAGAGTAAATTGAGAGTCGCTCGGGTGTTTACCCGACGCAAGGCTTCGATTTTGCGGCGATCTCCGGCCGCCGGGCCTGTTGTACACTGCACATTCTGCAATGAACATCCTGGGGATCAACGCGTATCACGGAAACGCGTCGGCCGCGATTGTGTGCGATGGCCAGCTCGTGGCCGCGTTGGAAGAGGAGCGATGTAACCGCGTGAAATATGCCGCGGGGTTCCCGGCTGGGGCGATTCGGTACTGCTTGAGAGCGGCTAATCTCACACTCGGCGAAATCGATCACGTCGCGGTGCCGCGCAATCCCTATGCTCGGCTGGGGACAAAGCTTTTTTACGCGTTGCGGATGCCGTCGTTCGCGTGGGAGCGCGTGCGCGTGCTGCGCAAGTTTGCGGGCGGAGGGATTCGCGAGACGCTGGCGCGGACGCTCGGGACCGATCCGGCCAAGCTGGGCGCACGATTTCATCGCATCGAACACCACCAGGCGCATCTCGCCAGCGCGTTTTATTGCTCGCCGTTCGAGTGCGCGGCGCTTCTCTCCGCCGACGGACTGGGTGATTTCGCCAGCACAATGTGGGGGACGGGCGCAGGGCCGCGCATGGAAATTCAAGGCGCCGTGGCGTTTCCGCATTCGCTCGGGCTGTATTACACGGCGGTGACACAGTATCTCGGCTTCTTGAAATTCGGCGACGAGTACAAGGTGATGGGTCTCGCCGCCTACGGGCAGCCCGAGCAGTTCGATGTTTTCCGAGACATTGTGCGCACGAACGGGCGCGCGGATGATTCCTCTTTTCGTCTCGGCCTCCATTACTTCGTTCACCACCGCACAGGTCCGGAGATGAGTTGGGCGGAAGCTGACAAGACCCCGGCGCTCGGGCGGGTGTATTCGGAGACGATGGCGCAGCGGCTGGGGCCCGCGCGCGATCCGGAAGCGCCGCTCGAGGATCGCCACCGCAATCTGGCTGCGTCGCTGCAGGCGCGGCTCGAAGAGGTGTATCTCGGGATGCTGCGGCGGCTGGCCCAGCGCACAGGCCTGAGAGCCGTGTGTCTGGCGGGCGGAGTGGCGTTCAACTGTGTGGCCAATGGAAAGATTTTCGATGAGACGCCGTTCGAACAGGTCTATGTACAGCCCGCGGCGGGCGATGGGGGACTGGCGGTGGGCGCGGCGTTTTACGTGTGGCACCAGCTTCTCGGAAGGCCGCGCGCGTTCGTGATGGACCATGCGTATTGGGGGCCGGAGTTCTCCAAGGAACAGATTCGCGCGGCGGTGGAGACCAGCGGCGTCGCGCGGAAGGGCTACGCCGTGCGCGAATTACCCGAAGAAGAGATGGCGCGCACGGCGGCGAAAATCGTTGCCGATGGAAAGATCCTTGGTTGGTTTCAGGGACGCGCCGAATGGGGGCCGCGCGCGCTGGGGAACCGCAGCATCGTGGCCGATCCGCGCCGGCCGGAAATGAAGGAGACTCTCAACCGGCGCATCAAGCACCGCGAAAGTTTCCGGCCGTTTGCGCCTTCAATCCTTGCCGAGGCGGCGGGCGAGTGGTTCACGAAGTCGCAGCCTTCACCGTTCATGACGCTGGCCTATCCCGTGCGGCGGGAAAAGCGGGGCAAAATTCCCGCGCCGACGCACGTGGACGGCACGGGACGTCTGCAAACGGTGACGCGTGAAGCCAATCCGCGCTATTGGCGGCTCATCCAAGAGTTCGGCAATCTGACCGGAGTGCCGGTGCTACTGAATACGTCGTTCAACGACAATGAGCCGATCGTCTGCCGGCCGGAGGAAGCGCTGGACTGTTTTTTGCGGACGCAGATGGACGCGCTGGCGCTAGGGGATATCCTGATTACCAAGATGGCCACCTGAAGGTGGCCCCTACAGGACTTCGAGAATTTCCTCGTAACGCTTGAAGGGGGCGATGAGGTACGCGCCGGCGAGTTCGCTGCGCGACCAGGCAAGCATCTCGCGCGCCATCTGGAAACCGCAGGCCCGCGCGTCGGCGCCGGCGGTTTCGAGCGACTTCAGCACCGACTGCGGAATCACGATGCCGGGCACTTCGTTGTTCAGGCGCAGCGCCTGTTTGTAGCTGTTGAGCGGCCAGAGGCCAACCAGGATGGGAATGGGCGGCTTGCGCCCGAGCCGCTTCAGAAACGCGTGCCAATGTGCAGGATCGAAGATGGGCTGGGTCATGGCGAAGTGCGCGCCGGCTTCGATCTTGGCTTGGAAGCGCTCGATTTCGTGGTCGAGGTCTTCGGCGACGGGATTCAGAGCGACGCCGATGGTGAAATTCGTGGAGCCGCCGAGGGTTTTGCCGGACCAGTCGCGCCCCTGGTTCAAGCGGCTGAGGACGCTGACGAGGCCGACCGCATCCACTTCGTAGACGCCGCTCGTTTCCGGATAGTCGCCGACCGACGGCGGGTCGCCGGTGATGGCGAGGACGTTGCGCACGCCGCCGACAGTCCACGCGCCGAGGAGAACGGCCTGTAATCCGATGATGTTGAAATCGCGCGTGGTGAGGTGCGGAATGGTCTCGACGCCGCGCGCTTCGAGCGCCGCAGCGGTCATGAGGGCGTCCATACCGACGCGGGCCATCGTGCCGCTGTTGATGTCGATCGCGTCTACGCGGCCGCAGGCCATGATGCGGTCCACCTGCTCGAAGACGCGGTCGAGTGAAACGCCCTTCGGCGGATCAATCTCGACGGAAATCACGAATTCGCCGGCGCGGAGTTTCTTCCACAGTTTGCTCTCCGGCTCGCGCTGGGCAGTGCGCGCCGCAGCGGGCGTTTCGGCAATGACGACCTCCACGGAAGCGGAGGCAGCCGCGCGTTTCGCCGGGCGGAGAGAGCGCACGGCTTCGGCCATGGCCTGGATGTGCGCAGGCGTGGTGCCGCAGCAGCCGCCGAGAATGCGCACGCCGAGCGCGACGGCTTCCCGCGCAAAAAGAGCGAAATATTCCGGCGACGACTTGGGATAGACGATGCGGTCGCCTTCGCGCTTCGGGAAGCCGGCGTTGGGCATGGCGCTCACGCGCACGCCGTCCACGGCGGCAATCTCCTGAAGAATCGGCAGGAGCGCCTGCGGGCCAAGCGTGCAATTCGCGCCGATCACCTGTACGTTCTTGTCCTTCAAGCGGGCCGCGGCATCGCGCGGGCGCACGTCGCCGTGGGTAATGCCCTCTTCGGAATAGGTGAGCTGAGCGATGATAGGCAGGCCAGAAAACGAGCGAACGGC
The DNA here is from genome assembly GCA_003224195.1 of Acidobacteriota bacterium. Lineage (GTDB taxonomy): Bacteria > Acidobacteriota > Terriglobia > Acidiferrales > UBA7541 > Acidiferrum. Next base: position 14,776 of record QHYP01000240.1, on the reverse strand, counting down.
GTCAATGGCGAGGAGCAGTTCGTCGAGATTGGAAAAGGTTTCGAGACAGTACAAATCCACGCCGCGCTCTTCGAGCGCCTGGGCTTGCTCGTGAAAAATATCCAGAATTTCGTCCGGAGAAGGGTGGCGCGACTGCACACCGAGCCCGAGCGGACCGATCGAGCCGGCGATGAGCACTTCGCGCGCGGCGGACTCGCGCGCTTCACGGGCGATCTTGACGCCCCGGCTGTTGAAGCGCGTGGTCTCGTCGGCGAGGCCGTGGGGCGCGAGCTTGAAGCGGTTCGCGCCGAAGGTGTTCGTCTCGATGATTTGCGCACCAGCTTCGATATACGCCTGGTGCACGCGGAAGACGGCTTCGGGCTCGGTCGAGTTCAGCTCGTCGAAGCAGCGCTGCGGGCCAACGGCTTCGTGCAGCATCGAACCCATCGCCCCATCGGCGATTAGAATCGAGTCCTTCAACCGCTCGTTGAAATCGTGAATCTTCAAGGTTTCTTATCCTGTCTGCGGGTGACGCGACACGGAGAACGCGCTCAGCGTTTTTGTTCCATCAAGCTGGCGACCGTGCTCATCAGGTCGTACTTGGTGAGGATTTCATAGCGCGAGTCACCCATCTCCACGAAAATCGCCGGATTTTCGTGGCTCAGGATGTAGGTGAGGCGCGCGACGGGCGCCGTTTTCGGCACAGCGGGCAGCGGCGCACTCATCACTTCGCGCACGACGAGCTTGCGAAGATCCTTGCCCTGCAGCGCGAGGTTGAGAATCTGATCTTCATAAACGGTGCCGATGGGCGTGGAGTCTTCGAAAATCGGAATCTGGGAGATGTCCTGCTCCTGCATGGTCTTGAGCGCGTGGAAGACAGTCTGATAGGGCCGCGCGATGACCAGTTCGCGCACCTTGCCGGTTTTGTGCTTGGCGGCGACGACGTCGGCGGCGTTCAGGGCCACCTCCGCGTCCACGTAACCGCGCTCGCGCATCCATTCGTCGTTGTAGACCTTGCTGAGATAGCGCATCCCGGTATCCGGCAAGAAAGCGACGACGAAATCGCGCGGCCCGAGGTCCTTGGCCAGACGCAGCGTGGCGGAAATGCAGCCACCGCCGGAGCCTCCGGTGAAAATTCCTTCGAGCTTGACCAGGCGCCGAGCTACGACGAAGCATTCTTCATCGTTGACCTGGAGGACGTCGTCGAGAATCTTCAGGTTCATCGTCGTGGGGAAGAAATCCTCGCCGATGCCCTCGACGACGTAGGTCTTCGCCCGGATCGTTTCGCCGCGCTTCACAAAATCGTAGTAAAGCGAGCCGTAGGGATCGACGCCGATGATCTTGACGCTCGAGTTTTTCTCCTTGAGATATTTCCCCACGCCGCTAATTGTGCCGCCCGTGCCCAGACCGCAGACGAAGTGCGTGATGCGGCCTTCGCTGTCTTCCCAGATTTCCGGGCCCGTGGTGCGGTAGTGCGCCTCGGGATTCATGGGGTTCGCGTATTGATTGGGATAAAACGAATTGGGGATTTCGCGCGCGAGCTTTTTCGCGACGGAGTAATAGCTGCGCGGGTCTTCCGGCTCAACGGCCGTGGGGCAGACGATGACTTCGGCGCCAAGCGCCTTGAGCAGGTCGATTTTTTCCTTGGACTGCTTGTCCGTGATGGTGAAGACCATCTTGTAGCCGCGCACCGCGGCCACGAGCGCCAATCCCATGCCAGTGTTACCGGATGTGCCTTCGATGATCGTGCCGCCGGGCTTGAGGAGGCCTTGGCGCTCGGCTTCGTCAATCATGGTGATGCCGATGCGATCCTTCACCGAGCCGCCGGGATTGATGTAGTCGCACTTGACGTAAATTTGCGGCTTGAGGCCCTGGTTGATGCGATTCAAGCGCACCAGGGGCGTGCGTCCCACCGCTTCGAGGATGTTATTGCACCGCATTCGGCGTCTCTGGCGTCAGCGGGCGGGTTAACCTCTGCCCGGGTGTGCCATAATTTGCAGTTTATCATGCAGCTTTGCCGAGCGGGAGCAAGGCGCATCGGAGGAATCAGACGTGGCGCGGCAGAACATAGCGAGCGGGACGAAGTGGGAGCCGATTGTGGGCTATTCGCGGGCGGTGCGCGCGGGCAAGCTGATCTGTGTTTCGGGTACCACGGCTACTGGACCGGACGGAAAGATCGTGGGCGTGGGCGATGCGTACGCGCAAACGGTTCAGACCATCAAGAATATCGAAG
>QHYP01000240.1:11976-12523 GCA_003224195.1 Acidobacteriota bacterium | reverse complement strand
CGCACGCGCATGTACGTGACCAACATCGCCGAGTGGGAGAAGGTCGGCAAGGCGCACGGCGAGTTCTTTGGCTCGATTCGTCCGGCGACGAGCATGGTCGAGGTGAGCAAGCTGATTTCACCGGAGATGCTCGTCGAGATCGAGGCGGACGCGGTGGTGGAATCCTGACGCCGACTTCGCGCCGCGGAATTTCCTTGCAAGTGCAGTCAGCGCCGCCGCCCGGAGGCCGGCACCCCGAGAATCGCATGACCGAGTTCCCATACAATTCGTTCATCGCGGAATATTACGACGCGTCGCCCGTGGTAGCCACGCGGCAGGACGCGCCGTTCTATCTTTCGGCGGCGCGCGAATGGGGCGAACCGATTCTCGAATTGGGTTGCGGCACGGGACGCATCACACTGGCCCTGGCGAAAGGAGGCTACCGCGTCACCGGGCTCGACCTCTCGCAGCGCATGCTTGAGCGGTGCGCGGAAAAGCGCGCGGCCCTGCCGACGAAAGTCCGCGAGCACGTGCACCTCGTTCACGAGGACATGACGCGCTTCGATTT
>QHYP01000240.1:0-11960 GCA_003224195.1 Acidobacteriota bacterium | reverse complement strand
TCGATTTGGGAGAAAAATACCGCCTTATCGTCATTCCTTTCCGGCCGTTCCAGCACCTGCTCGAAACACAGCAGCAGATCGACTGCCTTGCGTGCGTGCAGCGGCATCTGACGCCGGGCGGGCGGCTCATCCTGGATTTCTTCCACACGGATCCACGGCGGATCCATGATCCCGCATTCCTGAAAGAGAGCGAGCCGTTCGCGGAGCATGAAATGCCAGATGGGCGCCGCGTACGGTTGACGGAGCGCGTTGTGGCGTTTCACTACGCGCGGCAGTGCAACGACGTTGAAATGTATTACGACGTGACGCATCCCGGCGGGCGTAAGGAGCGGCTGACGTTCGCTTTTACCGTACGCTACTTTTTCCCCTTCGAAGTCGAGCACCTGCTGGCGCGCTGCGGCTTCCGCGTGGCCGCGCTCTACGGCAACTTTGACCGTTCGCCCCTGCGCGACGATTCCCTCGAGATGATCTTTGTCGCCGCCGCGATCTGATCCGCATGTTCAGCAAGTTCACCGCTGGAAAAACGCGCCCCTCGGCTAGTGCCGTTCCAACTTTTTGACACAACGGACTGGAAATTAGGAGCGAGAAGTTGGAACGGTACTAGAATGGCAGCGCTTAGGAGGCGCAATGGCTGGCACTTTGGCGCAACGCTTCACCCGGTTCGCCACGGGATTCACTCTGATGGCAGTCGCGTTCGTGGCGGAGACGGCGCGCGCGCAAACTCGACCGCCGTCTTCCGATGGCGGCCTGACCGTCGAAAAAATCTTCACGCGACCGGGACTGACGCAGCCGCTTCTGCGCAGCGTGCAATGGAGTCCCGACGGCAAGCTGCTCTCGTTCGTGCAACCGGCGACGGGAGCGGCGCAGCGAATCGAAGTCCGCGCAATTGACCTCGTGCACCCGGAGGCAGAGCCGCGCTTGCTTGTCGATTCGGAGAAATTGCAGGAGATGCTTCCTCCATCCCGAAAGAAGGCTTCGCAGGCAACTGGGCTCGGGCGCATTGCGCCGCAGCAGTATCAGTGGATGCCTGACGGCAAGGCGCTGCTCTTTCCCACCGACGACAATCTGTACGTGTTCGACCTTGCGAAACAGACGGGCAAGCGGCTGCTCGAAGATGCCGCGGGTGAAGCCAGCGCCGTCTCCAACTCCAGGATTTCTCCCGACGGGCGCTGGGTGAGCTTCGTGCGCAATCACGATGTGTGGGTCGTGGAATTGTCCACGGGCAAGCCGGCGCAGCTTACCTTCCGCGGCAGTGAAGAAGTGCTCCACGGCGAGCTCGACTGGGTCTATCCCGAGGAGTTGGACATCCGCGAGGCGTACTGGTGGTCGCCGGATTCGAAGCGCATCGCCTTCCTCGAACTCGATGAGCGGCCGGTGACGAGGTACCCGCTCGTGGACCTGCTGTCCTATAACGGCGCGACGGAATGGGAGCACTATCCCAAGGCAGGCGCGGCGAATCCGGTTGCGCGCGTCGGCGTGGTCGAGGTGCCGTCGAAAGAAACGATTCGTGGAATGAGATGGATCGATACGGGGGAGGACAAAGAGGTCTATCTCGCGCGCGTCAACTGGCTCGACGTCAAGAGCCTGCTCATCCAGCGGATGCCGCGGTCGCAAAGACGGCTCGATCTTCTTCTAGCCGATACGGTTGAAGGCACATCACGCATCATGCTCACGGAAGAAGACCCGCACTGGATCAACCTGAGCGACGATTTGTATGTTTTCCCCGGCGGCAAGCGGATTCTGTGGTCCAGCGAAATCCCGCCAATCGGGAGCGGCGCTTTTCCGAATCCGGGCGGCTATCGCCACCTGTATCTGTACGACACTGCCGGCAGATTGCTCAAGCAGCTCACGCACGGCGAATGGGAAGTCGCGGGCGTGGACGGCGTGGATGCGGAGCACGGCTTTGTGTATTTCACGGCGACGGAAGTGAGCGTGCGTGAACGGCATCTCTATCGCGTCTCGATGGACAGCGGCGAGATGACGCGGCTCACGTTCGATGCCGGCACGCATCGCGTCACGCTTTCACCCGGCGCGCGCTTTTACATGGAGACGTACTCGAACGCGCACACGCCACCCGTGCAGTACCTCCAGCGCACGGATGCGATGCACAACGTAATGGAAGCGCGACGGCTGGCCGGCGGGGCGACCCCCGCGCTCGAAGCGATGCACCTCGGGCCGGTGGAATGGCATGCGGTTCCGGCGCAGGACGGCACGCTGCTGCAGGCGCGGTTCATCAAGCCGCCCGGTTTCGACCCGGAGAAAAAATATCCGGCGATTCTCTCGCTCTACGGCGGGCCGCATGCGCAACTCGTGGTGGACGCCTGGAGCGGCGGCGGTTTCCTGTTCGACGAGTTGCTGGCGCAGCACGGCTACCTTATCTTGACGTTGGACAATCGCGGCTCGTCCGGGCGCGGCCACGCGTTCGAGACGCCAATCGACCGGCACTTCGGCGAGTTGGAACTTGCCGACCAGCTCGCAGGCGTCGCCTGGCTTAAGAAGCAGAGCTTCGTCGATCCGGCGCGTATCGGCGTGCATGGATGGAGCTATGGTGGCTACATGACGCTGACGGCGATGTTTCACGCGCCGGATGTGTTCAAGGCGGGCTTTGCGGGCGCGCCGGTCACCGACTGGCGCGACTACGACACGATCTACACGGAGCGGTATATGGGCACGCCGCAGGAAAATCCGCAGGGTTACAAGAATTCTTCCCCGGTGAATTTCGCGGAAAAGTTGCAAGGGAAACTTCTCATCGTGGCTGGGACCGGCGACGACAACGTGCACTTCGCCAACACGGCGCAGCTCAGCGAGGCGCTCATCAACGCGCAGAAGTACGCCGAAGTTCAAATCTATCCCGGGCGCGGCCACGGGATCAGCGATCCCCCCGCGCAGCTCCACGTCTTTCGCCGGGTGCTGCAATTTTTCCTGGACAATCTCTAATCCGGGTCGGTAGGGGCACGATATATCGTGCCCCTACATGCTCCGTCCGACAGCATTTCCCCCGTTACCACCGCGCGCGGATGCGATAGCGCAGGACCGACGTGCCGTTTTTCTCCACCGGCACGTGGAACTGCGCGGCGAACGCCGCTGTCTTCGTGAATTTGTAAGTCGAAGAGAGCATCTCCCAATCGCCGCCGATCGGCTCGTTCACTTCGACGACGACAGGCGCGTCCTTGTGATTGCGCAGGGTGATCTCGAATTCCATCTCCCAAGTTCCCGTTTTCCAGATGGAATCGATGCGCTTGAAATCGGTCTGCTTGCGCTCTGCCACGACGTCGAAGGCGTTGCCGATGTGCACGGTCAGCGACTCGTCTTTCGGCGTGTGGTCGATGCGGTCTTCGCCGACGAAGAGGACGTTGCCCTTCGAGTCCTTCTGGTACACGCGGACATTGCCCGCGGGCATGGGCATGCCGAGACCCGACTTCTCGTCATTCTTGAATTTGTAGTAGACCTTGACGGGGTCTTTCAGCGGCGTGCCTGGAGCCTGATAGTTGTGGTAGTAGAAATTCTGGCCGTCCACGATAAACAACTTGTCCACGGGCACGCTGCTTCCAGCGAGCAGGCTGATCTGCTTCGTCTCCTTGTCTTCCACGGAAGTGCGCCGGCCGAGCGAGTAGAGATGGTATTCGGAAAAATTCTCCTGGACGAATTGCGCCGCATCCGCCGCACGCATCGCCTTCGTCATCACCTCCATCTCCGCCCGGGGAGCCCCAGCCGGCAGGCGATGGAGATCACCGGCGATAAGCTGCAGCCGCGCATTGTGAAACGCCGTCCCGCTGTTGTTGGCGAGCGTGATCCAGCCGTCGAGATCGGCCGCCTTGTCCTCGCGGTCGATGGTCAGCACGTAATCCGCGTTCCAGGAAAGATTGCCCGCCAGGTACGAGGCTTCCACCTGTTGCTTGCGCGAGCCCGAATTTTCAAGCGACATCAGGAGCGTGGGACGCTCAAAGAGGTTCGCGGGGACCTCGGGAAAGCGATAGCTCTCGGCGTAGAGGCCGGTCACAATGTCGTTGCCGATTTTCCACACGGGACCGTTGTTGTCGGCCAGCAGCGTGGCCTTGACCTCTTCCCGCTTCGTCGTGCCGTTCTCCTGATACGAGCGGACAAGCGTGACTTCGCGCCCCACGTACTTGTGCAAGAGCTTCGCCGGTTCAAGCAGGTCGTATTCGTAGTTCTGCTCGATAACGCCGACCTTGTCGGGCTCGTTCAGCGAGCGGAAATGGACGGTTGCGGGATTCACGGTCGCAGCAATGTCCATGAACTTCAGGCGCAACGTTCCGGAGGGCAGCGCGAGCTGGCGCACATCGCGCACCAGCGCGATATTCGAGTTATAGACCGTCACCGCCAGATCGGTCTGATCGTTCAACGTGGTCGTGGAGTCTTCGCCCGCAACATGTGGCGGGCCACCCGCGCGGCTTTTCGGCGCCGCGAATGCGTAGTGGCCGCGGATCGGCGGATAGAACGCCGCGGCGGCAGCCACCAAGAAGAGTGCGGCAGGTCCGACGCGAAAAAGCCGCCGGCCTTGCATTTTCAGGGGATCGTTCATGGGCTCACCTCATCGTGAATTTTTGCTTCACTATTGGAACGGCGGCGGGCAAGTTTCTTGCACGCGATGTTCATCGCGCGGGGAATGGAAGCGTCTTGGGAAAGGCCAGGACGCGCGGGGGCATCAATTCGTTGCGGATTGTTGCCAGTTCTTGCCTCCGTCATGAGTGACATAACGGGGCAGGCTGGGATCGCTCCAGATGGCGGCATTTTGGGCGTCTCGCGCGCTCACGCCGATGAGATCTTCGCTCGTAGGCGAGGCAATCTTCTGCCAATGCTCACCACCGTCTGTCGTCAGCAAGACGCTCCCCTGTTTGCCGACGACCCAGCAGACCATTTCGCTCGGCGCCGATCCGGCCAGCAAAGAAGCGGAAAGGCCGCTGCTCTGGCTCGCCCAGGACGTCCCGCCATCGGAGGAGCGAAGAATGACTCCGTGGTCGCCAAGAATCCAGACCGTTTTGCCGTCCGGCGTGCGGATCGTCCGCGAGGAGGGACTGCCGGCCTTCTGGACCCCGATTTGGGCTGCTCGGGCGATGGCAGTCAAGGGCGCGACCGTAACTGTTTCGCTTAGGGCATCGGCTTTGAATGCTGCTTTGTCTTTTTCCTGTGCTTTGGCTTCCGGCGCAGGAGGAGCTTTTGACGCAGCAGACGGCGGAGGCGGAGCGGGCGGAGGGGCCTGCTCCGGCGCGCCAGCTACCTTCGCCACCATATTGCTCTCCTGCTCTACGGGAAGCTCTTCCTTCGTTGGCTCAGAAAGGATTCCCCTGCTCCGGACAAGAGGCGCGGCGGGTGCGGCCGGAGAAATCTTTGCCAAATGTGTCGGAGCCTTTTTTGAATCCAGAGTCTCTCGATCGCCGGCAGCGGGCTCAGCGCGCCGAGTCTTGAACGCATCAAGATCGCTTGTTTTGTCCTGCCGGTTCACCGGCGGATTCGCCCTCGCCCGAGTTTCGGCATTTTCGACAAGAACATCACCGGCACGCTTGTCTTCCGGCATTGCGTGCCCGCTGTCCTCAACCGCGCCTGGAATAGGGACATTCGATGGTGGTGTAGAGGCAGCAGAAGCCGCGGGTGCGTTGGTTGTTTGAGGAGGATTCAGAGCCACTTCCTCGGATCTCGGCACGATGATAACCGGATGGACGGTCACCCAAACAAGAAGCCCCGCTGCAATCGCGCCCGCGGGCACCAGCCAACGCCAGGATTTCGCGCGCTGCCGCGACAGGGCGAACATCTCTGTTACCTTCTCTGCGGCTCTTGGTGCGGCAGGAGCCGCCGGAGCTACGCCGGCTAGGGCTGGCTCAGGCATCGGTTTCTCCGGCGCCTTCAGCGGTTCCCTGACCTCTGGAATGGCTTCCGATTTCAGGACCGGAACGTTAAAGACAGGAATGTCCTCTGCCTCCTCCACGCCCGTGGGAATGTGATCTGTGTCCTGGAGCTGCACGAGGATCTCTTGGCAGCGAGCGCATGCCAGAATGTGCATTTTCCAGTGAAAGCGCTCCTCCGCCGGTAGCTCCAGTTCGTGATAGGCAGCCAGGGTATCCGCATCGGGACACGCCTCCGGCTGCTCTCCGGGGAGCAAATGGCGGGCGAGCGCTTTCTCGAAAGTCCGGTCGCGATCCTCAGGCGCCATGCGGCTCTCCACCGTTAGAACGATTCGCAGCCACTTTCTTGCGCGAGGCGATCATGGCTGCGGCCTCTTTACCTCCGGACCCCGGGTGCGGCCCAGCGTTTTGCTGAAATCAAGCGGCGCATCTTCGACCGCATATTCAAAACACAACGCGATTTGATCTTCGCTCAGGCCCGCCTCCGCGGCGTGGCCATCGATCTGCGGGAGGCCCGCGCGCAGCATCGCTTCGACTGCGCTGCGCAGCTCGCGGCGGAGGCGCTCGAGGTTTCGTGAGACGCTCGATTCGTGTTCGCCGAGGCGCTGGCCGATCTCGGCGAGCGTCCGCTCCTCCGCGTAATAGAGGGTCAGACGCTGTGCGTCGCGCGGATCGAGTCGGGCGAGTGCGGCGTGCAGCGCGCGGCGGAACATGGCGACGTACCGCGGGCGGTCGGGATCGAGCAATAGCGGTGATGATGCGTCCCTGCCCAGCGGCGCTCCGGGCCTTTCCCCAGTTTCATCCAGCGGATCGAAGCGCTGTTGCTCCCGAAGGGCATTCACGCGGCGCTGCGCAAGCACGGCGCGCAGCCACGTCGAGAGCTTGCTGCGGCCGTGAAAATAAAGGAAGAGCGGCTGCCGCCCCGGCTTCTCGCGATTCCAACCGTAGAGATCGGCGAAGATCGTGTCGGCGAGTTCACAGGCTTCCGCGGAATCCCCGCTGCGCCCGAGAAGCGCGCCCGCCGATGCGCGCAGGTACCCCCGATAGGTTTTCACGAAATACTCCCAGGCCGCTTCAATGCCTTCCGCGCAAGCGCAAGCCAGCGCGAGATCTTCAAGATGCAGCGACGCGAGATAATCTTCGATCTGCTTGGCAGTCGGCGCGCCCCCGCAAAACCGCTTCCGAGCGCTCCGCGCAAGCGCTTCCGCAAACGGGGGAAGCGGCAGGTGCCAGCGGGAAGCCTGCGCCACGGCGTGCAGAGACTCGATCAGGGCCTCACGCCCCGCGAGCAGCCCCGTTAACGAAGATTCTTCCGAGCCCATATATCAATGCCCGTACTAGAAACCCTTTCCATTGGGAGAAGCCTTCTTCGCCTAGCATAATCCCTTTGAGGATACTCGGCGCCGGAAAGACGCGCCGGATTGTACAGTTTGAGGTATGCTTAGGCCGAATAGCCCGGATGACCGCAACCTGGCCGGCGGGACGGGGTTGAATCACAGGGGCGTGCCCAGCGGTACACCCCCAGGAGCAGTGGCGACTTCGCGCTGTTAGTACGAAAGTTCTATTCGGCTGCCCCAGCCGCACAAATACGCTTGTATTCGCAACGCAAGCGTACTTCCTTCTTCGCTAGCGAACTTGGGCGCTAGGCGAAACCCTAGACAACCTGTGTTCGCCGGAAGGAATCTCTTTCGAGGCAGCCCGCGGATGAGTATCACCATGCTTGGACAAGCTGACGCCAGGAGCCGGCTCGGCGTGGGGCTCCAACCCCGCCGCTGGTCTGGCGATCCTAACGCGTGGAAACGTGCCCTGGGCAATAACAACCGGGTGCCCGCCCGTCTGGAGATGCTGCCGGATGCAAAGCCTCGCTGGAACCTCTACGGAGCGAGCGCGGCGCTCCAGACTGCGCTTTTGCTCTTCCTTCTGATGATCCCGCTGTTCTACCCGGAGCGCCTGCGGTATGCGATGCACTACGACGTGATGCCCCTCGCCACTCCGCTCACCGAAGTGCCCATCGCTCCACGGCCTCCGAAGCCCAAGCCACCTAAAGCAAGGATTGAGCCGGTCAAGCCAAAGCCGGAAGTCGTCCCGCAACCTGACCCGCCCAAGGTCGTAAAGATTCCCACGCCGAAGTTCGAGCAGCCCATCCTCGTGAAGCCGAAGAAACTCGAGGTGAAGGCTCCGGAGATCAACAAGGCCTTCGAGGAAGCGAAGCTCGCAGTGAATACGGCAGCGCCCAAGCGGCCAAAGGAAGATGTGAAGATCGGCAATCTATCCGCCTCCACGGGCAGCGCTGCACCCGCGACCCTCAATCTTCCCGTGAACAAGGTGCAGACCGGCGGATTCGGCGATGAGAACGGCCTGCCGGGTCCCGGTGATCCGAACAAGCGGGCAAACGTAAACGCAAAGGGTTCGCCGCTTCTTCCAGGCGGTCCCGGCTACGGCAACGGCACGGGTGGGGCAACCGGCGCCCGCGGGACAGTGGCGAGCACAGGATTTGGCAACGGCGTTGCCATTCCCCCGCCGGCCGCGAAGCGTGGCGGTACGGTGCAATCCACAAGCTTCTCCGACGCAACAACGGCTGTCGCAGACGCGCCCAAGAAGAAGGCCGCTCCCACCGAAAGCGCGACTACCCCTGTTGACATTCTGGAGAAACCGCGTCCTGAATATACCGCTGAGGGGCGTAAGCAGAGAATTGAAGGCGACGTCACTCTCGAGGTCGTTTTCCTGGCTTCCGGACAAGTGACGGTCAACCGCGTCGTGAGCGGCCTGGGTCACGGGCTCGATGAGGCGGCTACGCGCGCGGCAGAGCAGATCAAGTTCAAACCGGCCAAGCGCGACGGCCAGCCGGTCGATTTCCCGGCCCGCGTGCGGATTGAGTTCCGTTTGGCTTATTGAGTTTGGGGGAAGAAAAACATGCGCAAGAGAATTCCCGACCCTGGCGCTCTCCACGAGCGCCCCGGCATCGACCACTCCCGAACAGCAGCCCAAGACCATGGACGAGGTCTTGGACCGGATCATCGCCAATGAAAACCGCCTCTACCAGAACATCAACAAATTTCAGCCCCTCGTCGAGACTTACATCCAGAACCTGAAGCCGGACAAGGAGCTGGGTTTCGTTCCGGCTGGCGACAAGTATTTTCTCGGGCGCGCCGACTTCTCTAAGGGCGTGCAGCTCGTCTCCCTCTCCGACGCGCAGGGCAAGGGCAAAAAGATTTTCAGTTCCATCGGCAACTTCTTCTCGTTTGCGATGGAGTATCTGCCCGACGGCTTCCTTCAGATGATTTTCATCGACACAAATGGATTCACCCGTGATCACTACAAGTTCGACTACGTGCGCCGCGAATTCCTCGGCGAAGTCCGCTGCCTGGTCTTTGACGTGACACCTCTGCCCAACTCCGGCAAGGGGCGCTTCCGCGGCCGCATCTGGGTGGAGGATCAGGACTTCAACGTCGTGCGATTCAACGGCTCCTACGGAGGCGGCGGTCATTCCAGCTTCTACTTCCACTTCGATAGCTGGCGCTCGAATGTCCAGCCTGGCGTCTGGCTGCCCGCCTTTGTTTATAGCGAAGAGAGCGGCGAACTGCGTTACGCGATCGCAAAAAAGCTTTCGTTCAAGGCGCAGACGCGTCTCTGGGGTTACAACCTCGGCCGCTCTGGCCAGGAGCAGGAACTGAGCAAGATCCTGGTCGAAACTCCGGTTAACGACGAATCCACGACTTCCAACGACCGTACACCCATCCAGGCGCAGCGCTCCTGGGACCGCCAGGCGGAAGACAATGTCATCGACCGCTTGCAGCGCATCGGGTTGCTTGCGCCGCCTGGGGAGGTGGACAAGGTTCTCGACACGGTCGTCAACAACCTCGAGGTCACCAATAACATTGATCTCGATCCCGAGGTCCGCTGCCGCGTCCTGATGACGACCACGCTCGAGTCTTTCACGATTGGCCACACGGTCGTCCTGAGCCGCGGCCTCGTCGACGTTCTGCCGGACGAGGCCAGCCTGGCCTCGGTGCTCGCCCACGAGCTCAGCCATGCCGTTCTCGGCCACCGGCTCGATTCCCAGTACGCTTTCTTTGATCGATTGCTCGTGGACGACAAGGAGACCTTCCGCCATTTCGGCTTTGCCCGCACTCCCGAAGAGGAAAAAGCCGCGAATGCGAAGGGCATCGAAATCCTGAACAATTCGCCGTATAAGACCCAGCTCGGGAACGCGGCGCTCTTCCTTCAGATGCTCGACAAACGCGCGAAGGAGATCCCCAACCTGATCAGTCCCCACCTCGGCAACCGCGTTCCGGAGCTTACCGACGTGAAAGCCGTGCAGGCGCCGGACGCGAAGAATCCGCAGAAAATTGCGGCCCTGCCCCTCGGCGGGCGCGTCAAGCTTGACCCCTGGAACGACCGGCTCGAGCTGATCAAAGCCAAACCCATCGGCGCGGTTGCCGAACGCGAAAAAATGCCCTTCGAGGTGACGCCCTTCATGCCGTATCTCATTCGCTATGGAAGCGAGGCGGCCAAGCCGACGTCAGCAGTGGCGGCCGACCCGAAGGGAGAAGTCGCCAAGAAACCCCAGTAATTCAGCTCGTTCGAAAAGATTTCGGCCCGGGGAGCGTGGTCCCGGGCCGTTTTACATACAATTGGGGGTTGGTCGGCGAGGATGACTATGGGGCAAAAAGATCAGCTCATGATTCCGGATGTGGCCCGTCAAGACGGGAAATCCTTTGAAGTGCTTCGCGTCTGGATCGCACAAAAGGGCCAGCATGTGAGTCTTCGGACCGGCGTGTGGGAAGACCCGTTTGCCTGGGGAATCATGCTAGCCGACCTGGCCGGTCACATCGCGAATTCGTTCGCGCAGTCTGCGCGCCTCGATCGGCAGGAAGTGCTGCAGAAGATTCGGATGGGATTCGACGTGGAAATGAACTCGCCCACTGACACACCCACCGGTTCGATCATGTAGCGTTGCGCGCCTTGCTCTGTTTCAGTGTGCCGCCGTCAGCTCGCGGGTCAGCCGATAATTGAACTCGACGCCGTCGTAAAAATCCTGCACGCGCACGCGCTCGTCCTGACCGTGCGCCCGCCGGTTGTCCAGATCCAGGAATACGCCCGCGATGCCGTAAGTGGGAATTCCCGCCGCGCGGAGAAGCCGGCCGTCGGTCGCGCCCGTGTCCATCACCGGAAGTACGGGCAGCCCCGGCCACATGGAGTTTGCTGTCCGTTCCACGGCTCCGAAGACGTCCTTTCGTAACGGTGAAGGAGGGACTGAAACGGCTTCGATGCGGCTGCCGTCGGCGGCGATCGTCGGAACTTGGCTCACCTTGATTTCCGGGTCGGCCAGGACTTTCTCGAGCGTTGCCTGTATCTTCCGCGGATCCTCGCCCGGCAGGATGCGGCAATTCACGTTGGCGGAAGCGCGCTGTGGCAACGCGTTGTTCGCATGGCCCGCATCGAGCCGCGTCGCCACGCAAGTGGTGTGCAGGATTGCGTTGTAGAACGGGTCCTCCGAGAGCCGCTCCACGGCCGCCGAGTCATTAGAATTTTTAGCCACGGCGCGCATGTCCGCGGCACGCTGGCCCGTCTCGAGCGCGGCGCTGCGCTCGAGCATCGAGCGCGTCACGTCGTTCAGATCGACTGGGAATTCAAACCTCGCGACGCGCGTCAGCCCTTCCGCGAGGCGATAGATGGCGTTGTCGCGCGTGGGACGCGAGCTGTGTCCTCCCGGGTTGCGCACCTCCAACTGAAAATCCACATACACTTTCTCGCTTGCCTGCACCGCGGCATAAATTTTTTTGCCGTGCTCGCTCATGAAGTCGCCGCCGTCAAGATTCACGCAGAAGTCGGCGTCAATCCAATCGCGGTGGTTTTTCAGCAGCCACTCGACGCCGTTCGCCGTGCCGCCCTCTTCGTCGGCGGTGAGCGCAAGAATCACGTCGCGGTCGGGGACGAAACCCTCCTTCTTCCAGCGGATGAAATTTGTGACCAGAATCGCGTCGCCGTCCTTGATGTCCACCGTGCCGCGGCCGTAGAAGTAGCCGTCTTTCTCCACGAATTGGAAGGGGTCGGTGGTCCAGTCTTCTCGCCGCGCTTCCACCACGTCGAGATGCG
>QHYP01000314.1 GCA_003224195.1 Acidobacteriota bacterium | reverse complement strand
ATCTCCTTATCACTAATAGTGGCATCCTGTTGTGCCGGAATGCTTCTAGCGTAGCTCATTGAGAGCAAGCCGATGACGAATACAGCTCTTCTTGCGGTCTTTCGCATGTTGTTCCTCCTAATTGATTGCGCAACTTGTCTGAACCAGATAAATGGCGACAGGACTAGCTCGAGAGATCAAATCGCCTGGTGCTGCTGACGTACTCACTGCACGGTGAAATTTTTCGAGGCCGACTGACCTCCGGGACCGTCCCGTGTTCACTGTCCAAGGAGACCAAAGAACAAAAAGGATGAATTTCCGTGCCGCTCTCGTTGACTCGGCCGAATTCCCGCCTATCCTGGTATGACTGGATCGCAAGCCGTGATTGTGGCGAAGTTTTGGTGCACGAGTTGAAACAGGCTGTGCGATGCATCGTGGCACGCGCCACTACCAATCCTAAAGTCGTAAACAATCACAGCGCTCTTTTGGGGATTGGGTTTGAATTTCCATTTCTTTGCATTCGCCAGGCAATCCGCTATCAGAGCTTTCGGCCCCGTTACTGGAGAAACAGTCAGAACATTGGCCTCGTCATCGAGCGTTGCTTTGACAACGACCACGCCCTGAATCCTGGTCACTCGAGCAAGGGCTGGGTAGGCCAGGTCTTCAAAACTCACCAGTTGGGCTTCGCCAGGATACGGCGGTTCGTTCTGGGCATTCACCTCACCATAGGCCTCGATCAAGGAGAAAACGATAAGCAGCAATATGTATCGCATAACTGTTTTCATTGAAGACCCTCGATTAGCACTCTACAATTGTGGTCAACCAGACCATCATTCGACCTTCCGGCGGGTGGCGCAGCCATTGCTATGGGGTAGCGGGTGGCCGACGCTCGATCCGCTGGAACGCTTTTGGGTGGCCCATCCTTTCTGCAGCTTTCGCAGAAAGGGTGGGACTAGTTTTTGCTAGCCGCTCTACTCTTACTCCTTCGATTCAGATTCCAGCCCCGACTGGACGAGTCCGGCCGCGGGCTTGTCCCCAAGTTTTGTGCGCCTCAAAGAGACCTTCCCGTCCCTCACCTATTCATGGTGCGCGAGAAAAATACTGCCGGAGAAACGCGGAATCGTTTGCTCAATTTCTCGATGTGGGTTTTGTTGAGGCCACGTTTCTTGTGCAAGACTTCGGACACGATGGTTTCCGAGCCAAAGATTGGGACCAGGTCTTTTTGGCGAAGATGATTGGCATCCATCAGCGTACGAAGGACTTCCACTGGGGGAGCATCGGGAATGGAGTGATGCTCTTCTTCGTATGCTTCGATCAAGGTCATTAAGACTTCGGCGTACTTCTCTTCTTCACTCGTTGGATTATCTTTGCTTGCCAGCTGGTCCAGGACCGAGAGGTATTCCTCATGTTGGCGCTCGGATGTGACCGGCGCTGGAGAGCTGACTTCGAGTGCGTATTTTTCCGGTACTGCAATCATGATGTTTGCCACTCCTTCTCGTCATATTCAGCGTGACTCAGAATGCGCCGGATGTAAACCATTCTCCATCAAACGCTCCGTGATGCGAACCATGAGGTTCTCCGCTTGAAGGAGCATCTGCCCGTGCAGTCATCGGACGCGCTGGGGACACCTTCCTAGCAGTATAATGACGCCATGACTCAGCAAGCTCAGGATCTCCTCCGGAGGGCTCTCTCCCTTTCCGAGGAGGAACGCGCGTACTTGGCTAGTTCTCTGATGGACAGCCTCGACGGTTCCGCGGACCCAAGCGCTGAGGCCGCATGGAACGAGGAGATCGCTCGCCGCATCACCGATCTGGACTCCGGCAGAGTAAAGACGGTTCCTTGGGAAGAGGTCCGTCACCGGATTTCGTCCAAACTGACGTATGGCAAGTAAGGACGTCGAGTTCCATGAAGCAGCTGCGCTTGAATACGAAGCTGCCTTCCAGTGGTACTTTGAACGGAACCCCAAAGCAGCTTCGAGATTTGCCGCCGACCTCGACGAGCTAGTGTGACAACCCCAAAGGCATTTCCTCAGCGGCTGAAGCCGCATTGACAAGGCTTCATTTATGTCGGAGCTAAAGCTCCGACCCCCTGATGACGGCAGAGTTAGGGCGGACAAGGTCTGCACAGGCAGGAGTGCCCTTCGACTCCGCTCAGGACAAGCCTGTGCTACTTGCAAGCGGCAGCAGGTGGGCTCTTCGACAGAGCTCAGGGCAAGCCCTTTCTGCGTCGGGCAAGCGTGCGCCCCGCAGGCGCATCCGGGGCCCCGACCGATGTGAGAAAGGCAAAGCGGCGTCAGTTTGTCTGCACGGCCCTTACCTGGCCTGCGAATGCTGCCGCACTTCATAGGGCGCCAAGGGCGTCAGCGGATGGCAAGAAGGGAACGCTCGGCGAGGAGCTTGTTGCGCCTGCTCTCCAGCGGCACTTATACTGGCGTGGATTCGCCGCGGTTGGCGCATGCAAAGGCGGGCGCCCCGACGGGAGCCGGGGCTCGCACGCCACGGTGGGCTTGTGTGCGTGGAGCGGCTGAATACATTCTGACTTGGGTCCAAAAAGCGTGGAGGACTTGAAACAATTTCCGGAGGTTGAGAGGCGACGCAATCCCGGCCTGCCGTTGGACCAGCGGGAAGCGGGCCAGTTGGCGGTTTTCCAGGAACTGGGAAAAGCGCTCACCTCCTCGCTGCAGCTCGACCAGGTCCTGAGCACGATCATGGAAAAGATCGACGAATTCCTGCGCCCGGATACCTGGTCGCTGCTGTTGCTCGATGAGTCCCGGCAGGAACTGTACTTCGAGCTGGCCGTGGGCAAGGCGTCGCAAGCCCTGAAAGACGTGCGCGTCAAGATGGGGCAGGGAATCGCGGGCTGGGTGGCGCAGCACGGCGAGGCCGTGATCGTCCCGGACGTTTCCAAAGATACGCGCTTCTTTTCCAAGGTGGATGAGAAGACGAAAATGGAAACCCAGTC
>QHYP01000239.1 GCA_003224195.1 Acidobacteriota bacterium | reverse complement strand
AACTGAGAGCCCGGCTGCGAACTGGTCAGCGCATCCTCGAACTCGAGGACAGTCTCGTCGAAGCGCGGGAGCAAATGCGCTTCAAGGCGACCCACGATCCGTTGACGTCACTGTGGAATCGCGGCTTCATTCTCGACCACTTCCAGAGAGAACTTCAACGCGTGCGGCGCGAACGCAGCTCCCTGGCCGTTTTACTCTGTGACTTGGATCACTTCAAGGCGATCAACGATACGCACGGGCACCTCGTCGGCGACGAAGTCCTCCGGGAGTCAGCCCGGCGCTTGCTCGCTTCCGTCCGAACCTACGATGCCGTCGGCCGCTATGGCGGGGAAGAATTTCTAGTGGTGCTCTCGGGTTGTGAATCCTCGAACGCCCAACAACGCGCCGAGCAGATCCGCAAGGCCTTCGCGCAGCGCCCTGTGAACACGGGGTGCGGCCCAATCTCAATCACAACGAGTATCGGCGCGCTTGCCAGCCGGGATTGGACTTCCGCGAGTGCGCAGACACTATTGAGCGAGGCAGACGCGGCCCTCTATCAGGCGAAGTCCTCGGGGCGCAACTGCGTTGTTTTGACCAAGCCAGCGGCGGAACACGAGGCGGAAGAGGAACCGCGGGTGACAGGTCCTCCCCTGCGGACTTGACGTATACGTCTTACGACTTCTTGGCTGCCAGGCGCATTTGCTCCATCATTTGACGCATGGCCGCCGCGGAGCCAGGGGCGCGCTTTTCCCGCCAGGCCTCGAGTTTCTTGCAAACTTCTTCGATGTTCACAAAGACCGTAGGGTTCTTGAAGGCCGCGCGCCAGGCGGGGACGATGTTGCGCACGCGATCCCAGACAACCCAAATCTCCCCATTGTTCTCAAAGAAAAGCTCCTCGTGGATCAATCCGCGATTGAAAATACTTGCCACCATTTCCCAGTAGCTGAGCACCATGCGAATGTAGGTGTTTTCCTCGCTTCCCTGCGGATATTTCTGCGCCATGTCCTCGAGCGAGTTCGTATGGAAATTTTCGACGTACCACGCGCGCGCCTGGCGAAGGCGCGCTTCACGCCTCAACTCGTAGAGACGCAGCATCAAATTCACTTCCTCGTAAGTGACGCTGGGCATGCCTCCTCCTTCCACAGTTAGATGGTACGGGCACCCGCCTGAGGTGCCTCGTCTTCCGAACGCATTGCGGGCGCATGGATTATCTCCACGCGTTGTACATCGCGGAGCGGCAACGCTTCGCGCTGAAACTCATTCTGGATGCGGCGGCGAAGCTCACGGGCAACTTCGTCCTGGCGTGTTGGCGCCGTACGCACCTGGAGCCGGATCGTGCAGCCGTTGCTGTCGTAGGCGTGTACTCCGAGAACGCGGGGGCCGTCAACCAGAGCCGGCGCCCAAGCCGGGTCGCCGCGCAGCCCTCCGGCGGCAGCCTCGAGAAGCTTCAGCACCCTCTCCAGCGGCAGGCTCGAAGAAAAGGTGACATCGGCAAAGGCCTGTGACCAGTCGCGGCTCAGATTGGCGACCGTGCGGACGTCCCCGTTGGCAATGGTCACCAGAGCGCCGCGCGCGTCACGCACCACGGTGCGGCGGAGCGTGAGATGATCCACCCGGCCCTCCGTGGCTCCGATCTGAACCGTGTCGCCGACCGCGTACTGATCTTCCAAAATAATGTAAAAACCGCTGATGACGTCGCGGACCAGGTTCTGCGCTCCGAAGCCGAGCGCGAGGCTGCCGAGTCCGGCCAGCGCCACCACCGGATTGATGTTGATGCCGAACTCGGGTATCGCCGTTAAAATGGCGAGCGCCCACACCACTTTGCTCCCGGCGCCGTAGAGCACCGTGGCCACGGTCCTCGTTTGCTGCTCGCGCGCCTGCGCGCCCCGCGTCTTCGAGGCTGCGGGCTTGACAATCAGATTCGTCAATACTCGCAGGATGCGGTTGAGAATGAGTGCGACAAGGAAAATCCCAAGCACGCGCAGTGCGTTGGGCACCGTAAACTCGGACCAGCGGATGAAAGAATTGGATATCGCGCTCACGGGCGGCCCGAGTATAGCATTGGCCGGGTTGTCCCGGCTGGAACCGAGAGATCTGGCTCGATTGACCCGGCGGTGGAGTAGAATTGTGCACAGGAGGCCGTTATGAATCTTGAACGGCGCAGATTTGGCGCAATTCTAGCGAGTCTGATTGCGCTGCCGGGGCACGTACGCGCTGTGCTCGCAAGTCAGGAGCCGTCCGATCCCGCCTCACAGGCCCACCCGCCCGACAGGGTTCTGGCGCCGGAAGGCCGCCCGGATCGCTCTCCGGAGGCCCTGCGAATCGCACTCCAGGAAAACCAAAATCAGATCAAGAAGAACGTGCAGCGCCTGTACGAGCTGGCCACCGAATTGAAAAATGAAGTGGAGAAGACCGACTCCTCGAAAATTCTTTCGCTCAATCTCGTGAAAAAAGCGGAAGAGGCTGAAAGACTGGCCAAGCAGATCAAAACACTCGCGCGCACTTAGCCGGCAAAGCGGTTTTCCTATCCCGGGCGCTCCTCTGCTCGCCAGAAGGGCAGGCCCCTCCGTTGACTAAAGGACAGACAGTGGCACGGGCCAGCGAAGCGCGCTAGAATGTTTGCGAACCGGGCTCCACAATCGCGAGGATTGCTGCGGGCCCGGGCCGCGCGCCTGTAGCTCAGTTGGATAGAGCGCTGGTCTCCGGAACCAGAGGTCGGGCGTTCGAGTCGCCCCAGGCGCGCCACTCACTTATTGAATCCAAACGCCTTCCCCCGAGCTCGCGGAAGAAGCTTTTCTGGATTTGGGTCCGATTGGGTCCAAAACTACCTTTGCCAGGCGTTCCTTTGCCCTTAGCACGGACTCTGAAACGGCGTGCGTGTATACCTGCAACGTCGTCTGCATGATGTTCTCCGTAACCCGTCTATCGTCCAGTAGCACCCATTGTGCGTCGCGGGCTTTCCTCAGTCACCCGCTCCGCAGCAGACCCTGTGAGAAATCCAAGCTGGGGACAATTTCCGTCCCAGATAAGTTATAGTCGCTCGACCATTGGGGAACCAAATGCGCAGTCAGCGAACAGTTTTCCTCTCGGTTGCATTCGTGCTGCTCCTCATAAACTCTGGATTTCTGGAGGCCCAGGTTGCTCCGGATCTTTTGAACAAGGCCTGGACCGCGCAATGGATCACTTGTCCCGATGCCTCCGAGCGCGACCCGTTCGTATTCCACTTTCGCAAGGTGCTGGAACTGCAGCAGCCACCAGAGCACTTTATTGTGCACGTCAGCGCGGACAATCAGTTCCTTCTCTACGTGAATCAACAACGCGTGGGAACTGGACCGGCTCGCAGCGATCTAGCGCACTGGAGGTTTGAGACGTACGATCTTGGTCCACTACTGCATTCTGGAAGAAACATTCTCGCTGCCACCATTTGGGGTTTTGGCACGCATTCTGCCCTCGCTCAGATCAGCGACCGGGCAGGATTCCTGCTTCAAGGCGACGGTGCAACCGAGCGAGCGGCGAACACGAATGACAGTTGGCAAGTCGAACCAGAGAGGGGATTGGGAGTCTCGACCGAGCTTTTGAATCTACCTCAGCATTTTTATTTTGCCGCCGAACCCTCCGAGCGGATGAACGCAGCGGCGTTCGATTGGTCATGGAATGCCGATCCGAGTGTCAATCAAAGCCCTTCCTGGACGAAGGCTCTTCCGATCGGCCGTGGCGTGCCGAGGGGAGCGCAAATTCAATTTACGAACTGGCAACTCGTCCCGGATTTACTTTCACCTATGGCCATGGAATTGGTTCCCGCGGGGAAGGTCGTTCGAGCTTCCGGAGTGGAGGTACCGTCCGAGTTTCCAGATAAGGCCCTCGTGGTGCCGGCTCACGCAAAGGCCAGCGTACTGCTCGACGCCTCGCACCTGGTCACCGCCTATCCCGAATTGACGGTCTCCGGCGGAGCCGGCGCTTCCATACGCCTCGCCTATTCCGAGGCGCTCTACGACGAGCAAGGCAACAAAGGCAACCGCAATGAAATCCTTGGCAAGCACATTGCCGGCCTTTCTGACCAATTCCTGCCCGATGGCGCCACTCGCACGTTCATGCCGCTTGCATGGAAGGCGTGGCGATTTCTGCAACTGGACCTGACCACGGCGGATCAAGCGCTTCGGGTGGACCACCTCCGCGCATGGTTCACTGCTTATCCCTTTCAAGAGCGAGGCCATTTTGACTCGGATGATTCTTCGCTGGCGTCCATCTGGGGCATTGGTTGGCGAACCGCGCGTCTCGACGCCCATGACACTTACATGGACACGCCTTACTGGGAGCGCTTGCAATATGTCGGCGACACACGGATTCAGGCTTTGATCTCCTACACCGTGGCCGGCGATGACCGGCTGGCGCGACAGGCCATCCAAGCTTTCAACGACTCGCGCATTCCAGACGGAATCACCCAGAGCCGCTACCCTACTTCGTCGCCACAATACATTCCCACGTTTTCTTTGCTATGGATCGGTATCGTGCATGACTTCTGGCTGTACCGCGGAGACCCTGGTCTAGTACGAGCGCAACTCGCCGGCACTCGCACTGTGCTCGACTGGTTCCTGCAGCGCCAGCGGTCCGACGGCCTGCTGCAAAAGTTGCCCTGGTGGGTTTTTGTAGACTGGGCAAGCGACTTCGATTTTGGCGAGCCGCCGCAAGATAATAACGGCGGTTCGGCCGTGATCACGTTGCAGTTTATCGAGGCGCTTCGCTATGCGGCTGAAATGGAAGATGCCTTCGGCAACCGCCAGCGAGCGGAGGCGTATCGGGACGCTGTCAGCCGCGCTTCTGAGGGCATAGGCGCGCTCTGCTGGAATCAGAAATATGGCTTGCTCGCCGACACCCCTGCGCAGAAGCATTTCAGCCAGCACGCGAACCTTCTTGGTGTCTGGCTTGACGTGGTGCCTCGCGCTCAGCAGAAGACGGTGCTCATGAAGGTTCTTTCGAGAAGCGACACGGGATTCAAGGCCGACGGCCCATTGCCGCAAATGTCGCAGGCCACGTATTATTTTCGGTTCTATCTCGCCCGCGCGTTGGAACACGATGACTTGGGGAACGAATACGTCCGCTTGCTGCAGCCGTGGCGAGACATGATTGCTCTGGGGCTTACCACTTGGGCGGAAAAGGATGAGCCAACTCGCTCCGACTCTCACGCGTGGAGCGCTCATCCGAACTTTGACTTATTGACCATCGTGGCGGGGATTCGTCCGGACGCGCCGGGATTCAACTCCGTCACGGTGGAGCCCCATCTGGGGCCGCTCAGGCACGTCGCGGCGGCTATGGCGCATCCAAAGGGCGACATCCAAGTCGAATATACGCGCGGAGCCGGAGGAGTCGAGGCGGCCATCAGCTTACCGCAAGGGATGTCAGGTGATTTGATCTGGGAAGCAAAAAAATATCCCCTTCATGAAGGTAAACAGCGCCTCGCTCTACCTATTCACTGATGGCGCTAAAATGGACTCGACTTGGAAGAACGGCAGAAGCTCGGCGGTACGCTAGCCCGCGGCTGCAAGACCGCGACGCCCAGGCAGGGCAACACCCTTGTCGAAGTGAATGTGTCCGGGAAAATGGACGGGCGCGAGTTCACGTTTTAGAATGACCGCTTCACCCAAAGAGAGCGAGCCGTCTCCTTTGGCGGAGCCTGCCTGAATTTCCTGGATCATTCCGTCCTGTATCTTCAGGACGAAGCCATCGAGCGTGAGGGAGAATTCAAGGTCGAACACGATCCGTCCCACAGGCTGTTCCTTGAGCAGAATCTCCACGTAGGGATGATGTTCCGATTTCAGCGTATGCTCGGCCAGCGGAACCAGAATCGTCTCGTCGGCCCGGTACTTCTGCCGGTCGGTGTACTGTTCAAGCTGCATATACTTTTTCCAGGCATCCAGCACAACGTCGAGGACATTCATGTCGAGAAGCTCTGGTAACTTCTTGGCGATCAGGTCGCGGATCCAGCCCCACTGGATCACTCGCGAGTTCTTCTGAATCGCCTGCTTGATCTGCTGGGCGGCCTCGTTCACATCCACGCCCGGCTCGGCCCGCAGCGAGAGAGCCTCTGGGTCCCAGCTGAACAGATCTTGCAGGGTGATGGTGGTTTCGCTCATGAGTGTGGTCCCTCCTGGCGACCCGGTCCTCCGGCCCAAACGATTCGTTGCTCCCCTGGCGGCTTGACCAGACGCAATCGGCAGTTATCGCCCCAACCCTCGCGGCTCTCGATTCGCAGGTGTTGGCCTCCCGGGTCCATTTTCGGCACGACCCGGATCCACTTCAAAAATTGTCGCCACCCGTGAAAGATGAAGGCTCCTCCGCCAAGCCCTGCCAGCCCGGTTCCCAGCGCCGCCCAGAGCGTCCAATGGACAATCCCCACCTCCACGGGCACAACGCTCTCTACGATCCTCCCCTGCGCGACTCGTGCCCGAACCTTTGCAGGATATGTGCCTGGGCGATCGTAAATGTGCCGAGTGACAGGTTCGGGGGACCAGTCGCTTTGTGTGCCGTCGGCGAAATCGAACTGATAACGGAACGGGATGTCCGAGCGATTGGTCTTGGCGGCGAACGCAATTTCATCGAGGGGTTTGGCGCGGACCGGCGTGGGTTCGAGTGATACCTTAAAGTCGATTTCTTTCGCGACGATCACGGCGCTTTCGCTCGGAATTCTTGTTGCCCCGCGCATGGCAACCGCCTGCACCCGATACGAGCCAGCCGCCTGATACGCATGCGTGACGGTGGATTGGCTTATCCACTTGCTCGCGGCGCCGTCTCCGAATGTATACAGGTATTTGAATTGGCTGCCTTCGGGATCAAGATGCGCGTGAAACTTCACCGGCTTGCCGATCTCCGGATTCGGATCATCCGCCATCACAATCAACTGACGAAGGAGTTGATGGCTCACGGTCACGTTCACATTTGTACCGGCCTGAACTTTTGTCCCTGCCTTCGGGTATTGAGAAAGTATGGTTCCAGAACTCTCCTCCGAAACCTTTTGGCTTACCGTGCCCATCCTCAACCCGGCGCTGCTCAGGATGGAAGCGGCAGAGCCCTCGTCGCGCCTCACGACGTTCGGCACAGCAATGAGCGGCCTTTCCTGGGCCACGACTACGTTTACGGGCGTGCCCACTTCGACTCGCGTGCCCGGCTCGGGAGACTGCGCGGTGATCAAACCGACAAAGTTGTCGCTCACTTGGTGTTCCACTTGGCCCAAGCGCAGCCGGCTGTGCTGCAGGAAACCTTCGGCGCTTTGGATATCGCGGTGGATCACAGATGGAACGGAAACGGTCGGCGTGGATTTCGCCTCGGCCACCCAGACATTCACGGGAGTCTCCGCGCGGACTCTTGAATTCGCCAATGGCTGCTGGGCGTAGATCGTTCCCACAGGAGCGGAAGCATTGCCGGACGAAACGGCGCCGATGCGGAGCCCGGACTGCAGCAAAATTTGCGTCGCGGCCTTCGTTGTTTGTCCGCGAAGAGATGGCACGATAATCGACGGAGATTCTTCCGAGCCACCCGACGGCTGCTTCTTCGACTGCACCACTTGCACGTCGACACTCGACAAAACGGGCACCCAGAGTCCCGCCTGTGGGTTTTGTGCGAAGATGGTTCCCTCCGCGCCCGTTGCTTCGCCTTCTGTCACCTTGCCCAACTTCAAATTCACGCGACTGAGGAGTTCGAGGGCCTGCACACGTGAGCGGCCAATAAGCGATGGAACCAATCTCTTAAACTCATTGTCACCATGAGAAGGATTCGTAGGACTCTTCTGTGGCACGAGGTCGAGATTCACAGAGCTGCCCCGCACGACTACATTGCCCGCGGCCGGGCTCTGTCGCCAGACTGTTCCTGCCGCGCCCGGGCCGGCAGTCTCCGCGGTCCTTCCGACCAGCAGCCCCACTTTTTGGAGGAGCGTTTGGGCATCCCCCGGCGTGCGGCCTCGCACGTCAGGAACTGTCACTCGCGAGAGCTGCGCCATAACGGCTACCGGAGGCGGGCCCCCTGGATTTTTCTGTTGGCCCCAACTGGGCGGGACGAGGAGTGCGAGCAGCAAGAATCCGAATGCGATACACCTGAAGGCCGGATTGGCCGTTCTGCCTGGGCTGCAGTCCGATCCCATGACTTGCCTCACCGGGACAACGGGGGATGACAACTCTTCAACGCACCCTGCTTGCGAGTCCGTGACGACCTACGGCTTCACCTGGTCGAGCTCCGCCCAATCGGTCGAATTCGGCCCGCATGATTGCGACGCGTTATTACAGACGAGGAATTGGGTTACCGGATGTAGCTCCCAAGCCGAGGCGCGCCAGCAAGACAGCTTCTCCTGGCTTGACGCAGCGATGGCGCAATTCTGCCCGGGAAGATTGTGTTCGCTGTCGTTCAACAGTTGTCCGACGACTTTCACTTGCCTTCCGACGACTTTCTGCAAATTTTCGTTCGTCCATTTGCCGTTCTCGAAGTGGTAACGGAAATGCGGAGTCATCTCAACAACTATGCTGCTTTGGCTGAGAGCCTTCTGCTGGCTGCGCCTCGATTGCGGGTTGGTGCGGAGGTTTGCGGCAACGTCCGCATCAAAGCCAATCCCGACGTGGTAGTCGACGTTCGTGCCTTCGTCATCATCCCGCGCAAGCTGGCAGTTGCTGCTCTCGGCCCCGGTCCGTTGCGCGTAGTAGAGATACCCTATCACGGCGAAAATGTTTCCTTCGCCGAGGCGGGCCAGATCGTCCTTGAATTCCACATGGTTCTTCATGCGTGGATTTAATCCCGCCGGCGTCTGGTGGTCAAAACCCTCGAAGTCATTTAGCGTTAGGAAGCGGACCGGTTCGGCGCCGGCAGGCGGAATGAGCTGGTTTTTGAGCAGATTCAGGTAGGCGTCATATTGGGCGGCCTGGCTGCAGCCGGTGGGGTATCGGCTATGGCAGTCCAGAAAATCAGTCACCTCGTCACAATGAGCCGCCGCCACGTCGGTTGGCGCCTCGGTTCCCGGCGCGCTTGGCTGGCCGGGGATAATGGCGCGGCTCAACAGCAGGCCCAACGCCAATGGCGCAAACGGGGCTACGCGCCGAGCGACGGAGTGGTTGGATCCACCATCATTTTCCGGCATCTGTGCCTCCTTGCGGCGGAGCCTGCCTAACAATTCGCTTGGTCAGTCACCGCGCCCCACATCTGCCCCGCCGCTGGATCAAGATGTTCCTTTCGGGGGCAGCTTCGCCCCCGCTTGAATCCCCTTGCTCACGGCGTAGGTGCTGCTGCTGATACCGAGCATCACCAGCACCTGCGAGGGAACTTCTGGAAAGCCTTTTTGATGGAGAACAATAAGAAAGAAACTCAGCGCAATCACAAACGTGAAGATGAGCAATTGAAAACGGGACATGCTCGCGCCGCCGCCGTGCTCGCTGATCAGCGCGCTCATATCAATCTTGCCGGTCGCCATGTCGATGACAACGATAAGCCCGAAGAGAAAGACCAATACAAGGGCACCGTAGCCAAAGGCGAGCATGAGCTTGCTCGCATGGTCACCCGGCCCGAGGAAGATAAACACAGCAGCGATAATCGCAACGGCCAGACTGACCCAGGGCTTGAGGAGTTTCATAGCGTCCTCCTAGTGAAGTTTTGCGGGCCCCCCAAACAACATGGCTCTCGCCTTCCCACCCAAGTAAACCGCTTGACTGCCGCCCAAGACGACCAGCAATTCCTGGGGAACGGGCGGAAAGGCCGAGGGCTTGTTGACGATTTGCGTGAGGTAGTAGAAGGCGAAAAGAATCGTGGCTATCAACAGTTGAACCCGGCCGGGGCTAAAATAGGTGCTTCCGTCGGCCCGATCACCTTCCAGCAGTCCATTCAGGCTGATTCTCCCGGTGAGCAGCCTCCAGAAGACGATGCCGAAGAAGCCCGCGAGCAGAATCACAGATTCCCAGTACGCCAGGGTGGTAAATGCGGGCATGCGTCCTCAATTCCTTGGGTTTGTGGTTCAGGTAAGAAAGCTGCAAGACTATACCCAGACTGAAAAATGTCAAGACAAATAATCCGCCTGACGGATGGCAGTCGGGGCGGCGCTGCGACCTGTAACGGAACAAGTCCCGCCGAATGAAGCTTCTCCCGCGCTTCGGACGCCTCGCCGCTTTATATCCTGTGAACAGAGAGGGTTAGATTTTAGGCCCTATTCCTTAGGTCGAATCACTTAGTGCGGAACTTTCCTGTCAAGGCATCTCCTCAGAATGGTCTTGACAAATGTGGAATCAGTGCTCTAATGGCCGCGTCCTCTTACGTCGCATTCTTCAGCAGTTGGCGCATGCTTTGTCTGCCCGGCCTGTTGACGAGGCCCGTGAGGCGTCTGATTTTCTTGGGCGCAACTTTTGCCCGGAAATGAGGATCGGCCCATGTTCCACGGGATCTCTGATCGAAAAAGCCACGGGTTTCTCCCTTCGCATCGCGCTGATAGCGGTTCTTTCGCTGTTTCCTCCTTCTCCGTGTCCCCACTCGAAGGGGACGGGGCCATCCCTGGCATCGGCGAAAGATTTGGCGCCAACGACTACAAGCGTTGTTTTTCGCTATTTCCCCGGAATTTTTATGCTGCGTGCCCAGCAGAACAACCCCACGCGGCACTATACCGTTAACGGGAGGTACCAATGCCGAAGCCGCCAAACAAGCCAGCCACCCCTGCAAGACCTCAGCCGAAAGCGCCTACGAACGTACCAACATCCTTCAACCGCGTGACACCGCCGACTTTCGTTCCGGCTACGAAGGGACCTACCACGGGGCCAGGGCCCTCGGGTCCGGTCGCTCCGCGACCTGGCGGCGTAACTCGGCCTCCGGCCAGCCCCGTCCGTCCGGGGACTACAACGCCGCCAAGCGTTGGGCGTCCGGTAGCGACTGGCGGTACCGCAACGAGAGGGCCGGCCGGCGCGGGGCAACCTGCGGCCACCGGCGGGCGTGCGACAACTACGCCAACCAGCGTTGGGGGCGCGGGAGCTGCGACGGCCCCCGCCAAAGTGCCGACAGTGCTCACTCATGTGCCGGTCGGGCATCCCCCGGTTACACCGCAGGTGAACAACATTCGCTTTCTCGATCCCAAATTTGCGGGGAACATTGCCAATCTTCGCCCTCCAGTTACAGGTGTGCCCCGCGATCAGATCAAAGTGCCCATCTGCCCCTCGGCCGATGTGACGGACGAGGTGCTCTTTGAAGGCGCGGCCCAACCGGCGAAAAAGTTTTATTTGCCCCGCTACAAGCTGGCGATGGACCATCAACGTTATGAAGTGGCGTTTCGTCAGGAGGATACAGGCTGGTCATTTGCGGTGAGTCTGACCAAATTCCCCGCGCCTTCGATTGCTGCCGCGGCGGCCACGGCCCAGGAGATAGACCACCACGTGGCAGTGCTTGTGCGTTTCAACCAGATGATTGGTAACCAACCAGGACATTTCAGGAAGTGGCTTTGAAGGGTAGGGTGCTGCAAGCTACTTTGCGCCTGGATTCGGTGCAACAGCGTGATCTGCTGTATCAGTCATTAAGAGACCGCGCTTTCGGCGCCATGCTGATCGTTCGGCGAGCCATCACGGTTGGCGTCCCCGTGCAGCAAGTCCCTGTACGCCCGATATTTGGAATGCTTGCCCCGGCGCTAGGGGTGGTGCAGCCGCTCCCGGCTCCTACACCGCCCATGCCACCTGCCCCTTCATACCGGCAAGCTGATCGCGTTGTCGACCAAACCGTTGACCCGAAACCGTTTGCTTTCTCACCGGAACTGCATAAATACATTTTTTCCGGTATCACGCCCTCATCGGGAGAGAATCTTGAATTGACCAGGTACCAGGTTCCCTGGAGCGACGGACGGAGCCACACGTATTACCAGGATGGAGCGCGTCCTAGCCTCTTCTACTATCTTCCGGACAGCTTCAAGATCGCCAGGCGCCCCGATGGAGCACATGAACCGCTGATTTCTGTCAGCTTCGGCCAAGCGACATCCGTGGAGGACCTGAAGGCGACCTTCTCCTTCATTGCGGTGCCTTACGTTGATCCCAAGCGACTGCGAGCCGCCGGGAGCAAACTGAAAGCTTCCCTCAGCGAACCGCTACCAAAGGGAAGTGACGGGCCGCAGTTTGAGCCTTTGCTCAGCGCGCCCGGCAAGACCCATTTCAGCCTCTCCTATCCGGGTTGCGATACGAGCAAAGGGCCGTTTGAACTGCGGGAAAAAGCCATGGTGGACCTGCGCAGTGGTGTTCACGACTCGTTGACACTCTCCTTGGCACAGTTCCAGTCTCTGTACGATGCGCTCTTCAGCCCGTCGTCGTTGCTGCTGACCGGGAAGGTGGACGTCGAGCTGGGTTCCGATTCAGGTGAGGAAATTCCATTCAGCGCTCGTCTGGACGATCTGGGAGGTGATTTCCTGGGATATACCGAGCAACCGCTTACGGAGGGCACTTCCCGGGCGACCTCCGGGGACGGTTCCGGCGATTCTTCCATCGAAGAATCGGTGAGCGCAGCGGTAGGTGATGCCATTAAGGGTGACGTTAAAGGCGCGGTTGGGGACATTGCCACCGGGCTTGTCGGAAAGCTCTTTGGGCATGGGAAGAAGGACAAAGACGCTGGAAAGAAAGACAAACCTGCCGGGTCCAGCGGGTCAGTCGAGCGGGGCGTGCAGGCCACGCTGCAGAATATCATCGAGAGTCAGGTACAAGTTCAGGCGCTTGGAGCCACCTTGGTCCGGGGTCTGGAAGAACTTCCTGCCGCAATCAACGGCCTGGACCTCGCGCAGCCCGTCCAGATTTCGCCGGGAGAACAGATTACCTTTACGGTTACTCCATCAAAGCCGGTCAAGGCGGGTGAGCCCGTGCACGTGGAATATGACCTCGGCGGCGTCCATGTAATTCCGGATAAGGATGCCATCTGGAAAGTGACGCTTGATCCCAAGACCTCCGAAAGTTACCTGACAACCATCACGGTGAAGGCGCCGGCTTCTACGTTCGCTGTCCCAGGAGACGATCCTTCACGGCAGATTGCCTCGATGGTGGTGGATTTCGACAGTGGCGTATCGGCGGAACTGAATGCCAACAAGCTAGAGGCGAAGGTAGATCTGCCACACCCGGTCGTGAATTTCGTTTTGCGGAAAGCCGACCCGGGGGAATATCGTTACAAACTCACGACCGTTCTGGTCAACGGTCAACAGACGCGAGACTCGGACTGGCGGCCGCCTGAGACTACGACGGTGCTCTTTCCCGCTGTGCGGTGAAGCGTTATGGAGCTCGAAGGTATGCCGGATTTCCAGGCGCCGATTCAGGAGAAAGGCGTCGTAGTCCTCATGCCTTATGCGGCATCCGGGGCATACACACTCTTACCTCAAGCTCTTGACATCGCCAGACGCCAAGATGGAGCGGGGGACTTCCATTTAGGCATCGTGCGTCCCGAAAACCCCATGCTTCCGCCTTCTCCCTACGGAATGCTGGATTTTTGTTTGCAAGCTGTCTTTGCCATGCAAGATGGGCTGGCGATTGTTCGCGCAAAGCAGCCGGGGGCCGTGTTGGAGCAGGCGGTCTTTCGCGGTGGGTTTGTGCAAATTTCCCCGATGGGTGAACTCAAAGAGGCGTCGCAGCTTTGCGCGCCGGTCCGCATAAATTTCCAGGGGCTTGGGCTGGCGCGTTTTTTCTCCCGCCTGGACCTCGAGTCCGCGCTGTTGGTCAAAGGCATGCTGACGGCCGACAGCGTGCCGCTCCGGGCCACGGCGCATCTGGAGCTGTGGGGAGTTGCACCGCGGCTTCCATTGCAGGTGCGCTTTGACCCCGCACAGTTTCTCCGCTTTTTGCTGATCAAAGCCGGGCAAGGCGGCGGGATTTCCCGCGCCGAGTTGGCTGCCGCCCTTGCCGTGACCTCAGGCGATCTGCCCTGGAGAGTCGAGGGCAAAATGGACGGTGTCGACCCTACACTCTTCGGCGATTGCATGGCTGATCACGTACGCGCCCGATTTGCCTCATTTGGGCTTGCGCCCCAGACGGGCGGGGGGCCCATCCTGGTGTTACCTGCGGCTGAGCAGTTTGGAAGTGGGACATTTCTATGGGATCTCGCCGAGCCTGCGGCAACCGCTCGTACAGTCACCCTGACGTTTGATCCGTTGGCATCAGCGCGCGCGTTGGTCGCCGCCCATGGGATCGAGGCTGTTGTGTCCACCGATACGGTCCGCCGACTTCAGACCGGGTTTGTCTCGCTCAGCGTTGCGGCCAACCTTCCTGCCCAGCGGCAGGGAATCTTGAGCCTGGGAGTGACGGTGAAAGTGCCGCCCAAGCTGCCGTTCCGCCCCCAGCAAATCAACCGCACGGTGGAGTTGCAGGGGCCAAGCGATTCCGGTTTCATGCTGCTGCAATTGGCTCCAGCAGAAAAGCTGGCTTACTCGTACAAAACATTCGTGATCTTGCAGGATTCGGCGGGGACCCACAGGCTCGAAGGAGAAGACACGGCCCACGAAGGCGACAAGCTGGATTTAGACACCGACGACTTCCCTTTGACCTTTATACCGGTCGAGGCTTCGGACCGGCTGCTCGCGGCGGGAGCTTTGACCTGCACGCAGCGGTACGATGCCGTGCAAAATACGTTTTCGCTGACTCCAAGCCAGCCACGGCTCACGCTGGCTGTGCCGAGAGGTTCCTCGGCCACCCTTGAGTTTGAAGTTCGATCAGCCGACAGGGCGCACGTGCTGAAGTTGGGGCCCATGCCGGCCCGTCCAATCCATCTCGATCTTTCGTCGTTTCGCGAATACGGCCCGCAAACGCTGGATATTCGCTGCACCTTTGACGCTGGGGCACGATTGCTGGCCGTTGATCTGCTGCCGGAGTCGAGTCCGGAGTCGCCTGAGAATATCTCGGTGGTCGCATTGACTCCGGAGTCGCCACAGCGCCAATGGAAGTGGTTTGCTCCTTCGCCGTTTGCGCCTGGTTACCACTACCGCATTCACAAGGCGGATGCTTCCGCAAATCCCTGGTCCAATGTTCGCTCGCCGTTTGAACCCCTCCTTCTGGAGGCGGCCGCAGCAAGCCAGACCGTCGGCGCCGGAGCGTGACCATGGCAGGGGAGTTCCAACACATTCTGTACCGGCAGAGTGAAAACGAGCCGGGCACTTTTTACTTCATCCCGGGCGATCCCGGCCCTGAGTTAACGCCTTCCGGCGCTCCTGCGGCAAGCATGATTCTCAGTGACAGCGCGGGCATTTTGCAGCTTGGCGTTCACTGGGACGTGACCCCGGACCAGATGAAGGCGCTGCAAGAGCACCTTCGGCGTCAATTCCCCGAGCTCAGTTCTTCTCCGCAACTCAGGATGGAAGCGCTGAGTGTGGAAGCAGTGAAACTGGCGCTTACCATGCCGGATGGCACCTCCACCGAGCTGGCGACTACCTCATCTTCCGGATACCTGCCCTTCACGGCGTTGTTCAACTTGACCCTGGATGGCGCGCGTTACACGCAGACAAGACTGGCAATTACCGGGCAGCCGAAGGTGCTCAAAGTCTCCTACGAGGTATCGGGACAGTCGCATCTCGTCTGCACCGCAGCGGTTTCGGGGGATGTCCGGCAAGATCTGGAACAACTGGACGTTGGAGCTGACATTGACGCTTGTCGAGCCCGGATTGAGTCCGCCCTGAGTGATGGCCGAATTCAACTGGCCACTTCGGGCGACGATGTCTCCGAAACCCTGCGTGCCAGGACCATCAATGCTGCCAAAGACCAGGCGGCAAATGTCCTACAACGGATGCTGTCCGGAACGGACGCCACCTTGGATGCAGCTCATCTCTATGCTGCAGCTACCTTGAGCGAGGAACATCCGGTGAAGCTGGTTCGTGAGGCGGACGTCGGCGGGTGGTTCGCTGGTAGCAAGGCGGCCAGTCTCCTAGTCTCGCCATCTGCAAAAGCTCTGTCCCCCGGCGGCCGGGTTCCCCGAGCATTTCAGATAGGCTTTGATGCCAAGGATTTACCCATTGCCTTCGTGCAGGTGTCTTGTGCCGGCTCGCAGGCCGTCCTTCAGCCCCCCGCGTTCAAGCCTGTCACGCTCACGGTGGAAGCTGGCAAGCCTGTGGATATCAAGACAAGCTACACCGATGGCGGGCCGACCTACCAGGTTCAGATAGATGCGAAAACTGAAGTGGTTGCATTGACCCCGCAGCAGCTCGGGTTATGCCTGGTGAACTTCGATGGGGCCGCGCGGAAACAGGCCGGGGCAAAACGAATAAGAATTCAAGCGAAATACCATCCTCAAGGAAACGGAAGCGAGGACGACCGCACCATCACATGGGGATACGGAGATTGGACGGATTCCTGGTATGTCGTATCCAGGGACTCCGGCCTGGCTGGTGTTATTGAGTATAGCTGGGAAGAAACCGCTTCGGACGGCACGGAAACCGGCCATCCTGCGGTCAAGATCGGGACACCTGAGGTGAAGTTATAAATAAGGATACTTGGAGGCGAAAATGCTAGCGTGGATGCAAGAACAAAGAATCCCAGGGATCGACGACGTCATCGCCTACGGCGACGACGCATCTCCTTTTATTTTCTATTTGATAGCCTCAACACCCAGGTTCCGCATCGGGCCGGATGGCTCCCCGGTGTTCCAGTTTCTCAAGTACAGGGAGCCGGTGCCGCGGGAAGGCGGTAAGAAGGGTGGAGGGTTCCTGATTTGCGACGTGGAATTCTCGGTTCCAGGCGCAACCGTGAAGAAGTGCCAGGAGGCCCTCCAGGAGCAGGTCAACGCCAACCCGAAGTTTACCAGGATCAATCCCAAACCTGTGGTGCAGATCAGGGAAGTAAGCTTTACCAAGGGCGCCTCGAGCATGCAGTTGTTTGACAGTGGGGCGCAGAATGCCGCCCTGGTCGAGCGGGTACAGAACCCCGGCGCTCCATCGCTCTATGGCGATCTGATCACGCCTTTCACCGTTGAGTTCTCAGCGGAAGGCGCAACTTTGGCCGAGCAGGCCTTGCAGGCGAAAGGCCCGTCACTCCAAGTGGTCTATGACCTTTATGCCCCTGTAAGGCTGCCGCCCATCACGGTGCACGTGTGGTTCCACGCACAAAAGTTCATGAGCTTCCACCAGAAGGTGGACATTAATGACGGCTGGTACAGCGATCATTCTTATCGGGAGAACATCCAACAGCAATTTATCTCCAGCGAGTGCGGAAACGTAGACATCGATCCCGGCGCGGTAACGGACCAGAAGATCATTAACACCATCCGGGATTGGGGGTTCCAGACGCTGGAGGACGCGATCAAGCGGATGGTCCTGGGCGACATTCCCGAGGTTTCCAGCGATGCCCAAAAAGTCCCGGACGGCATCAAGCACCTCACGCGTGACATCAGTGAAAGCAAAATCGTCGATTTCAACCGCTCGTTTACCGAAGGCATGGTCATCGAGCCTAACCTCGGACCGCGTGGAAGCTTGCCCGGTATCAATACGCTGACCGGCAAAGACGGAAAGCCGCTCAAATGGAGTGATTTCTCCAGGACCGTAGATTTGAACGACCCCTTCTTCCAACAGATCAACGTCAACATTCGGGGTAACGCGGACTTCGCCAACCTCCCCATCTTCAGCATTGATGGGCGCATCAGCTATGACGAAGGGAAGACGCATACGAGTCTTCCATTCACGCTGACCAATCCCAATGACGTGGTGAAGTTTGCGAGCTTCATCGAGAACAACAAAAAGGCCTACCAGTACAGCTATAAAGTCAATTACAAGGGCGAGACCCGGGTATTTGACTCCGGAACGCTGCTGAGCAAGGGCGACGAGCCGCTCACGATCGACGTCGGCGACACCGGAGTGCTGCTGGCCAGCGTGCAGGCCGGCGATATTAACTTTGACGAGGTCGCGCAGGCGCTGGTGACCGTGCACTATGAAGACTCGTCCAACAACGTGGCCCCGGTCGAATGGCAACTGGTCCTCGACAAGGATCACAAGGCGCAGACGCTCCAAAAAGTGATCTTCGCAACCCGCAACGCCCCCTTCAAATACAAGGTGAAATACGACATG
This sequence comes from Acidobacteriota bacterium, assembly GCA_003224195.1. GTDB lineage: Bacteria > Acidobacteriota > Terriglobia > Acidiferrales > UBA7541 > Acidiferrum. The sequence goes on along the minus strand of QHYP01000239.1, from coordinate 3,749 downwards.
AAGGATGGCAAGACGTACTTCACCGACTGGAAATCAAACCCTGCGGCGCAGGTTTACGTGGGAAGCCCCTTCGGCGGGCGCAAGACCATCTCTCTGCGGGCCATCGGCGATCTACAGTCGGACGTGGGCACCATCTTCCTGGACGTGAAATATGCCGACGACACTAACCACTACATCCAGAGCAACTCCGTTGCGCTGAGCAAGTTACAGCCTTTCATCGACTGGACCTTCCCGGTGATTGATGACAGCCTCGGCAAAGTCACCTATTCGGGCACCATTCAGTTCCAGGACGGGCAGGTACAGAACATCGCGGAGACTACAGCGACCAAGAATACCATTCTGGTCGGGCGACCAAAGGATGACAGCGAGTTCCTGAGCGTCACCGTACAGCCGGACCTGGTCGATTTCACCAGGGTGAAACTGGTCAAGGTCGCGCTGCATTACGCAGATCCCGGGCACGATGTGGACAGCACGAAGGACTTTGTCATTACAAAAAATACAACTGCCGCGCCGGTCTGGACGGTTCGCCTGCAGGACAAGAGCAAGAAGAGCTACGACTACCGTGCTTCCTTCTTCCTGCTGGACGGCACCAGCAAATCTATCGGGCCGATTACAAGCAATGAGCCAATGCTGCTGCTGGAGATGCCCATGGCAGCCGCGCCGGGAGCGTAGCGATGATCTATTTGAATCCGCCATTCCCGATCATTAATGGCGTCTCTTTGATGCCGGACCACCAGGATCCAACGTGGTTCTACTATCTTCCGCTGGCCCCGAAACTTACGGTCCTGCCCGATTCCGCGACCGGACAGGGCGTGCCTCAGATACAGCTCATCAAGTTCCGGGGCACCGCAGGCAGCGGTGGATTTCTCAACTTTGACTGCAACCTCGGGATCGACAGCAAAGCACTGGACGATGTTGCCGACGAGTTGAGAAGCATGCTGCACCTAAGAGAGAAACCGAAGCTGGGGCCGCTGCCTGTGGTGGATGGTACGGTGCGGTTGTTGCTATTTGGAGCTTCCACGCCACCCCCGCCGGAACCCGGTTCGCGACCGAGCTCCGCAGGGGGTTCTTCCGGCAGTTCGGGTTCGTCTTCGAGCGCCGCCGCGGTGGCGGTCGCGGGCCCGAAATTCGTCCTCCGCATTGACCAGAGCGCTCATCCTGCGCTTTATGGAGAAAACCAAGCAGTCTTCTCTGTCTCCCTGGATGCGGCAGGAGTTACAACGCTCGAACAAGCGCTTCAGGGGGAGATGTCTCCCATTGGAATCGTGTACGCGCTCGATTATCTTGCGCTGCGCCCGGCTTACAACGTGCACCTGCATATCGACTGGGACCGGGTCCAAAAAGCGCTGGACGAACAGTTCAGCGCCAGTGTGCTTTGTTTCTCTTCCCAAATCGACACTGCGGTCGATAAGTTGGTCGAAAGCCGCGCCATCCAGCTCGACGTGGACACGTTTGTGCCCGAAGGCGAGGACACCACCAGCATCATTTCCAGCCGCGACCGGGCAGTTCAAGAAGTGCGGGACATGATCACCAATGCTTTCTTTCAGTCCAGCATAGATCCGGCCACGCCCCGACAAGACGGCTGGGACAGGGCGGCGGGCTTCGCGGAGAGGGCCTCCACGATGGCCGCTACCGGGGGCATGGCGGGCTTGGCGAGCTTTTCTCATAAGAAGACCGATTACACCCGCATCGACAAGAAAATGCTTGACGTGAATATGCGCGAGCGCACTACGGTGAAGCGCACCATCTACCCTCAGGCGCATCTGGCCGGACTATTTCAAGTGCTTCGCGACCAACACCTCGACCTCAGCCGGTTTGTTATTCCGGTGAACCTCGATGACCCGTGGTTCCAGAGGCGGCAGGTGAATGTAATTTCCCGCGCCAACTTTGATGAGGACAGCGTGACCTCGCTGAACGTGCAGTTGCGCTACGGCAACGACGGCAAGAGCGTGCTTCTGGAGCCCAGCCGCCCGACCGACAAGGTGGACTGGGCCAGCAACATCTCCGCTGGGGCTGTACAGAGAGACGTAAACTATCAATATACCGTCAGCTTCAAGAGCATTGATGGCACGCAGCGCCCGCCAAGCCTGGACTCGCCGCAACTGCTCACGCAGGCCGATAACCTGGAGATCGACCCGCGGCGGCTCTATTCCCTCGTCCATATCCCGATCACGACCATCAGCTTTCCCTGGCAGAAATACTCCACGGTGGAAGTCCAGGTGCGTTACGCCGACCCGGCGAACCATCTCCACGAGCAGCAGACATTCCTGTTGAACAGCGACAAGGGTTCGCAGGACTGGAAGATCTTCATTCTGGACCCGCAGCTCACCAGCTTTGAGTGCAAACTGATCTTCCGGGGCGCGGACGGCCACGACCTGGAAAAGCCATGGGTCACCACCGACCAACAGCAGGTCATCATCCGCGATCCATTCCCCATGAAGCGAAGTGTGGACGTGGTAGCGGCTGTGCCCTGGGACAAGGTTCAAAACGTCTTCGTGGACCTGTTTTATGACGACCCGGCCAACAACATATCGCAGCAGAGTTCGGTGACCTTTTCCAAGACCGATCCCGCACCCAAGTCATTCACCGTGGAGTTGCGCGATCCCAACCAGCGGCGCGTGGCCTACGAAATTACCATCCTCTTTGCGGACGGTAGGATGACGCAGATACCGCGCTCGTACACTCTCGACGCCCGGATTTTTGTCAGGAGCGACATGCGGGGTCACAAGATCGTCAGCATTCGCCCCGAAGCGGCCGATTTCGCGGCGCTCAAGATCAAACAGGTCATCGTAAATGCCAAGTATGAGGATCTGGGCAACGGCCTCAGCTTCGGCAATCAGAGTATTTTCACCAAGCCGGAAAACTCGGGGAGCTTTGAATTCGACTATGTCGATCCGAATCAGGCGAAGTACAGCTATCAGGCCTCGGTGCAGTTCATTAACGGCATGTCTCGCGACACGGATTGGCAAATGACGGACGCCGCGGACCTGGTCGTCCCTGTTACATAGGGAAGGCGGCCGCGGCCCGTCGACGATTCCGCTCATCGCAAGCTGGCGAAGATGAAGATCGCTTTTGGAGGAGAATTCCATGCTGCTTCTGTCCGCCCCTAGAACCATCACCGTAGACGGAATCACAGTATTCCCCGATCATGCCGATCCGAACCAGTTCTGGTATTTGCCCGGACCGGTCTCTCTGACCCGAAGAACGGACGGCCAATCAGTTTTTACTTTCATCAAGTACAAGCCGGCGGCGGTTGAAGGTGGTGCCAAGGGCGGCGGCTTCGTCATGTTTGCCACGAGTTTGAAGCTGGATCGAGCCACCGAAGGCCGCATCAAGTCGCGTTTGTCCGGGATAGCCCCGGGCGACCCTGTGCTGAGCTTGGTCCCATTTGATACGGGCACCGTGAAATGCGTGGCGCTCAATCTTGAAGGTTCGGGGGGAACGTCGGCGACCGCAGCGCACGCCGGGGCATTCAATGCCGTCGAAGAAATCCTGGGCGCCACCACGCCCTCGCTTCAGGGAGACGAAGAGGCGGCTTTCAGCCTGACCTTGAGCCAGGAAGGCGCAATCATCCTGGAGCAGGCCTATAAACAAGGTACGGGGCCCATCGGCGTAATTTACGATTTGAAGTTCACCGGCCTGCGCCCCGCGCTGGACGTGAAGATCACCGCCGATTTCAAACGCATTTACGATGGTTTGAATGCAAGCCTGAGTGGTCAGTATTACTTCGTAAAAGCCACGCTGGAAGC
>QHYP01000313.1 GCA_003224195.1 Acidobacteriota bacterium | reverse complement strand
GAGTTCATCCCCGCGCAAAAGACCTGGTACAGGTCCACCAGAGCCTGCGTGCCTTCCTCTTGGCCGACAATCTTTGCCCGTAGGGCGCCCTCGAAGTCCTGTGTTTCGGGGCTCCGAACCGACGGATCCAACTGATGCCTCGTGGCGGGTTTCATGGCTAATCCCCTCTGCATGTCCCCCCCAAGTCCAGACACGGTCCACATCTTATCTGCGGACAGACATAAAGGGTGAGCATGGGGGATGCCAAATATAGGGGGGCGACCAAAACCGGCAAGCTGTGAAGAACGAAGAAGATACGAGTGTTGCAGTCTAGGAAACTGTCTCAACCGCTGAGACTCTGAGCCACGCCGGCGCAAAGTGAGAGCGGCTCGAACAGGTTACGACCCGGGAAGAGTGGCCATAAGCATCGTGCCATTCGGCGGCGATGGGTTCTGGTGGGTATATCTAGGCCAGAAATCCAGACCTAGCCCCTACAGCCGACCTGGAGACGCAAGAAAGGTCTATCCCGAAGCCTCGCGCGGAGATCGAACCCCCGGGCACGCCCTGCTGAGCGAGGAAGTCGCGGACCGAGCCGGCCCGCCGCTGGGAGAGTTGCTGGTTGAATTCGTCGGAGCCGACACTGTCCGTATGTCCTTCAACTTGAAGGTTTAAGCCCGGATGGCCGAGTAGAATGCCGGAGATCTTTGCAAGTTTTTCGCGAGCGCCGGGCTTCAGAGTGGCGCTGCCCGTATCAAATAGCACATCCGACATGTTCACAATGAGACCGCGCGCTGTATCGCGCGTCTGTAAGATCGAATTCAACTGGTTCAGCAGGCGCGCACGGAGATCGGCCTTTTCGCCTTCGGCTTGCGCGGCTGCCTGCCGTGCTTTTTGTGTCTCGGCCTCTGCTACACGCTGCTGTTCAAGAGCGGCGGTCCTATCTCGCCCTGCCTGCTCGGCTTGGGCTTGAGCAGCCTGTTGCTGAGCCTGCGCCGCTTCCCTGGCCTGGTCTGCCTCCTGCTTCTGGCGCCCAGCCTCTTGCGCTGCCTTTTCGGCTTCCTGCTTCTGGCGCCCAGCCTCTTGGGCCGCCTTTTCGGCTTCCTGCTTCACCCGCTCGGCCTCGGCTTTGGCGGTTTCCGCTTGAACCCGCGCCTGATCGGCTTCCGCGCGTCGCTTTCCCTCTGCGTCGGCGTCTGCACGGGCCTTGACGGCGCGCTCTTCCGCAGCTCTCTTTTCCGCCGCCACCTGGGCCTGGGCGTCTTCTTCCGCCTTTTGTTTTACCGCCATTACCCGCGCTTCTTCGGCGGTCTCGACGGCGTCACGCGCCGCTGTTCCTACTGATTTTCTGTCTCTGCCCTGCCGGTAGGTGTCTTCCGCCGCCTTCAGCTTTTCGTCGGCTCTCGTCATCATGGAAGCGGCATACTTATCCGCCCCCGCCACGCGTGCAATCCTGACGGCATTGCGCGCCTCAAAAAGCTCCAGCGGGGTCTTGCGGTCGATGCCGAAGATCGCGTTTTCGATCTTCGTATTGGAGGACGAATACACGCCGCGGCCCAACAACTCATACCGCGCGTCAATATTTTCGATCTTTGCGAGCGTGTCCGAGCCGAGTGCGTTCTCCATAACCACCATGTTGCCCGGTTGGGTCACCGCGAAGTAGGGCTCGACAGTCACGACCATGCCAAATGTCTGCATGTCCGTGATCGCTTTTACGCGGGCGGCTCCGCTCTTCAGTTCCAGTTCCCCCAGATTCACAGCGCGCCCCTGCGGGGAAACGGCCCATAACACGTACGTCAGATACTCCAGGCCGAATTTTGTGGCGTCTTCCAGGCTCTCGAACCTAGCGTCGATTTCGATGCGATTACCTTTGTTCTCCACTTTGGCTTCCCCGGAAGCCTGCTGCATCAATTCCGTGCCACGGAATTCGATTTTGGTGCCGCCGCCACCCACGCGGCGATAATTCACAGCCTTCGTGGTGCGGGAAACGCTTCCAGGCGCGTTCGTGGTGCCCGAGGCCGAAGCAGACGCGCCGAAGGCCTGCGAGTTGGTCGCCGGGCGCGCCTGGCATTGCGCCGGCACTCTGAAAACACCAAGGGCTGCAAGAATTCCAAGAAATAGCGATGCCTTTCTCACGTCACTCTCCCTTATCGCCATCGTCGGCGATATGGTTCATAGAATTTTCCCTCGCGTCTGTCGAGCGAGACACCCTGCCTGCGGGCAAGGTCTTTGTAATCAGGCTAGCAAAATAGGAAGGAAAGCGGCGCAGCTCGAGAGAGGGGTTTGCGCAAATGATTATCCCCTCGGTCCCAGGAGCCGAAAGAGGGGCCGGAGCGACCCCTACCTCGCCTGCTGGGCGGTCTATGGTGAGGCTGTCAGAATGTAGCTGCGAAACACCCTGCGCGGGGCGGATAGTTAACTCGGTTGACCGTACACTTCGGGCCTAGCGCTCTTGCTTTCGATGCCCTGCTGGCGCCACGGCCGGCACCGCCGCCGGGCTGGCGGCCGGAGTCTTCTTCTCCCCCGCCTTCGTTCCGGAGGGAATCTCCGCTGACCGTCCGTCGCTCACCTGGGCAGGAATCTCCACCGGCTTATCCCCGTGTTTCCCGCCGCTAACTACAGCGCCTTCACTCTCTCTGACGAAAGTGAGGTTGGAGTGGCTACGATCCCAGTCGATGCAGACCAGGTCGCCGAGTTGCACCTGCTCGGTCGCCAACAGGTTCGCCAAAGGGTACACCACGTGCCGCTCGATCGCCCGCTTCAAATGCCGCGCTCCATACCGCTGGTCCGTCCCCTCCTGCAACAAAAACTCCCGACCCCCAGCCGTCACCCGAAACAAAAATTGCCCCTTCGCCGTCTCCAACACACGCCGCTGCACCATCCCCAACTCAATCTCCAATACCTGCTCCAACTGCTCCCTCTGCAAAGGATGAAACACCACCACCTTGTCCAATCGATTCATGAACTCCGGCGAAAACTTCCGCCGCGCCGCCTCCAG
>QHYP01000238.1 GCA_003224195.1 Acidobacteriota bacterium | reverse complement strand
GTACCGACAAGACTCTCTCTGTCATCTCTGAGATTGCGACGGACGGGTGGCCCGGACGTAACGGCCAAGCAAGGCTAGGGTGCCCCATACGCGGGTTTTGCGTGTGGGGGTTTTGATTCCATGAAGGCGTCGGCTCCTCGCGACCGAGTAGACTTGGTTGCGCTTAACGACCAGGGCTCGGAAGAAAGGAGCCGAGCGATGTGGATTATAGGCTGTGATTTTCACCCACGCTATCAGCAGGTGTACGGGGTCAACAAGAAAACCGGTGAAGTGGTCGAGCGCCGGTTGAGTCACGAAGGGCCAGAAGCGAAGACGTTTTACCGAGAACTGCCAGCCGGAGCTGTGGTAGGCATGGAAGCGACCGGTGCGGCACGTTGGTTCGAGCGGCTGATGGAAGAATGCGGCCACCACTTGTGGATAGGAGATGCGGCTCGCATTCGTGCATCCACGGTGCGCAAGCAGAAGACCGACACACGCGATGCGCGGCAGATCTATCGATTACTCGAACTCGGCGAATTTCCCCGTATCTGGGTGCCCACGCCGGCTGAGCGCGATGTGCGGCAATTGTTGTTGCACCGGCACAAGCTGGTGCAGTGGCGAACCCAGCTGCAAAACCAATTGCGGGCCCTGGCGCGGAGCGAAGGTTTCCTTTCGCGCCAGAGTTTATGGTCCGGCCACGGCCGGCAAGAACTGGAATCGCTCGCGCTCGGTCCTTGGGCGAGTGAGCGTCGTCAAGACCTCTTGCGGCTGTTGGATCCCCTTGAGCAGCGCATCGCGATACTCAGCGCCCAGATTGAAAGCGAAGCGAGCAAACGGCCGGAAGTCCTCGCGTTGCTGGAGCAACCCGGAGTAGGACTCCTCACCGGACTCGCGTTCGTGCTGACGCTCGGACCAGTTCATCGTTTTCACCGCAGTCGCTCGGTGGTCAGCTATCTCGGTTTGAACCCGGGAGAATCCAGCAGCGGTGAGCGCCAGCGGCTGGGGCACATCAGCAAGCAAGGGAACCGCATGATGCGCTGGTTGCTGGTGCAGGCCGCTTGGATCGCTGCGCGCAAAGACCCGGAACTGGCGCGGGTCTTCAAACGACTGGCGTTTCGCCGCGGCGGCAAAATCGCTGTCGTCGCGGTGGCCAGGAAGTTAGCGGTGAAGTTGTATTGGCGGCTGCGCACAGCAGCAAGCAACACCGTGCAGCCGCCTGCTCCGATGCAGGGCAGCTCGCGAAAAGTCATGGTGAACGCAACGGGTTCACCGAGCTTTTGATTTGAGCGCCCTGCCTCCCCGAGGCGCTCGGGGAGTTCGCAGTGAATCATGGCCCCGCTGGTAGGGGCCGAATAGATGACTGGTGGAGTACAGCACCGCGGGATTCAGAAGGAGTCGAGCCTTGGTCGGCAAGCAAACTGTTTCCTGGCCAGGTGAAGCGCAAGCGCTTCACCTCAACCATCTTGGCGAGCCGTTCGTGGCGTCAAGGGTCTGCGATGAACGGTTCGGCAAAAACCGCCGAACCGCCCTTGACTCCGCGCCCGGCTCGCAATCAGGACTCGTGTCTCTTGACTCCGCCGACGCCTTCATAGATGACTTTTCCTCCATCCTTTCGCTCCACCCCCTCTTCCTGCTTGGCCCCTCAACCGACCGTCCGCACCATGCGTGCGCTATGCCCCAGCAAACAAACCGCTTATAAGTATTGATTGACAAACTGTACCGATATGCTATAATGGCTTCATTAGGTCGGCAAGATTCTTCCCCGCCCTTCTAGCCATGCGCGTCCGCCACGCGGTCCTTCCAACTCGTTCAGTATCTTCACGTCCAACTCATTTGCGTACTTCTAGTCAAAACGCGCACGAAAGTCCTCAAATTCCCTTCTTTGTTTTCAAGCGCTTACGCACTCTTTCATTTTCCGTATCCTCTAAGTCCTTTGCTTGCCACTCTTACGAAAATAGCCGGGTGTGTACCAACAATTCCCAGACTGGAACTCGCTACTCTCCAATCACCACTGTACTCAAGGTCTTTCTTTTCACACTCTCGCGCACTCTTTTGCGCTTTCTTGCATTCTCCGAAAAATCAACCCCTTTTTTTTCAGGCGATTCCGCACTCTTTGCGCAAAACATGGGGGGTGGGGTGAGGGGGTAATATTGGCATGTCTAAACAAAATCCGAGCCGCCTCCTTGAACTCTTGCCTCGCGCCTGTCTCCCTGGGAAACAGTCGATTCACGGGAGACACTGTTCAGCGAGCAGGTTAACCCTATGAAATGGACCAGACTCCCTCGCGCCCTGCCAGTCCTCTTGGCGCTCATCGGCCTTTTCTTTGTGCCTTCCGCCCACGCCTGGGGTTGCCGGGGCCACCAAACCGTGGCCTACCTCGCCGAGAAGCATCTCACGCCCGCGGCGCGCCAAATGCTCGATCAATTGCTCTCCGATCATCCCATTGACCCGCAGCTCAAGCGCTGGTGCGGCAATTCCCTCTCCGATTCCTTCGCCGACGCCGCAACGTGGCCCGATGACGTCCGCGCCGAACGCAACAACGGCCCTTGGCACTACATTGATATTCCCCGGGACAAGCACGGCGGCCCGCTGGCAGAATTCTGTGGCCCGGACGGCTGCGTCACCCGCGCCATCTCCGAGCAGTTCGCCATCCTGAAGGACAAATCCGCGGACTCGGCCAAGCGCGCCGAAGCCGCGCGCTATATCATTCATTTCGTCGGCGATCTGCACCAGCCGCTCCATGCCGTCAACAACGGAGACAATGGAGGCAACTGCGTCCCGGTGAAATTCTTTCGCCACGAGCCGCTGCTCGCCGCGCGCCACCCCGAAACGGAAAGCTACTCGCCGAATTTGCACCAGGTCTGGGACACGGAAATTGTCGAGCGCGACATGGAGATTTCGAGTCCCCAGCGCTTCGCCGACGAGCTCGACGAAAAATTCCGCGCGCAAATCCGGTCCTGGCAAGACGCCGGAATCCACGTGGAGAACTGGGCCTGGGAGAGTCACGAGCGCGCCGAACGTGCGGCGTACGGCGCGTTCCCGAAGAAAATTTCCATCGAACCCAACGTGAAGCCCGTAACCTGCGCGGAAAACAACCATATCGGGAAGCGCATGTTTGATCTGCGCCTCGTCATTGACGACGCTTACCAACATCAGGCCGAAAATGCTGTGGACGAAAGCCTTGCCGCAGCCGGCATTCGCCTGGCGATGATTCTCAACGACGCGGCGAAATAGGATTTGTCTTGCACATGGAATCGAAACGCCGGCAAGGCCCAGCGAAACCGCAAGAAAAGCGCGCGCGGTTCATATCCATGTGCGATCCCGATAGGATCGGGGTCAACGCTTTGCTCCGAACAGCCGGCTCACCGCCCGGCCAACGCCGGAGACCTCGTGCGAAACTCCCCAGCGAAGTAGAAAGGCGTGGCTGTTTCCATTCAGGCCGAAGCCGGGAGAGATGCGCAGCGTCGTTTCGCCGGGCAGATTCCAGACCAGGACCGGCGCCAGGTAATGCGAGGTGTCTTGCAGGCCGAAACGATAACGGTCGCCGAGCCCTCCATACATTTCGAGGCCGGCGGTGAAATTCTCGCGGCAGAGGGCGCAGCGCCGCGGCGATGCCTTCAAGGCCAGCGGCCGGCTGATGCCCCACGAATAGCCGAACTCCCACGGCGCGTTCGTGATGTTTTTGGCCGCGAGAAGATTCTCCGAAAAATTCCATCCGCGAAAATTGCTCGAGAGGATCAGCTTCAGCTCGAACTCGCGGTCGCGCTCCGCGCGCGCCTGCGCATTCGGCTCGGCGTGATCGGCTTGCACGTCATGACCTGCCACTTCCTTCATGATCTTGTCCGCGCCGTTCACGTTCTCGAACTCCACGTACAGGATCGGATTGATCCAGTGTTCGCGGCGCAACGGCCGGAAGCGGTTCTCCCAGCGATAGCCGGTAAAGATGGTGCTGTCTCCCAGTGTTGTCTGCCCATCCAGATAGAATTCCGTCGTCCACCATCCCGTGACTCCGTATTCCAACTCCGTCCAGTACGCATTGAAATTTCCCCCGGCGCGCTGCGCGCCGAACGTCGAGTTCACAGCGACCTCCAGGTTGCCGGGTTCTTCGAGGAAGTGGTCGTAAGTAACAAAGTAGGGCCGCTCTTGCGCGGCGAGTGGGGGTGCCAGAAAGATCCCCGCGAGCAGCCAGATGAGTCGCTTCATAGTCGTTGCAAAGTCAGGCTGGAGGAAGTCTTACTGCAAACCATTTGCAAGAAGTGGCAGGATACATCGCTCCGTACCTTCCTGCAAGCCATTTTCAACTGGTGCTCTCCGTCATCTCTCTGTTCCGCGACTCCGGGATGTGTCCCTCATCTAATCGACGTCGTTCGCCGCGTTCCTCCAACTTTCGGGACGCGCAGGGGGCGCCCGTGAACCAGGATCAGTTGCTCCTCCGCTTGCTCGACGAAGCTTACGAAAAAAGCGCCTGGCACGGCCCAAACTTGCGCCAATCCGTCCGCGGAGTATCCGCCAAGCAAGCAGCGTGGCGCCCGGGTCCCGGCCGCCACAACATCTGGGAAGTGACTCTCCACGCAGCCTACTGGAAATATGCCGTGCGGCGCCGCATCGAAAGAGGCAAACGCGGCGCGTTCGCGCTCAAAGGCAGCAATTTCTTTCCGCGACCCGAACCGGGCAAGCTGACGGAAGCTGCCTGGCGCGCCGAACGCGATTTACTCGAGCGCGAGCACCGCGCCTTATGCGTCACGGTGCGAAATGCGCAGCGCAAAGGGCTCCCCGCAAAGCTTCTGCGGCAGATTTGTGGCGTCTGCTTTCACGACATCTACCATGCCGGGCAAATTCGCCTTCTGCGCCGGCTCCAGGAAGAAAGAGGAAAGAAATAAACTGTGCTGTTTCGCCGTTCCGTGACGCAGTGATCTCCGCGCCGTTGGCGAACGGTCGAAGCACACGCTTCGTACGCGGAAAGAGAAGTGGGGATGCTCCGTGGCTAAGGAGTTTTACGCAAGCCGCGGACGAAACGGACCAGATTCCAGATTTGCTGATCCTTTTCGGAGCGCCCGAAGCCGGGCATGCCGGTGTGACGGATGCCGTATTTGATGATGACGAAGAGGTCCGCATCCGACCAGCGTTGCACTCGCTCCGAAGCGAGACTCGGCGAGCGCGGATAGAGGCTGCGGCCGATTTCTGTCGGTGTCCGTCCGTCTTTCCCGTGACAGGTCTCGCAGTCCATGCCGTAGGTCATTTCTCCATCGGAAGCGTCCATCGCCGAGGCTGGCGGGACGGAATGGACCTCGCGCCGCGCTTCCCTCCAGATATAGAAACGCTTGGCTACCGTGGCCAGAAAAGTCGTCACCCTTCCGGGCTCATCCAGAGCGCTCAGGTGAAAGGTCCACGCCTTGTAAATGAAGAAGATCACGAGGACGATGGCGATCGCGATATATATCGGCCGATGCGTTCCATTATTCATATTATGTGTGACCGCAGAGCGGTCAACGCACAAGGATTCTACACGATGCAGGTTCGGCTCGCGAGAAAGGCAAAGCGGCGTCAATTTGACTGCACGGCGCTTACCGCGCCTGCAAGTGCCGCCGCACTCGATAGTCAGAAGTTAGAGAGGTTCTATCGCGGCTTGGAGGAAGCCATCCCGCGCAAGATTCGCACCGTTTCCACCAGGTCCCGCGATTCCTGAAACATTCGGATGGCGGCGAGGCCGGACGCGCCGGCGGCGAAGCAAGCTCCAGCGTTGTCCACAGTGATCCCCCCAATCGCGAGCACAGGTATCGTCACGGCGCCGCACACTTCAGCCAGCCGTTCGAGCCCTTGCGGCGCGCCGAACTCGGCTTTAGCCGGAGTCATGAAGAGGGGCCCGAAAAAGAGATAATCGACGTCCGCCTTTGCGGCGGCGCGGGCCGCCGCGACGGAATGACAGGAAACCCCTACCAGGAAATCCTCTCCTGCGGCAATTCGGCCTTCCGGAGAGCGCAGCCAGCGCACCACTTCGATCGGCGGCAACGACGTTTCGCCCAAATGCACGCCGCCGGCATCGGCGGCGATTGCCACGTCGAGCCGGTCGTTCACAATAACGCGCGCACGGCCTTGGAGAGCAGCCAGCCCAGCGCGCCGCTTCGCCTCGCGCGTCAATTCCGCAAGCCGCGCCGCCGGCAAATCTTTCTCGCGAATCTGGATCCAGTCCACGCCGGCTGCGGCGGCGCGTTCCATCACGGCCGCGAGTTCGCCCTGTTCGCGGGGCAGGCGTCTCCGATCGCTGACGTAACAGAGGATCGGATTACGGATGCGGGGCACCGGCTTCCTGCGGCCGTCGCCGTATCATCCCGACGGCCACCCAGATATCGAGCACGCCGAGCCCACTGATGGCTCCTCGTACCGCGGGGTGCAGCAAGACGGGGATGAGCGACGGAAAACGACTCAAGAAGTAATTCTGGTCCCAAATCGCGGACCATGGCAGACAGACCAGAATTACTCCCATTTCGATACAAAGCAGCACCAACAGCGCGTGGAAAATCCGGTTCATGGATGACGGGCGTCTGGATTGTACCCGCTCGGCGGCAGTCAGCGTGCGGTTTTTTGAAGAGCGGCGATGCGCTCGGCGACGTCGCGGTAATCGATATTCATCGCGTAAACACGCGAAAAGCTCTTCAAGGCTGCCTCGAGCTCACCCGCCGACTCCTGCGCCACGCCCAAATCATACCGCAGCGCCAGGACACTCTCGGATTCAACCCCAGGCGTCTGTAGCGCTCGTTCGTACCAGAGTGCGGCGATGGCCGGCTGCCCCTTCTCCATGAACGCGAGCCCCAGAAGCGTACAGCACTGCATGGCATAGCGGAACGCGCGGCCTTTGTCATTGGCCTGGGCCACCTTCTGGAATTCGCTGATGGCCTCGTCGAGCAACCCCATCTCGCGGAAGGCGATGCCCAAGTTGTAATGCGTTTCCGGGTCCTCGTCTTCAACGCCCATTTCACCAAGCTCTGCGCGAAACTCCTCGAATACTTCGCGCAGCGGATCGTTTTCGAGCGGCGAAGCTCCTTTCGCCGCGGGACTTGCGGCCTTCGCAGGTTGTTTGGGAGGTTCGGGTTTGGAAAACTCCGGCGAAAACTTGCCAATTCCGAGCTGATCAATTTCACTGGCCAGCTCCGCGAGAAACTGATCGGCGGTAAACGTAGGTTGGGCAGGCTGTTTCGCCTTGGGCGGCGGAGGCGCGGAAACGGCGCCGGGCTGCTCATGCGCAGGCACGGTGGGCTCCGGATCGAGCACCAGCTCGTATTCTTGATCCAATTCAAATTCCGGTTCAGGTTTCGCAGCGGGAGCCTTATTCCCGGCGCGAGCCGCCTCGCGATCTTTCCCGGCGCGCTTGGGCGGAGCCGGTTCAACCACGCCGGGGATCTCTGCGGAAATCTCGGCGAATGGATTTCCGGCGTCGGAAGCCTGTGCGACAGACTCCTGGGCCTCCTCAGCGGGCGCAAGTTCGAGGGGAACCTCGAATTCAGTGTATGCCGGCGCCTCCGCGGGCGGTGCCGCTCCTGGCTTTCCAGCGGCAGGCTTCTGCGGCGGAGCCTTTTCGCTCGGCGCCGCCGCTTTCGTCGAAGGAGTTGGCTCCTCGAGCAGCGAAGACCACTCTTCGGAAAGGTCAACCTCGTGAACGGCGGATCCCGGTGCTGCCGCAACTTCCGCGGGCTCGGGCGCCGGCGGGGCTTTATGTTCTTCCTTGGCGGCAGGCGCTGCGGGCGCGGCCGCAACTTCCGGCTGCCGAGCGGCCTGTTGGGGCTGTGCTTTCACCGTCGGCACGCCTGCTGCCGGGGGCGGCGGCTTGAGTTCGGCATCGCTGATTCCTGCCGCTCGTTGGAAGCGACGGCGCAATTCGCCGAAGCGCTCTGCGCCGCGCTCGTCGCCGCGCTCCTGATGAAGTTGTTCGAGCTGCCCGGCCAGCTCCGCCGTGCGGCGATCGTCGCCCGCGCCCAAGGCGAAATCCAACAGCTTTTCGATCGTCGGCGTATGCCGCGGCGCCCGGCGCAAAACCGCTTCCAGCAGGCTGTTCGCTTTCTGCGAGAGGCCGTAACTCGCGAATAGATCGACATCGGTCAGCGATTGCGAGATGAATTTTTGCGTTTCTTCGTCCAGCGGTGAATCTACGGAAGACGAAGCCGCTTTCACCGCCGGAACTGCGGCGGGCTCTTCCTCCGCGGACGGCAATTTGGGAGCCGGCGGCATCGTAACGCCGGTCTGAAACGTCTCCGGCGGCTCTTCGATGGGCGCGGGCGCCGGTTCCTCACTGACCGCCACGCCAAGCTTGCGCAGCACCTGATTCAACCTGCGCTGAGCGGATTCGTTCTCCGACTGACGTTCGAGGAGCTGCTCAAAAGTTTCTTTGGCGCGCTCCAGCTTCCCCGCTTTTGCCAGCGCGTCTCCGAGTTGCGACAATGCGTCGGGCAAGCGAAACGAATCGCTGATCCGCTTGTAGGCCTCCACCAGCCACTCGAGCGGCCCGATGCGACCCGGAAGCCGCGCCACGAGATCATTCAACAGCTTCGTGATCGGCTCGTGCTCGCCCGCGTCCATCATGGGGATGCGCAGTTGCTCGACGAGCGCCTCCGCGCGCGCGGTCTGGTCGGCCTTCATCAGAGCCTCGGCAACTTTCTGCGCCAAGCCGAAATTCTTCTCATCCGCTTCGAATACGCGCAGCGCCAGCTCCGTGGCTTCGGTCCATTTTTGGTCCTTGATGTAAAGATCGAGCAGGAGTTCCGCCTGCTCCCCGCCCTTCTCGAGCCCGTGGGCGCCTTCCAGGAGCTGCGCGGCATGGGCCACGTTCCCTTCCGAGCCCAACGCCCGCGCCTTGATGCTCCGTGCGGCCGCATTCTTTGCATCCAGCTTCAGCGCCTTGTCGGCCAGCTTCAGGCTCTCCGCCTGATCGCCGCGCGCCAGAAACCGCTGCGCGGCTTCGACGTAGGTCTCGAGCGCGTCCTTCGACTGCCCCATCGCGTGATACAAATCCGCCAGGCGAATCTGAATGCGAAGATTGTCCGGCTCCGCGTTGAGAAGTTTCTTCAGCAGGCCGACCGCCTCGGACCGGCGGTGGCTCTTCAGATGAATTTCCGCAAGCTGCAAGAACAGCGGCCGCGCCTCGCTCATCACGCCTTGCTGGACGTACAGATCCGCCAGCTTTTCGAGCGGCCGAATCTCGTCCGGCGCCAGTTTGGCGATGCGCTTGTAAACAGCGATGGCCTTGGTCAGGAACCCATCGGCGACAAAAATCTGGGCGAGGCGCTCGAAGTAGTCGATGGCCTGAAACGATTCGCCCTGGCGAATATAGAGCTCGCCGATGGTCATCAAAGTGACCTGGTCTTTGGGTTCGTACTTGAGAATGTGCTGGTATTCGCCGATGGCCTGGGTGATTTTGCCCTGGTTCAGCAGCTTTTGCGCAGCTTCGACGTACTTGCTTTTGCTATAGGCCATGCGCGATCTCGGACGAGACTCCACCGCAGCTCGCCCATCCTCGTCCCGGGCATGGCCGAAGGACCTGCCCGGAACGGGTCACAGCAACAGGCGACCGGAGGGGCTGCCTCAGTAGATCTCCCCAACCCTTGCGCGGTGGCGAGGCAGGCGGAACCCGCTCCTTGCTACGCTAACAGGCGCCGAAAAGCCAAGTCAACGCAGCTAAATGCCCGTGTGAACAGGCAGTTATCCCTTACCGTAAGCCTAGTACCCTAAGGCTAACGCCAACAGCGCTCCTCGGGATGTCCCCCAGTGGTATCATCCGCGCGCGAAACGCTGCCCGAAGGAGGTCCCTCGTGCGTCATCCTGCCGGCCGAATTCTCATTCTGCTTGGCTTCCTCGCGGTGCTCGTGCCGTGCGTCGCGCACGCCCAAGCCCTGCAGCTCAAGCCGACGCCAAAAACCATCGCCTGGGGCTATTACGACGCCAAAACCCCTCCCGTGCTGCGGATCCACTCCGGCGACACGGTCGAAATACAGACGCTCATCACCTCAAGTCCCGAGCGCCTGGAAGGCGCGGGTGTTCCCGCCGATCGCGTCGAGCAATCGCTTCGCGACATCTACAAAGAAGTCAAGGACAAGGGACCGGGCGGGCACATTCTTACCGGCCCGATCTACATCGAAAGCGCCGAGCCCGGCGACGTCCTCGAAGTGCGCATCCAGAAAATTCGCCTCGCCATACCATACGCCTACAACGGATTCGGCCCCGGCCGCGGCTTCCTCCCCGACGACTTTCCCTACGCGCGCATGAAAATCATCCCGCTGGATGAAACGCGGATGGTCGCGCATTTCGCCGAGGGCATCGAGATCCCGCTGCATCCCTTCTTCGGCAGCATGGGCGTTGCTCCGCCGGAAGTTTCGGGGCGTATCAGCAGCAATCCGCCGTGGATACACGCCGGCAACCTCGACAACAAGGATTTGGTCGCGGGCTCTTCGCTTTTCCTTCCGGTCCACGCCCGCGGCGCGCTCTTTGAAGTTGGCGACGGCCATGCCGGCCAGGGCGACGGGGAAGTGGACATCACCGCGCTCGAAACCTCCCTCATCGGGACGTTCCAATTCATCGTCCATAAGGACTTGCATCTGCTCTGGCCGCGCGCCGAAACGTCCACCCATTACATCACCATGGGCCTCCACGAGGACCTGAACGAAGCCGCCAAGCTCGCCGTGCGTGAAATGATCGCCTTCCTTATGGAAACAAAACATCTTTCTCGCGACGACGCGTACATGCTGGCGAGCGTGGCCGCCGACCTCCATATCACCGAACTCGTTGACGGCAACAAAGGCGTCCACATGTCCATTCCCAAGGCCATCTTCGCAGCTCCAAAATGACTCTTCCCCACACTGTGCTCCCGAGCAAGCTGGCAACGCTGTGGCCACTTGAATAGGGCGCTACCGCTTACCGAATCAGCACCACTGCCCACCATTTTTATTCCTATCCGCTATGCTGTAAGCAACGACGCAAGTTTGGCCTGAAAAGACAAGCGTCTTTCGTGGCGTCAGAGAACAGCGTTTCGCTGGAGCGGGAAAGTTTAGACCGGCCCTCTGCGCGATCCCTCGTGAGGTATTTCGTGGCCGCAAACAAAAGCAAATCTAAAGCGCCGCCCGCCGAAGGAGGGCAGCGAAGAAGCGGGCGGTTCCCTATCCTCGTGCCTGTGGAAGTCCGCTGGCGCGAGCCGGACGGAGACCTCATCAAGGCCGACGCCCAGGCGAAAGAAGTCAACATTCACGGCGGCCTGCTTCAGTTTTTGGACACGGAGGTCTTTCCCCCGCTCGACACGGAACTCGAGTTGACGAACTTGTTTTCCAGCGAGATGACTAAGGGCCGCTCCTGCGCTATTCGGCGTTCCGCAGAAGGCACCGTGATCGGCGTGGCCATTGAGCTGCTCGTTCCCAGCGAATCGTTTTGGGGACTGACTTTCCGCCTGAAGAGAACAACTGCGGAACTAAAGAAACTCGATGAAGTTATACGTTCCGGGGACATTGACCCGCGTGTTTTGCGCGAATTCCGCGACGCCGTGGACTACGTTCGCAAGACCGCCTGGGCCGTGCAGGAATGGCAGGAGCGGCAGTTCCAGCATCGCGACACCGCAACGGTGCTGCCGCTGCTCATGGCCGAGCGCATCCGCCGCGCAGCTCAGATCTGCACCGCCGTGGCCGCTGACCTGAAAAACCATGACATAGCTCCGGAAACAGCGGGTCTTGAAGCTCTCTTCAAAGCCACCCTGCGGCTCTATCTGGACCTCGCCGTTCTCTTCGGCAACGATCCTGCACCCTAGAATCTCCGAGGCCACTTCTGCACGTCGCCACGGTTTTCTGCCTTGCTTGAGTCTTAGTTTTCCCTCTGTGGCACCGG
>QHYP01000308.1 GCA_003224195.1 Acidobacteriota bacterium | reverse complement strand
CCGTGCAATGGACTGGATACGACACGAGCCTGCGCAAGTACCAGGGCGAAGTCCTTCTCAAAGACGAGATTCAAGAACGCTTCCATAATCGGCTACAAGCATGCGTCGCCGATCCTCAACTTCTGCAAACGACCGACTGGTTCGGGATGCGCGCCATATTGTCGGCAATCTTCCGATCCTTCCACGAACTGGACGGGAAGCAGATACTCTCCTCGCTCAACGAGCACTTCAGTTATTGACTGGGCTGGTAGCAGGCCCTTAACGGTCAGACCGACCCTCGACCGCTAAGAATCCTGGGTGACCCATCCTTGCGCATTTGATTCTGAAAGGCCATCGTTGCGGAGTGTACCTTGACGAGCTAAGCCTTGACAGCGGTGCTGTGTAAACCTAGTCGTAGTCTAGGAAAATATGGAAGTCCTCTTTCTCCTGAGCTGCAAGCGAAAGTGGAGCGGGCCGCTGCCGAGAACAAGAGCGGCGCGGAGGAATACGTGAAGCAGCTCGTGGAACACTACGTCGACCACGACGCATGGTTCCGCCAGCAGGTGACTAGAGGGTTGCACCAGCTGGACCGCGGGGAATTCCTGACGCACGAAGAAGTCGGCGATCGCATCGATCAAATGTTCCGCAAGTAAATGCAGCTTCGCTGGTCACCCGCCGCCGCTGAAGACCTTTTCCGACTCATCAAATACATCCGGCAAGAAAATCCGGCTGCTGCTCAACGCATTGCCAAGACCATCTACGAAAGTGCTGGTTCATTGAAGTCTCTCCCAAACAAGGGTAGAACGGGCCGCGTGGAAGGGACACGCGAACTTCCCTTGCCACCGCTTCCCTTCGTGGTGGTTTACCGGGTCCTTGAAGAAAGGGTGGAAATCGCAAATGTCATCCACGGCGCACAGAAATGGCCGCCAAAAGATTGAAGTTGGTCGCCGGGTGGGGCAGGCTTTTGGATTGGGTGGCGCACCCGCGAAGAGAGATTCCTCAGGCCTGAAGGCCTGAGCTACAAGCGGGATGAGGCTGCGGCGTCCAGCGCCGGTGGCTTGGCGCCCTTGATCAGAAGCCAGAACATGAACGCCAGCTCCCCGAAGAAGGCGGGCTGAGTGAAGGTAAACACCTTGTCCTGATACTGCGGCAACAGTATGCCGGTAAGGCTCAGGATCACCCAGGCGAAGCCGGCGAGGGCGAGCCAGACGCCCAGGAACCGCGGCAGGAATCGCGACCGGTACACCAGCAGCGCGAGGGGAAAGAGCCACAGACCCCAAAATATTTCGGCGACCACAAATCCGTGATGATGCAGATTGAGGAACAGCATTGCCAGAGCCTCCCGCTGAGGCTTTTCGAATACGGATAGGAAGTCAGCCCCGCGCACAAGGACGAGGGCAGCGATGGAGTTCAGCTCATTCAGAAACGCTATCGGGATCGAGACCACAATCAATGTCACCATAAGCGAGGCGTGCCGCCGGTTGACCCCCTTGAGCAGATCGTACAAAGCCACGGCCACGAAGATAAAACCGGTCATGCCGATGAGTTCGCCCGCGATGCCGAGGCGAAAGAGCGTCTCGTTGGCCGCGATGTTGTTGGCCGTCGCCGCTGCGTTTCCGTGGACGATCAGCTTGCTGGGGACATAGCCCATGGCGAAGAAGCCCACGATTGACGTGAGCACATACAGCAAGCCTGCGAATCTGCCTGGGTTCTTGATGAAACTCATGTGTCCTCCCTTGTTGTAAGGGCCTTGTTGTGAGGGGCCTGGTGAAAGGGTCTACCGGAGATAACGCCGAAGGCTGCCGAAATGTTTCGCCTTGGGCAAAATAGTTGGATGGCACTAGCGTCGCGTGTAAACTCGACGCGATGGATTTTTCGCTTAGCGACCACCAAAAACTCATTCGCGACACGGTGCGCCAGTTCATGGAAGCCGAAGTGCGCCCGACTGTCCGCCAGCGCGACCGCGAAGAAAAATTCGCCACCGCGGAACTCGCCAAACTCGCGGAAATGGGCTGCTGCGGGATGATGGTGCCGGAGGAGTGGGGCGGCGCGGCGATGGATACGATCGCCTACGCTCTGATGATCGAGGAAGTGGCGCGGGTGGACGCGGCGCTGGCCGTGGCGGTGGGCGTGACGAACTCCGCGGTGACAATCCCGCTGCTGAACTTTGGCACAGACGCGCAAAAGAAGAAATATCTGACGCGGCTGGCGTCGGGCGAAATTCTAGGCGCCTTTTGCCTGACGGAGCCGCAAGCAGGCTCCGATGCGGCGGCCATTCAGACGCGGGCCCTTCTCCAAAATGGGCGCGCCGGTGGTGGGTATCGGCTGAACGGCACAAAGACGTGGGTGACGAACGGCGGGCAAGCGGGGATCTACATCGTCTTTGCGAAGACGAATCCCGACGCCAGTGGAAAGGGAATTACGGCGTTTCTTGTCGAGCCGGGGTTT
>QHYP01000237.1 GCA_003224195.1 Acidobacteriota bacterium | reverse complement strand
ATCTGTGAGAGAATTTCTTCGACGCATGCAGTCTTTGCCAGGAAGCCCGTCGGGTCGCTATTTGAATTTCATTCTCAGCGGAAACGATGACCGCCGGATTGCAAAGTCAGGTTGCCGGGTATGAATCGAACAATGCGCCCGTTCAATGGGGGTGGGCACACCTCCTCCATCAGGGGCTGCGTTGGTGGCTGATCCTGATTGTCGTCTGGGGCATCAGCGGCATCTATGAGGGGAGACATCTCAAACGTGGCTGGGTGCCCCATGATGAGGGGGCATTCGCGCAGAGCGCCGATCGCGTGCTGCACGGAGAACTTCCACACCGCGACTATACGGAGGTCTACACCGGCGGACTGTCTTATCTGAATGCTTTTGCGTTCCGCTTCCTTGGGGAAAGTTTTGCCACGACACGAATTGTTCTTTTCGTTTTTTTCCTCGCGTGGGTTCCGGCCGTTTACTGGATCGCGTCCAAGCTTGCGCCCGATTGGGTTGCCGGCGGCGTCACTCTTCTTGCCGTGGTTTGGAGCTTACCGAATTATTCGGCCGCGGTCCCGTCCTGGTACAACTTATTCTTTGCGACATTCGGCACAGCAGCGCTCTTTGCGTATCTGGAGGATCGAAAGTGGAAATGGCTGTTTCTTGCGGGACTCAGCGGGGGACTGTCATTTTTAGTGAAGACTGTGGCGCTCTTTTATGCGGCAGGGATCTTCTTGTTTCTTCTTTATCTGGAACAGAGGAGCGGTGGCGAAAGCGCGGCGGATGACAGACGCGGCGGCGCGATCTATTCCGCGTTCGTCGCGGGCTCGTTGCTTGTGCTCCTGGTGGGACTGCTCCTGCTGATTCAGAAGCGAGGAAGCCTCCAAGCATACGTCAGCTTTATCGTTCCCGTTTTCGCGCTCGTTGCGCTGCTCATCTCGAGGGAGATGCGGACGCGTGGCCACACTTCTCGGGGGCGCTTTGCCTCACTGACGCGAATGCTTGCGCCGTTTAGTGCGGGGCTCGGCGTGCCGCTAGCAATCTTCTTGATTCCGTATATCCGGGGGCATGCCCTCGGGTCGCTCTTTCAGGGAATCTTTGTTCTGCCCATCATACGGGTGACCGGCGCATTCGAGGCTCCTCCCAAATTGATCACCGCGTTGCCGGAATTAATCCTCGCGGGAATCCTTGCTGTGAGCGTTCGCGTTCGTGGAATCGCGCGATGGCTCTTGACGCTTGCCGTCGCGGCGCTGTTCATCTATCTGCTGCGTACTTCGGCGACGAACGCTTCGCACTACCAAATGGTCTGGAATGCCGCGTGGTGGGTAATCCCTACGCTCGTGATATTTGGGGCAGGCGCTCTGGGAAGTCGCGAGAGCGCGCGGGGGGATCGGGCAGACATTCCGTCGCAGCAAGTTTTCCTGTTACTGTCGGTCACCGCACTTTGCAGCCTGGTGCAGTTTCCGTTCACTTCGCCGATCTATTTTTGCTATGCGGCTCCTCTTGCTATCTTGGCTGTGGCGGGAGTCTTCCGGTTTTTCACGTGCATTCCGCGTCTCCTGCTCGCTGTGCTCTATGTCGGATTTTCCGCCTTCGCCATTTTCCGTGTCACGCCTACGTTCATTTATGATATGCGAACTCACTTCCAGCCGGACACACAGACGACGCGGCTAAATCTGCCTCGAGCGGGCAACCTCCGCGTTTCCGCCAAGTTCGTCGCCATCTATGAGAAGGTCATCCCGCTCGTTCAGGAACATGCCAGATCCGGCGAGATTTATGCCGCGCCGGACTGCCCGGAGGTGTACTTTCTTGCTGGCTACAAAAATCCCACACCGACGCTGTTTGATTTCTTCGATAAACCCGATGGTCGTGCCGAACGCCTGTTGAACTTGATCGACAGCCGTCCAATCCAGGTGGTGGTGCTGAATATGGATCCGGGTTTTTCCAGAATGATCGACGACGATTTCTACGAAGCGCTGGCGGAGCGCTTTCCCGAGAAAGACACCGTCGGGCATTTCGAGGTACGCTGGAAGCGATGAAACTTGCCCATTCCGTTCTCGAACAAAACATCGTCTATCGGCTATGGCAGGCGCCCTTCGCGAGCGACAAGTTCGCGCCCGTGCATGCGCACAACGATTTGAGCCGCGTGCGCCGCGTTCTGGACGTGGGCTGCGGGCCGGGAACCAACACGCATCTTTTTGCCCACTCCCGATATCTGGGCATTGACTTGAATCCCCGTTACATTGCGTATGCCCGGAAGAAATTTGCGCGAGACTTTGTGGTAGCCAACGTCACCACGTACGACGTGCCGCGGGACCGCGGATTCGACTTTATCCTGGTGAACAGCTTCCTCCACCACGTTGATGCACCAGCAGTTCGGCGCATCCTGGCGCACTTGCGCACGCTCCTGACACCCGACGGACACATCCATGTCCTGGATCTGGTGTTGCCTCAGCGTCGATCCATCGCGCGGCTGCTCGCCCGGCTGGACCGCGGCGACTATCCCCGGCCGCTCGAGGAATGGCGAAATCTTTTCTCCGAGAGCTTCGATCTTGTCGTCTTCGAGCCCTATGCGCTGAAAGCGATGACCGCAACTCTCTGGAACATGGTGTATTGCAAGGGAAGGGCAAAGCCTTGAAGTCCGGATTTCGTCTCTCGGTGGCGATTCCCGTTCACAACGAAGAGACTGCGCTCCCGGAGCTGGTGCGGCGCACGCGAGTCGTGCTGGACCAGGTACCGGGCGGGCCGCACGAGCTTCTCTTTGTGGACGACGGAAGCATGGACCGCACGATGGCGATTCTGGAACAGGTGGCGCGGGAAGATGCGCGCATCGTCGTGATGTCGCTCTCGCGCAACTTCGGTCATCAAGCGGCGCTGACCGCCGCGCTCGACCACGTCAGCGGAGACGCCACGGTCGTCATGGACGGCGATTTGCAGGATGTGCCGGAGGTCATTCCGCAGTTCGTTGCTCGGTTTTTCGAGGGCTACGACGTGGTATATGCCCAACGCACGAATCGAAAGGAGGCGTGGCCGCTCCGGTTTTGCTATTTCATTTTCTACCGCATGATGGCAAGACTTTCGGAGCTTCGGCTTCCGCTCGATGCGGGAGATTTCGGTCTGATGTCGCGCCGAGTGGTGGAGCAGATCCAGCGGATGCCCGAACATCACCGCTATTTGCGCGGGATGCGGAGCTGGGTGGGTTTCCGGCAGATCGGCGTGCCCGTCGAGCGCGCGGAGCGGCACTCCGGCAGAAGCAAATACAATCTCCTGCGATTGCTGAAACTTGCTTCCGATGGCATCTTCGCCTTTTCCATTGTGCCCATTCGCGCTGCGGCGTTGTTCGGGGCCGCGGCCATTGGAATTTCCGCGCTGTTCGCACTGTACGCGGTCTTCGTCAAGCTTGTGCTGCATCAGTCTCCGAAAGGATTCACCGCGCTTATCCTCCTTATCACTTTTCTCTCAGGCGTCCTGCTTTTCTTCCTCGGGATCATCGGGGAGTACGTTGGGCGCGTGTATGAAGAGTCGAAAGGCAGGCCTCTTTACATCGTGAGCCGCGTGGTGGGAGGAGCCTCGGGCGGGGAAGAAGACTCGCTGAAGTCTTCGAGTAATTATGGAAGTGCGGCGCGGCGCGCGGGCGGGCGCTAGTGCCGTTCCAACTTATTCGGCCAAATACCCCGCTGCCCAAAGTTCGCTGCTGTTCTTCTCTGCCGAGAAAAAAGTTAGTTTCAAAGAGTTGGAACGGCACTGGAATCGCTGGCTTTTAACGGCACACTCGCACCGGGGCGCGCTTTGGATCCGAATTACAGCAGACAATACCGCGAATTGTACGAACGGCACTGGTGGTGGCGTGCGCGCGAAGAGACCATTCTCGAGGTGTTGCGGAGGCGGTTCGGCTCGCGCTCCGATCTGCGAATTCTCGACGTGGGCTGCGGCGACGGGCTTTTCTTCAGCCGCTTGGAATCGTTCGGTGAAGTGGAGGGCGTGGAGCCGGCGGACGATCTCGTCGATGCGAGCGGCGAACATCGCACAAAAATCAGCGTGAGGCCATTCGATAAATCGTTCCAGCCGGGCAAACGTTACTCGCTCATTCTGATGCTCGACGTGCTCGAACATCTCGACCGGCCGGAGACCGCGCTACGCCATGCGCGTTCCGTTCTCGAACCGGGAGGGCTGCTGCTGGTCACCGTGCCGGCATTTCCACTCCTGTGGACTAATCACGACATTCTCAATGAGCATCGGACACGGTTTACAAAGACAAGTTTCCGGAAGCTCGCGCAGCAAGCCGAACTCCGCATTTTGGACGCGCGTTATTTCTTTCTTTGGCTATTTCCCGCCAAATTGCTCATCAGAGGGATGGAGATCGTGTTGCGGTCGAGACCGGCGGTGCCCCGAGTTCCGGCTCCCTGGCTTAACCGTGCGCTCTGGAAACTTTCTAAGGCCGAAAGCCGGCTCGCCCTGCGCATTTCTTTTCCGCTCGGCGGCTCTCTCCTTGTGCTTGCGACGCCCGGTTCGGAAGCGAAGACCGTCGCCTAGTGCCGTTCCGACTTTTTCAGGCCCCGTACGAAGGTTTGTTGCGCCGTTTCCTATGACTTCCCCGGGCTTCGTACGGGGCAGGCCAAGGCGGCGCCACCATATTCCCTCCCAGCCCGGACCGAATGCAGAGCTCAGGTTGGTTCCAAATAGGTGGAACGGCACTAGCGCTCGATCTCGACTTCCGCATTGCCTGAGACGCGATCGCGCGGCACCGTCATGGCGGGTTCCGTGTTCTCCGAAAGGTCGGCAATCGCCAGACGCAGGTTGCCCGCATTCGTGGCGTAAGACAACGCCGTTTCTTTATCAATGATTCCGGCCCGGATGAGTTTTTCAATCTCCTCGTCGAAATGCTGCATGCCCTCGGTCGAACCGTCCCTCATCGCGTCTAGGAGCGTCTTGCCTTCGTTCTCGCCCTTTTCCACGTATTCACGGGTCCGCATCGTGGACTTCAGGATTTCGATGATCGCCACGCGGCCTTTTCCCTCCTTCCGGGGCAAGAGCCGTTGCGAAAGGATGTAGCGGAAGGCCTTGGCGAGCCGCACACGGATGCCGTGTTGCTCATTCACGGGAAAAGTTCCGATGATCCGTTCGACCGTCTTCGAGGCATCGATCGTGTGGAGCGTCGAGAGAACGAG
The DNA here is from genome assembly GCA_003224195.1 of Acidobacteriota bacterium. Taxonomy (GTDB): domain Bacteria; phylum Acidobacteriota; class Terriglobia; order Acidiferrales; family UBA7541; genus Acidiferrum. The sequence continues at coordinate 12,985 of QHYP01000237.1, read as the reverse complement.
GTGGCCGGTCTCCGCGGCTTCGAGAGCGATCTCGATCGTTTCCCGGTCGCGCATCTCACCTACGAGGATGGCCTTTGGCGCCTGACGCAGGGCAGCGCGCAAGGCCAGGGCGAAAGTCGGCGTATCGCTGTGCAGCTCGCGCTGATGGATGGTGGCTTTCTTGTGGCGGTGCAAGAACTCGATAGGGTCTTCGATCGTCAGGATATGAATGGCGCGCTCTTCGTTCATCCTGTCGACGATAGCTGCCAGCGTGGACGACTTCCCTGAGCCCGTCGGACCTGTAACGAGGACAATGCCGTTTCGCAGACGCGCGATTTCTCCGAGCTGTGCCGGCAATCTCAATTCGTCCAGATTGGGAATCCGGTTAGGGATGACGCGCATCACGATGGCGCAACTGCCGCGCTGGCGAAAGACGTTTACACGAAAGCGAGACACGCCCGGCACGGCGTAAGAAAGATCCGCCGCGCCATCCTGTTCGAGCTTCCGAACGGGGTACTCGTTGCCGCCCATCAGATCGCGGGCGATCTGCTGAGTATCCTGCGGCGTCAGAACCTCCAATCCCTTGAACTTCAACTGGATCAGCTCGCCATTCGATTCCACCTGAGGCGCGCGCCCAGGGGAAAAAATCAGATCGCTAACGTGCTCGTACGCCTTCAGCATGGCCGTGACGAGCTGCGGAGTCGGAATCGTGCGCTGGGGTGGCGTCGGCGCACTCGTGGGCGCAGACAAGGAGGTGGACATGGATTCCTCGGTTCCTTTGATACGGCAGTTGTCTAGGAGAGATCCCTGCAGTAGGTCAGGAAGCCTCCCTTTGAACTGTGACTCTCACATCTTATGCCCGCAGAGTGCGGCGAGTGTATTCCTTATGATAGAAGTATGCGTGAGTGTAACGTCTGATTCAGGCGGAAGAAAGCTGGGGCCGGGAGGGCGCGGATGAAGTGGCGAAGAGCGCCTCCGAATGAGCTTGGGTTTCCGACCGGCCCCAGAGTCGTTACTGTTTTACTGCGCTCTCGATGAAACTGGCGATGTTCTTTTTCAGCTTCGCCAAGTCTTCGTCGCGCACATACATCATGTGTCCCGCTTCGTAGTATTGCTGATGGATGTTTTTGCGCAGGTTTTCCGCCAGACCCAGGTGGTCCATCGTGTATTCCGTAGCGAGAAACGGGGTAGCCAGATCGTAGATGCCGTTCTCAACTTCCACCTGTAGACGAGGATTCGCAATCATCGCACCCACCAGGTCTCCCTCGACGTTCGGCGAGCCGGGGAAACCGAAATTGTTGCCGCCTTGATGCTTCCAGTCCCAGCGGTTGCCCCCAAACTCGGCGCTGACTTTGTACGATTTGTCCTGGCCGAATTTCAGCTCTTCGCGCACGTAGGAATTGAACGCCGCGACGAACGCGCCGCTGATGGCCGTCTCCTGCGGATCGTACTCCGCATATTCACCGAGGAGGTCGTAGGTCGGTCCGGCAAAGCGCGCATCCAGCCGGCCCGTCGTTAGACCTCGGCTGCGCTGCAGTTCCTGCATGAATTGCGGCAGATTCACACGCAGGTTCGCTTTGATCAGATAGTCTTCGCCCAGGCCCGTGAAGCGCGACAGTTTTTTCGCGACGTCGGCCTTTTCCGATGCGCTCAGGTTGCCGCCCTTCAAGAGCGCGCCGGCATAGTCCGTCGTGGCGAATTTGCGCGCTTCGTCGAGGAAGGCGCTCAGGTTCTCCGGCCGGTCTTTCAGGACTTTGTGGTACCACGCGGTAGCCGCATAGCTCGGCACATAGAAGATGTAGGGGAAATCCTGGCCGTGGTTGAAGGAGATCGTTCCGAGGTCCAGAACCGAGGAGACCAGAACGATTCCGTTCAAGTAGATGTTGTCATGGTCTTGCAAATAGTTTGCCAGGGCCGCCGAACGAAACGTTCCGTAGCTCTCGCCAATGAGGAACTTCGGCGAGTTCCAGCGGTTGTTCCGCGTCACGTAAGTGGCGATGAATTGCGCGAGGGATTTCACGTCCTGGTCCACGCCCCAAAAGTCCTTGTCCTGCGCCTTCCCGACCGCGTGGCTGAAGCCGGTGCCAATCGGATCGACGAACACAAGATCAGTCTTGTCGAGCAAGCACTCGGGGTTGTCCGCTACCTTGTACGGGGCCGGCGGCGTCACACCCGCATTGACCGTGATCACGCGCTTTGGGCTGACGGAGCCCATGTGTAGCCACACGGATGAGGAGCCGGGACCGCCGTTATAGAGAAACGCGAGCGGCCGCTGGCTCAGGTCCTTCACGTCGTTCCGCGTGTAAGCGGTTGAGTAGAGCAGAGCGGCCGGTTCGCCCTTGTCGTCCTTGAGCAGAATTGTTTGCGCGGTAGCCCTGTAGGGAATCGTCTGGCCTCCGATTTTGGTGCTGTGTTCGGTGACCGACGATTCTTCTTTGGGCGTTTCCGCCGGCTTAGCTGCCGCTTGTGATTCGGCGGGTTTTGTTTCTTTTTCTTGCGCTTTCACCGCAAAGGGAACCACCGCCACAAAAAACAGCAATGCGATCCACGTCCTGAGCCCAAGTGGGCTATTCATGATGACACTCCTCGCGTTGAGCTGGGTTTCCCCGCATTGTGAGGCAGGGGATTCCGACATTTCCATAAGACGTATCGAGGTCCCATTTTGTTTTGAAAAGATCGTACTATAGCTCTTTGCGGAGCAGAATCGAAAGAAGACCGTCTGTGGCCGCCGGGTCTTGAGATAACGCAGAACAGTCTTGCACAATCCAGTCCGCCCCAGCCTCCCTGAGTTCATCCTCAGCCATCGTGGTGCGCAGCGCGATCACTCGCGCGCCCGCGGCTTTGCCTGCATGAACGCCCGCCGGCGCATCCTCGACAACCAGGCAATCTGCGGGCGCCACCGCCAGGCTATCGGCCCCCTTCAGGTAGGGATCGGGGTACGGCTTTCCACGCGCAACGTCGCTCGATGTGACCAGATGATGCGGTCGTGGCAGGCCCGCCGCACGAATGCGCACTTCGGCAAGTGGCCGCGTGCAGGAGGTCACCACCGCCCAGCGATCGGCCGGGAGAGTGCGGAGAAGTTCCAGTGCGCCGGGCAAGGGAATGACGCCTTCCAGATCTTCGATTTCGCGCCGCTCGACTTCACGATTTTCGGCTTCTGGATCCGCGCCGGGCAGGAGTTCACGCAAGGTGGCGAGGCTGGGCCGCCCGTGGGCCCGGCGAACAACTTCTTGGGGGTTGAGACCGTGTTCGAGCGCCCAACCAGTCCACACGCGCTCAACCGCCGGAGTGGAATCGACAAGCACGCCATCCAGATCGAACAGCACGCCGCGACATGGAATCCGGATCATTTCAAGTGTGACCGCGAAGCGGTCAACCTTAAATGATAGCAGGGACGATGCCGCAGCCTACGACAGAGGCAAGCGCAACCGCGCTTCGCAGCCGCGTTTATCGCGACGGTTCTCGAGGATGAGCTCGCCGCCGTGCGCTTCGGCAATCTGCCGGCTCAGGACGAGGCCGATGCCCGAGCCTCCGGGCTTCGTGGTGAAGAAAGGCACAAATAGATTTGTTGTGTTTGGAAGGCCGGGTCCTTCGTCGAGGACGGAAACATCCAGGTGCGAGCCGTTCTTCGACCAGCGGACTTCCACCGCGCCACAGGTTGCGAGCGATGCGTCCTCTGCGTTGTGAATCAGATTGATCAGAAGTTGTTCGAGTTGGTCGACGTCCGCCTGGATCGTCAGAGACGGCCCTTCGACCACCTTGGGCGGCAGGCGCGTCTCCAGGCGCGCGACGCGATGGATCCAATCGCTCACCGAGACGGGCGCGAGCTTTGGCTGCGGCAAGCGGGCGAGCCGCGCATACGCGCTCATGAAGCGGCTCAACGCTTCGGTGCGCGAGCGGATGATGCTCAGGCCATGGCGCATGTCTTCGAGAACTTCGCCCGTGCCATTTGCGCTCAAGTCTGGCTCCGAGGTTGCCTGCCCCAGGCTGCCTTCTAGACTTTGCGCCACGGATTGAATGGGCGCGAGCGAGTTATTGAGTTCGTGGCCAATGACGCGGATCAACCGCTGCCACGCTTGGCGCTCCTCGTCGCGCAAAGCCCGGCTCAAGTCTGCTAGCACAAGCAAGTGATGGGGCAATCCGCCCTGCCGGAAGGAACCGCGGCGCATCGCCCACCGCCCCGTCCCTCCTGGAAAATTCGCCTCGATCGTTCGCTCCGGCTCACCTTCCAAACAAGCCGCGAGCCCCAGATCGGCCGCCGAAAGCCCAAGAAGCCTTTCGGCGGGACGCGCCAGGAGGCGTTCGCCAGCGCGATTGATCAGGCGCAGCTTGCCTTTGGCGTCGAAGGTGAAAATGGCGACGTCAATTTCCTCCATTACGGTGCGGAGAAGCGCGGTGGCTTCGAGGGCTCCCAGGCGCTGCTCGCGAAGGGTCTCGCTCAGCGCGTTGACCTCGCGCATCACCTCTCCCAAAGCATCGTTGTAACGCGCCCCGCGCGCACGAATCGAAAAATCCTCTTCGCGCAGCGCCGCCAGAAGATTGGAGAGCGTTTGCAGAGAAAAAACGACGCGATGACGCACAGACAGAGCGAAGCCGAGCCAGAAAAGAACGAGGAAGATTGTGAGAGTCCAGGCCGTGCGCGAGGAAAAGTCACCTGTCCATAGGAGAATCAAGGCAATCAACGAGCCGGGGAGACCCGCGGCCAGGGAGAGAAGCTGAATGCGCCGCTCAAATGAGAGCTCTTTCATATCCTGTGTGACCGCATAGCGGTCGAATCATGTGTGTGACCCCGCTCCGAGCGGGGTCAACGCTGCTCGTGCTTTTGCAGACGGCGGTAAAGCCCGCTGCGGCTCAATCCCAAAGCCTTGGCCGCCTGGCTGACGTTTCCCTCGAACCGCGCCAGCGTTTTCTGGACCAGGTAGCGCTCGACTTCTTCGAGGCTCATTTCTTCCAGCCGGGCGGGTGCGCCCGAATTGGGAGAGCGCAGGCCCAGGTCAGCAGACCTCACAACGTTTCCCTCCGCCAAGAGGACACCCCGCTCGACGGCATGATCGAGCTCGCGGACATTCCCAGGCCACGGATGCCCCTGAAGCGCCTGCGTCGCGGCTGCATCAAAACCCGTCACCGTTTTCCGATAACGCTGGGCATAACCGCGCAAAAAATGGTGCGCGAGCAACGGAATGTCCTCACGGCGTTCCCGGAGCGGCGGCAAGTGAATTTCGATGGTGTTCAAGCGGAAGAGCAGGTCTTGCCGGAAACGGCCGGCGGCGACTTCGGCGTTGACATTGGCGTTTGTAGCGGCGAGCACGCGTACGTCCACGCGGCGCGTTTTCGAAGAGCCCACGCGCTCCATTTCCCCTGTCTCGAGAACTCGGAGTAGCTTGGCTTGCAGATTCAAGGGAACATTGGCGATTTCATCGAGGAAGAGCGTGCTACCGTCACCGAGCTCGAAGCGCCCGATGCGATCGGCGCGCGCGTCCGTGAAAGCGCCTTTGACGTGGCCGAAGAGCTCGCTTTCGAAAATTCCCTCCGAAAGACCGCCGGCGTTGACCGTTACCATCGGCTTCGCGTTGCGGCTCGAAAGCGCGTGGAGCGTCTGTGCAACTACCTCCTTCCCGGTGCCGTGCTCGCCGGTAATCAGCACGTTTGCGTCGGAAGGCCCGATGCGCGCGATGAGCTCCAGCACGGGCTGCATCGCGGGGGCTTCCGCGATGAGATTAGGCCGCGATTCGGCGCGCAACAGCCGGTTTTCGGCCTCGAGGCGTGAAGCCCGGCGAAGCGCCTGCCGCAGCGCGATCTGCGTGCGCAGGATTGTCAGGAGGCGCGTGTTCTCCCACGGCTTTTGGATGAAGTCCCGCGCGCCGCGGCGCATGGCCTCGACGGCCAGCTCGACGCTGCCCCACGCCGTCATCACGACGACCGGCAGCGTGCTGTCCGAAGCCTGAATGCGCGTGAGCAGGTCGAGCCCTTCTTCTCCGGAAGTGGTGTCGCGTGCGTAATTCAAGTCCATCAGGATGGCGTCGAATTCCCGCGACTCGATCGCCGCCAGCGCGTCCGCGGGCGACGCCGCGGAATGTGATTCGAAACCCTCCTGCTTCAGCAACAGCCGGAGGGCTTCGCGGATGTCGGCCTGGTCATCCGCGAGCAAGACGCGATACGGATGGGAATTCTGGGACTTCATGCGAGTTCAAAACCGTAGTCTATTCCACTTTCCTTCCGTCAGCACCTGGCAGATCGGCTGAGCCGAACGCCGAAGTCACGCTTTCGGGAGACTACTCGTAGCGCAGCGCAACGATCGGATCCACGCGCGTCGCCCGCCGCGCGGGGATCAGACTGGCCGCCACCGCGACCACGCAGGTTCCCAGCACTGCCAGCAAAAGAGAGAGCGGGTCTTCGGGCGCGAGGCCGAACAGAAGCGAACGCAAGAGCCGCGCTCCAACAAAAGCCAAAGGCAGGCCCAGGAGAACGCCGGCGACGCTCACTCTCAAACTTTCCCGCAATATCATCCAGAGCACTTGTTGGCGCTGCGCGCCAAGGGCCATGCGCACGCCAATTTCAGCGGTTCTCCGGCTTACCCGGTACGCGTGGCCACAAGAAGTGCGGCGAGGAGGCCAAAAAAGAGGGCGAGCCGCGCAAATAGATGCTCTTGGGAAAAGGATGCTTCGAATTGCGCCTGCTGGGTCATGGGCTGAAGCGGCGCCAGATCCGGTCCGAAATCATGAACCACGCGCTGCACGGAGGGCAGAAGAGCCGCGGGATTGCCATGCGCGCGCAGCTCGATTTGCATGGTGGCAATGTCGGGTATCTGCGTATAGGGGAAATACGCCATCGGGGAGTCTTGCTCGCGCACTCTCGTGTACTTGCTGTTTTGCGCTACGCCGATAATTGTGTACTGCGCGCCTTTCTCTCCATCGATGGCGAGGTGATGACCCAGCGGCTGGCGGCCCGGCAAGTAACGATCCACGAATGTCTGGTTGACTACCGCAACTTTCAGCGTGGACGCGGAATCCGCGTCCGTGAAATCGCGTCCCAGCAAGATCGGCGTGCCCACCACGTGGAAGAAATCCGGGCCAACCGCGTTCCAGCGCACCAGGCTATCGATGATTTTTTCGTGTCCACAAACGCAATCGTGTTGTTGCTCCCGCCTGTGCCGGGGCGGATCTGCACAAACGTCGCCGATTCGACGCTGGGAAGGATGCGCAAGCGGTCCATGAGCCCCTGGTAGAAGCGAATTACTTCGGGGTCGTTGTGCAAACTCTGTGGCGGAGTAATGCCAAAGACAAGCAGTCCTTGAGCGCGGAGCCCGAGATTGGCGTTTTCGAGGTTCAGGAGGGTGCGAACGGCAAGCCCTGCGCCAACAAGAAGTGCAAGGCACAGAGCCATCTGCATGGTTACCACGATTTGGCCGGCGCGGAATCCAGCTCGATCCTGGCTTGCGCTTGTACCGGAAGTCCGCAGTGCCACCCACGGCGGCACCCGGCTCACGCTGCGGAGCGGCGCGAACCCGAAAACCAATGCTGCCACGAAGGAAATGGCCAGCGTGAAGAACAATACCGCGCGGTCCGGAGCAAGGTTGACATCGAATCCCGCCCAACGCGCCAGAGCCTCACTGGCCCAAACTGCCAGCAGCCAGCCGGCCGCGCCGCCAGCCGCCACAAGCAGCAGACTCTCGGTCAACAATTGGCGCAACAACCGCACGCGACCTGCACCGAGCGCAGAACGCAGGCTGAATTCGCGCTGGCGGGCGGAATTGCGCGCGACCAGGAGCATCGCTACATTGCTGCAGGCAATCACCAGGACGAGACCCACCGCGACCATGAGGGCACGCAATGGCGTATCGAGACTCTCCCGAAGGCCCGCGATCCCGCGGGCGGGAGTGAAATAAATCCGTGGAGGCTGCTCGTCCGCACGCCGCCCGGCTGTTCCCAGGTAAGCCACCCGTTCGTAGACTGGCTGCAATTGCGCAAGGGCTTGCTTCTCGCTCACGCCCGGGGCCAGGCGGCCGATCATCATGAAGAACCACCAGTCCGGGGAGCCGTAAAGAGCGGCTTTGTCCTGGGGCGACGCGCCCCAGGGCTTGAGCTCCGGCATGGTCTGAAGCGGAATCCAGAGGTCGGTCGAGCCTCCTCGTTCCACGCCGAAAAAGTCATGCGCGGCAACTCCGACGATGGTGAAGGGGATGCCCTTGATATACAGCGTCTGACCGAGCGCGGATGGATTCCGAGCAAAACGCCGAGTCCAGCAGTTGTAGCTGAGGACCGCAACCTGTGTGTGTTGTGATTCGTCTTCGGGAGTGAGCATTCGCCCACGCGCCGGCACCACGCCCAGTCCGGAGAAGAAATTCCCACTGACCATGTCCACAGCCGCTTCTTCGGGCGCATCGCCGAAACGCACAACCGTCTTACTGAAGCTGAGCGGCACGAAGCCGACCAGATCGGAGAAGACATGACGTTGCGTCCGCATGGCCTCAAAGGCCGGCTGGGAGAGAGAGAGGTCGCCATAACCTGTTTGCGAAGTTTCGCGAGGCTGATTGTGGTAATGGAGACAGACCAAACGCTCCGGGTTCGGAACGGGAAGGAAACGCAGCAGGACAGCGTTCATCACGCTGAAAATGGCCGTGTTGGCGCCGATGCCGAGGGCCAGCGTAACAACAGCGGTGGCCGCGAATCCCGGACTCTTCGCCAGCATCCGAGACGCAAAGCGCAGATCCTGCAGCATCGTGTTCACGTGCGTCTGCTCCTATTCGTATCGAAGCGCAACCATGGGATCCACGCGCGTGGCCCGCCGCGCCGGCAGGTATGACGCCGCCAGCGCCGCGGCAATCAACAGCCCCGACACAATTAGAAAAGTTTCGGCGTCGAGAGGATGAACGCCGAACAATTGGCTCGCGAGGAGCCGCGTTGCCAGAGCGGCCACAACTGTCCCCGCAGCCACGCCGCTCACTGCCATGACCAACGCCTGCGATACGACGAGGCGCAGAACGTCTCCGCGCCGCGCGCCCAGCGCCATGCGGATCCCGATTTCGTGCGTCCGCTGCGTAACGAGATAAGCGACCACCGCGTTCAATCCGATGAGGGCGAGGACGAACGCTAACGCGGCGAACATCGCCAGAAGCATCGCCGCAAAGCGCCGCCGCTCGAGCGACGCCTGGACTCGTTCGGTCATCGTTTTGATGTCATACACCGGCTGGTCAGGGTCGGTTGCCTGCACCTGCTCGCGAAGGGTCTCGGCAAATAGACGCGGGTCCGACACCGTGCGCACAACCAGCGTCATGCCGCCGGTGCGGTACGGGAAATAGATTGTGCCCTTGGATTCCTCAGCGAGGTCATCGCTCCGCACCGTGCCGACCACGCCGACAATCGTCGCCCAGGGACCTTGATCGCTCCAGCCCAGACCTTTTCCAATCGGGTCCTGATTGCCCCAGAAGCGTTTGGCCAGGGCCTCGTCAATGGCGACCACGGAACCTTCCCCAATCTCTCCTCTTGTGAGCATCTCCGCCTGCGTATATTCGCGGCCCCGCAGCAGCGGGATACCCATCGTCGCGAAGTAGTCCGGCGTGGCGTACACCGTGTCGTCGTGCGGTTGCGGGTCATTTGGTCCGGGGTGGTAGTCCCGGATGAAAAAGACGGAATTGTCCATCCCTGGAGTCAAAGGCGGCTGGTTCGCAAGTGCGGCATGAAGCACGCCCGGCAGCGACGTCACGCGGTTCAGCAGGGCATCCGAAAATGCGGCAACCTTTGCCGCGTTGTCGTATTTTGTCCCCGGCAAGGAAATCTGCATTGACAAAACGTCCGCGGGATCGAATCCAGGATTGACCTCAAGCAATTTCGCAAGGCTCCGGAGAAGAAGTCCAGAGCACACGAGCAGGACCATTGCGAGCGCCACCTCGGAAATCACAAGCCCTCGCCGAAGTCCTTGCCTTCCAACTCCTCCGGTGTCGCTCCGCCCGCTTTCTTTCAAAGCTTCCGTCAAATCGGTGCGCGCGGCGTGGAGGGCGGGAACCAACCCGAACAGAACTCCTGTGACAAGCGAGACTCCGAGGGTAAAGCCCAGCACAACGGGATCGAGTCGAATGGCGCTCGCCTGCGGCAGGCTTGCCGGAGCCATTTGGACCAGTGCACTCATGCCCCACTCCGCGAGAACCAGTCCGATCGCTCCGCCGCAGACTGCCAGCAGAAGGCTCTCCGTCAATAGCTGAATGACAATTCGCCGGCGTCCTGCCCCGATTGCCGCGCGGATGGCCATTTCACGCGACCGCGCCCCGCTCCGCGCCAGCAGCAGATTCGCGATGTTCACACAGGCTATCAGCAGCACCAGGCCAACCGCGCCCAGCAGGATGTAGAGTGGCTGGCGCACATCTCCGACTTGTTCCTCCGTCAGCGGACGCACCTCTATGCCAAAGCTATCGCCAAGATTTCCTCCGGTGTCCACGCGCGCTGCGTCAGCCGCCATTGCGGCGCGCGCCTGAGCGAGGCTGATTCCCGGCCGAAGCCGCGCCAGCATCGTGCAGTACAGCGACCAGCGCCGCTCCTCGGAAAGTTCCCGCGGCGAAAATGCCGCCGGGACCCACAACTCAACGTGCGGATAGAGCGCTTCCAGCTTTGCCGGCAGCACGCCGACGATTTCGTAGCTCTCCCCGTCAAGCTGGATGCGCTTGCCAAGCGCGCCGCGCTCACCGCCAAACATGCGTTGCCACAGGCCCTGACTCAACAGGACGACGTGCTGGTTCCCGTATGCGTCATCCGCGGCCGTGAAAGCGCGCCCCAGAACTGGAGAAACTCCCAGCAGGGGAAACAAACTGGCAGTTGCTCGCCGGGCCAGCAGGCGCATTGGACGATCGGACCCGGTCAGGTTGTAATTCCGCCCAGTCCATGCTGCGGTGGACTCAAACACGTCCGTGTGCCTGCCGTAGTCGCGGTACTGCAAGGGCGAAATCTCGGTGCGCGGAAGATTGATCTTTGGCATTTGCAAGTGAAGAACGACAACGCGGTCCGGATCTCGGATGGGCAACGGGCGCACGAGAACTGCCTCGACCACGCTGAAGATCGCGCTGTTGGCTCCAATCCCAAGCGCCAGAGTCAAAACGGCGATCGCAGTGAAGCCGGGGCTTCTTGCCAGCATGCGCAAGGCATAACGCAAGTCTTGAAGGGACACGTTTTCCGACCAGTTAGCCCGCTTGCACGGCCGCCGTGGATTGCTCTCCGACGATCCACCCATCCTTGAGCTGGATGATCCGGTTGCTGTAGGAAGCATTTCGCTCGGAGTGCGTCACCTGAATAATCGTCGTACCCGCGTCGTTGAGCCTCTTGAAGAGCTGCATAATTTCGTCGCCCTGGGCGGAATGCAGGTTGCCTGTCGGCTCGTCGGCGAGAATCAATTTGGGATTTTGGATTACCGCGCGCGCCACGCCGACAAGTTGCTGTTGCCCGCCGGAGAGCTGGCTCGGGAACAGGTCTTTCTTTCCGACGATTTGGAACCGGTCGAGGCTGTCGCAAACCAGGCTCACACGCTCTTTGCGCGGAACGTTTTTGTACGACAGTGGAATCTCGAGATTCTCGAAAACTGTCAGGTTGTCGATCAGGTGATAGCTCTGGAAGACAAAGCCGATGTTGGCCTTGTGCAGCTCGTTGCGCTGCTTGACGCTCAGCTTATGGACCGGCTGCTCTAGAAAGTAATATTCCCCGCTCCATGCCCCGTCGAGCATGCCGATGATGCTCAGCAGCGTGGATTTTCCCGCGCCCGAGGGTCCCATGATGGTGACGAATTCGCCGCGGTTGATCTCCAGCGTGATCCGGCGCAAGAGAAAGAACTTGTTTGGGCCGGCCTCGACCGCTTTTTCAAGATTGCGCATTCGAATCAGGGGTTCCACCGTTGTTCAGCCTCTCCTGTACTTTCTTGCGCGTTCTCTTCAAAAACCTCTGACCTGCAGAATTCACTCGTAGCGCAACGCGACCAGCGGATCGACGCGCGTCGCCCGCCGCGCCGGAACGTAGCACGCCGCGAGCGCCACCCCGAACAGCAGTGCCGCGCCGGCCAGGAACGTCGGTGCATCCGTTGCGCTCACGCCGTAGAGCAGGCTGGTCATGAATCGTGAAAGCGCTAGCGCACCCAGCATTCCCGCCGCAACACCCGCCGCGACATGGAGCATTTCCTGCCAAAGGACCAGCCGGAGCACGTGGCCCGCTTCGGCGCCCAATGCCATCCGCACGCCGATCTCCCGCGTGCGCTGCGCGACCGTGAAGGCCATCACGCCATAGACCCCGGCGATCGCCAGCAAGAACGCCGCTACCGCGAACACTCCCACGAGTATCAAATTGAATCGACGCGTTGCTAGAGAAGACGAGAAGACCTGCGCGAACGTCCGAAAGCGCGGAGGTACGTTTGGGTCCAGGTCGTGAACGATCCGTCGCGCCGCAGAAACCACGGTTGCAGGTGGATTGTTCGTCCGGATAAGTACCGTCAAGTTGGTCGTTGACTGCGGCCGCTGTCGGTAGTTGACATAGATCGTGGGTCTGGGCGCAGCCTCGAGGCTGCGGTTGCGCACGTTGCCCACAATGCCGACGATAGTGAGCAAGCGCAGGTCGCCGTCCATGTTGCCGAATTCGATCATTTTGCCGAGTGGGTCCTCATTCGGCCAACGCGAGCGCGCCAGAGCTTCGTTGATCACCGCGACGTGCGGCGCATCCATCACGTCGCCGTCATCGAAGAGGCGCCCGCGCAGAAGCGGAATCCCCAGCACACGGAAATAATCCTCGCTCGCCACAGAGTAATCGGCATAGCCCGTGATCGCGGGATCGTGCACGAATCGCTCGAAGTCTTCCATGCGTGTCAGCAATTGCCGTTGGCTCAGGATCAGGAACGTGCCATCGGCAGGACTGTTCGAGAGGGGGAGCACATTGGATCCGCCCACAGCTTCGACACCCGGCACGACCCGCAAGCGGGCGAAGAGCTCGTTGAGCAGCCGCACTCGCTGCGCTTTCGCTGTGTCGCTTTCCGTTGAGGCGAA
>QHYP01000312.1:3190-4300 GCA_003224195.1 Acidobacteriota bacterium | reverse complement strand
TACGGCAGCGTCACACTCCCGCAACCCTGGTAAGAGGAACCCCCTCCGGTGCTCGTCCGGTACGTCTGATAAAGACTCGACGAGTAATAAAACGCGTATTCATGCTTAGCGCCGGGGTCGAGCGTCTCGCGAATCATTACCCCGGCCTGCGCCGACGAACTACTTGAGCTGACCACTCGCGCCACAATCGTGCCGTCGCCCGATAATGTCTGGTAGGCGAAATGGATGCCGTCCGTGCTCGTGGAAAAAGTGCCTAGCCCAGCTCCCTTCCCGTTCGCGTAACTACCGCTTCCACTCACTCCCACGGAGCCCACATCCGCTTCCGACCAGCCAGAGGGAAGCGCAGTAACGGTGAATACAGAACTGTTTGCCGATTGGCTGTTCACGGTGACTGAGAACGACCCGGAAGTTGCCCCCGATGGAATAAGCACGTCAAGGATGTTGACGCTCCAGCCCACCACCGTTGCGCTGGTCCCATTGAGAGACACGGTGCTTGTCCCTTGCGTCGTGCCAAAGCCCGATCCCGTGATCTGTACGACGGTGCCAACGGGACCGCTTGTAGGCGAGATCCCCGTAATGGTGGGCGCCTGGGCGTGCGCAGGACCAGCGCACAAACACATGGCCGAAAATGCGAGCGTGAGAACCGTCTTCCTTGTGTTCGGATACATAAATGAATATCTCCCAACCATCACGACTAGAACGAAAGAGCGCAACCCCGCTGCTCGAACGCATGACTGCCGAAGACAGTTCTATTGAGGCGGATAAGAAGCAGTGGCGGCCTGAACGCCACCCGCTTGCGACGAAGTCAGCCCTCGGTTGCTGCTGTCGTATGTGTGCGATTCAAGCGTTTTCCCGTTGGAGTCGGTTACTGCCGTGATGAGAGATTGCGAATTGTATGTGAACGATATGGTTGTCAGGTCGGGATACGTCACTTGGCTCAACCGCCCTTGACTGTCGTAGGAATACGACAAGGAAATTCCAACATCGGAAGTAACGCTTGTCACCAAACGGCTCGTGCCGCTTCCATAACCGAAGTAAAGGTGACGCGAGGCTGGGTCTGTGACGGTTGTGAGCCGGGCCGTGGCGTCGTAGGCGACCTGCGTCGTGTTG
>QHYP01000312.1:0-3137 GCA_003224195.1 Acidobacteriota bacterium | reverse complement strand
TATGTGCTCCCGTAGGCGAGAGTGGCCGTGATGTTCGCCGGAGCAGCTACACCGTAAGTGGTCCCGTTGTATCCAAAGGCCCAAAAGCTGCCGTCGCCGCGGGCATATTTGATGTAGTGGTCGTTGTCCACGAACACCCGTTCCTCGAACGTTGAACGCCAATTGGATCCAAACAGGCCGACTTGAAACGTGCCTTCGTTCGATGGCCACACACTGTTCCACATTCTGACAAGCCTCAAACCGCCCGATAGGCCCGGAAGTTTTACGTCCGCCTGCTCGATAAATGTGTTGCCGCTCGCCAGGCTGATTGGATTTCCAGCCGAAGGACAGTGATTGCAAGGGACGGGAGGAGTGCAATAGAGGTTCTTCACCTGGCAAACTGTCAGCCAAGGGCCTTCCACTTGGCAATTAAACCAACCCGGGCACGGCATCCCCAGCGCGTTGCAGCCGTTTCCGACCCAGTTTACGCACGGGTCGTTATTTGTCTGCGCTGTCGCATTTTGGCTCAACGCACACTGCAAGGCCACGACAACAAACAGCAGAAAGATCGTTTTCTTAAGCATGGTTACCTCCGTATGTCGGACACAGTCGATTCACGAAAGAGAGATTTCAACCGAGTATCTCCAGGTTTGGGGCGCTTGTCTGAAGGCCGCAGCTTCGACCGAGGAAATCGCAGGGAGAAAGTTCGATGAAGAACTTGAGCTGGCCGACACCTGTGCCCTGTAGGACAAAACTTGCCCCATCCCGGAGCAGACAAGCGAGACCCCACCCCGGGCCGTTTATGTTCGTGGGTCGCCTGAGACTAGGACACGCCTAATATAGTTTGTCAATACTAATTTTTATTAAAATAAAAAAGATAGTAACTCATTGTATACTTTTTCACAGGCCGAAGCGATCTGCGGGCCCTCGAGTCAAACCGAGCCTGAAGGCTTTACTCATTTCAATTTTCGAGAGTATCCGCACGCGACGGGTGAATCCTGGCCCCAGTCATGGAATCAAAATGACTCCCATTCTTGAGCGCAAGCCCGGCTCTCTCCTTCCCTGGAGCCTTTTCCTTACACCCCTCGCTCTAGGTGGACTCCTGCCTCTTTATGGGTGCGGAGGTAGTGTTCGCCTAGAAGTTCTTTGTTTTGAGAACGTTCCAACCAAAAGTATTCACCCACAAGAAAATTTAACACGTTTTCCCCAAAACAGGGCCTCTGTATATATGAGGGGAGCCAACGTCTGATTCCCCCTGGGTACGGTGGGGCCGTCCCACTTCGGTCAGCCACCGGCCAGGTCGCGTTTCACTCACAGATCCGGAGCGATACGCGCAGGCAAGAACCGCCTCAAGGCCACATGGTTCGGGCATTTCGTGGGGCCGAACCATGCCAGCGGTTCTTCCTGAACCCAACTCCCGAGAAGACGAAGAGGCTTCATTGCGGATGAAGAACACAACTGCCTTCAAACTGATCGCATCGCGGCGCCAGGCACTCTCGGCCCAACCTCGGCGCGCCACGCCAGCCTTCTATCTCCGACTGTGCCACCACTTAGCGCCACAGCCCCACCCATCGGGTTTCTTTCCTGGAACCAGCGGCACGCCTCAGGAGGGCCTTCGCTGCTCACCGGCTTGCCGCTCGCTCTTTCGAGCTTGGTCGAGGTCTGAGGAGTCCTGTTATGTCCCGAGGTTTTGACGCATTCGAGATTGACGATTTTCGCGGCCCCGCCCGCGATGTCAGCCGCAGTCCGCATCGTGACACCCGCTACGAGTGGGCAGTAGCCCGCAGGCGCGAAAGAATACGCGAAGAAGAGGCCAGAGCCGACTCTAGGGACCAGCAAGCCCGCGACCGCCCTAAAGGCGACCGCCCGCCTCTAGCGCGTGAGGAGCGCGTCCAAATGATCC
Organism: Acidobacteriota bacterium; assembly: GCA_003224195.1. Classification (GTDB taxonomy): domain Bacteria; phylum Acidobacteriota; class Terriglobia; order Acidiferrales; family UBA7541; genus Acidiferrum. The sequence goes on along the minus strand of QHYP01000312.1, from coordinate 1,255 downwards.
TCGCCAGACGCACGCGGTCAGACTTCCTGGACCGCAGCAAAACGTACCGGCTCCGTGATTCAGAGATGCACTCCTTGACGGAGATCGGCAAGTTTCGGGTCGTTGCCACGAGTGATCTCGCCCAGTTCGCCTACAACGGAGACCACTCGCGCATGGAAAACGACATCGCGAACCTCAGCCGCCAGGGCCTTGTGAAACAGACCCGCATTGCCGATTCTGACCATTTCCCCACTCGCGTGGTGACGCTCAACAAGGAAGGTGACAAAGTTCTTCATCGCAGCAATTTCCTTCACTGCGGCCAAGTCACCTACCACGGTCTGAAGAAACCCAAAGAGGCAATTCACGACGCCGAGCTCTACCGGCTCTATCACAAGGTCAGCGATGAAATCGAAGGCCGCGGCGGCAAGGTCGTCCGCGTCAAGCTCGATTACGAAATTAAGCGAGACCTCTACGCCGAGCTGGCCCGAGCCTTTGGGGACGAAAGTAAGAACCCGGACACGGTGAAGGAAGAAGTGGCCCGGAGACACGGGCTCAAAGTTGTCGACGGGGAAATTCAGATTCCCGACATGCGCCTCGAATATGCCAATGACCCGGACATGGAGATTCACAGGCTGGATCTGGAACTCGCGACCGAGCACTACCGCCCCAAGGGACTGGCGGCAAAGGCCCGCGCCGGCTTTCGGATTTACGCCCGGCGCGGCGAGACCGACCGGCTCCGCCGCGTTCGGGACGAACACGAATTGAGCGCAGCGATCTTTCGTCTATGAACATCCCCGAATCCAGTCTGGCTAACCTCCGCCATCTCGGCTACACCGAAGACGAAGCTCGTTTTCTCTATTTAGTAGCCACACATTCCGGCTACTTCACGATCCGCCAGTTCCTCGAGTTCACCGGAACCAAGAGCGGGGACAAAAGCATGGCTTTCTCGCAAAAACTCCTCCGCAAAGGTCACGCGACAGCCCGCTCGTTTCTCCGCAACGGTCGCGTGTACCACGTATTTTCCCGTATCGTCTATCGAGCGAGCGGCCGAGAAAACCTCCGCAACCGGCGTGCACATTCCCCCGAGCACATTCGGACGCGCCTCGTTTCTCTGGATTTCGTCCTGGAGCATCTGGAGCACGCATACCTTGAAACCGAAGCCGACAAACTGAACTACTTCTGCGAGCAGCTCGGCATCCCCAATCAATTTCTCCCCGCGAAACGCTACGCCGGAGCCATTCGCAACAAGAAGACCGAGCGCTATTTCGTAGACAAG
>QHYP01000311.1:7407-10548 GCA_003224195.1 Acidobacteriota bacterium | reverse complement strand
TGCTGGTAGCTCAATCAGAGCGCGCCGCACGGGTTCATGATCGGTCCAGTAATAAAGAGGATCGACGCCCAGGAATTCCTCGGAAAACTCGTAAATGGCATAGATCGTCCCACGCATGTCTGCGCCTGCCAGCAGCACAACCTTATTGGGTTGTGACTTCCCTTCGGGGCCGTGAGCCAAAGAAATCAAAAAGGATTCAGGCTCCGTCAGACCTGCTGAGCGCAGACCCTCCGGAAGTTTAGACTCCTCGCCGATCAAGACCGTCACCGGGGCTGCATCCTCCATGTGACGGACGATTCTAGGTTTTTTTCCGAGCACTTTAGCAAAATCACTTTGCAGATCTTGAGCCGCTTCCACTATCGGCCCCGGTTCTTCAGGGCTGAGGAGGATGGTGACGGTCGCATCGAGGGCGACCGATTCAGCGTGAGTCTTCCGGGTGGATTGAGAATCAGCGCCCGCCAAGACCGGAGCGCTGCAACCAATAGCCAGCGCCCCTAACAGCAGCCCGCTCGCAATGAGTTTGGCGCTGGAAAGGCAGAGGCGAACCGTTTCATCCCTCATGGCTGCTTGTCCCCCTTCCCGGAGGCCTGGATGGCTGTGGTTTTTATCAATGGCCCCAATCCTTCGGCGATCCCGCGGAACTACACACGCCCACGCAGGCGCTTGCTCGACAGATGCTTGCGGCTCTGCTGAGTTGAAAAGCCTCTCCGGCACTGTTTCCGTGGGCGGTTGGGAAACCTCCGTGAAATTTGTTCAGAAGGTCAGCTTAGCTGCGAGCCAGAGCCACCGTTCCCCGCCGCTGCCCGGCAGTTGCCCGGCCAAGTTCAACGTCGAGCTGATAACCCCGAATGTGGTGCTGCCGGGCGTCCAGACAGTTCCCGGATTAGCCAAATGCGGCGTGTTCGTCACACTGAACGCCTCCGCCCGGAACTGTAACTTTACGCGCTCAGTGATCTTGAAGTCGCGAAAGAGGCTGGTATCCAAGTTGAACAGACCCGGCCCTCGGAGGATGTTGCGGCCGCTCGTGCCGAACCGCACCCGTCCGGTCGGAACCCCAGTGAACGCGCTGGGATCGAAATAGTGACACGACAGGTCCGAGAGGGCGCAGGTTTGGGGTGGTTGTCCGACGATTTGTGTGGGGCCGAGGCCGCCCACGATGCTTATTGGGCCAACCTGGTCGACTGTTTGGGTATTTCCCGGAGCGTTGAGCGAACTACCTCCGCCAGTGAGCGTGAGCGGCGTCCCGCTCGCCCGAGTCAGCAGCCAGTTCAATTGCCAACCGCCCGCCAACATGCTGGCAATACCGTGCTTCGCCCAGCGCTTTGTTCGCCCGAAGGGCAAATCGTACACTCCGTAGATTTCCAGGTTGTGCGTGCGGTCGAAGCCCGCGAGCGCCTTGTTCCGCGCCATATACGCCGGGAATGGGAACAGCAGAGCATTCAGCTCCTCATTATCTTCCCAGTCGAGCGTCTTCGAGAACGTGTAAGCCACCCCGACCATCGAGCCGCCACCCAACCGCCGAGTAAGCTTGGTTTGCAGCGCATCATAGTAGGTGTCCTGGAGAGGCTGCAGGCTGTTGATGTCTGTCCAACCTGCATAGCAGCCGGCTGTGCTTGGCGGCATGCAGATAATTGGACTCGCCGGGTTTTGAACTGTCGAGATATGCCCAAAGGCGGCGTTCAGCAGACGGCCGTCGTTTCCGCCATCTACCGGCGCCGCGTTTATGTTGCCGTTCGTGAGGACGCGTATGCCCTTTGTTCCGACGTAGGCCGCCTCAGCCACAAAGCCAGCGACCTCGTGCTGCACGGTCAGGTTGTACGAATGGAAATAGCCTCGCCGGAAGGGGTTCGCCACTGTGGTCGTACCCGTCTTGTCTGGGAGCGGAACGATTCCTGAGCTGAGGTTCGGCAGCGTCACGGAAGGTATTCCTGCCGTGAGGCTCGGATAAGGAGCAAGCGTCTCACCCGTAAGGCTCGCAGCAGGCATGAACGTCGAGGTCAAGTTGACATCCGCATTCGTCACGATTGGGAAAGCGTTTCTCAGGAACCGCCAATTGTTGTTATCAGCGCTTATCCCGTAACCGGCGCGGACCACCGTTTTCGGCGTCAGCCGATAGGCGATTCCCAGGCGTGGAAGGAATTGTCCGTGTCCCACTTTAACGCCGTCATCGATCGGCACGCTGCCGAACCCGCCAATGAAGACATTGGCCGTTGTGGGATCAAAAACGCGAGCGCCTCCGTGGTCAGCGGTCGCAAACGGATAGAATTCCCATCGCAATCCGTAACTCGTCGTCAGTTTGGGGGTTATCTGCCAGCGGTCCCGCGCATACCCGGCCCACGATCTGAATCGGAGTGAGTTTGGATTGACGTTCTGAATTGCTATGCCCACGCGGTCGGGCAAGCCCAACAGGAAGTCCGATAGGGAGTTGACGTAGTTCGGGGCCGGTGCGCCGGTGGCGAACAAAGCGGTCACGGGTCCGCTAAACACGAAGCTGCCGCGCGCGGTCTGGAAGGCTCCGCCCTGCGGCTGAAAGTGGTTCATCATGCTGCGGGTGTACTCCATGCCAAATCGCAGATCATGCCGCCCCTTCACCCAGCTCAGGTTGGTGTTGGCCACGTACGAATTGTCCCGGAACAAGAAGGGGCTGCCGGTGTTGGGATTTCCCATGTTGGCCCAGTTAGCGATCTGGAAGGCCGGGATGCCTGACTGTAGCGTGTCCGGGCCGTTCGTACCGGGAATGTGCAGCGTGTTAAGCCCGAACGCACCCAGGGCAATATCCTGGGCCTGGGCGCCGAGCCGCTGCCGGGTGAATCCGATGTTCACATCGATCAGCATGTTGGAAGAAATTGTGTAGCTGCCTCCCAGCCCGACACTCTGAATTCTTGAGGGCGCGGTACCCGGCTGCCCTCCGGCGGTCGCGTCGCCGCCTGCATCGCCCAGCAACGGCGTATCAAGGAAAGTGGCGTTCCCGAGACTGTATCGGCCGAATACCAGGGTTCGAGCGTTCGGCACATAATTGATCTTCACGTCGTAGTTGTCACGATTGAACGCGGCAGGGTGCGTGCCAAAATAGTTGAAAACATTCTGGCCGAAGTTCGCGGCCGACACCCCCTGGCTGTTAAGAAAGCCCGCCGTGGCGAT
>QHYP01000311.1:4774-7334 GCA_003224195.1 Acidobacteriota bacterium | reverse complement strand
CCGTTGGCGGCGCCCGTATTGGGGTCGAAAATGCACCCCTTGACGGGTGTTGCGTTGCAGTCGGTTCCAGCGGGTATCGCGGGCGCGAAGCTGACGTTGCCGCTGGAATCAAATAAGGCGGCCGGATTCGGCACGCTGGCAGACTTGGCTGCGAACTGCCGCCGCACCGTGCGCTCCCAGTCCCCAAAGAAGAAGACCTTATTTTTCTTGATAGAGCCGCCGACGTTTCCACCGAATTGGTTCAAGATGTCCCTTGGCTTCACAAAACCAACCGGGTTGAAGCGATTCAGCGCCCTAAGATATTGGTCGTTGTGGAACTCGTAGGCTTCGCCGTGGTAGCTGTTTGTGCCCGACTTGATGTGCACATTGATGGCCGCTGATCCGCCCGCCATGCCCTGCTCGGCGTCATACGAATTCGTGGCCACATTGACCTCTTCGATCGAGTCCACCGGGGGCACGTAGGCGACGTTCGCTGGCAACCAGGTATAGGTGTCCAAAGCGCCGTCAATCCGTGTGGCGTTGCCCTGCGTTGATCCACCGTTAACGTTGGTAGTCATGGAGCGCTGGGGATTTCCCGACCCTGAGTTTGTCTCGACTGCAATACCGAAGCCCGGAATGATCCGGTAGAGCGCCTGGAAGCTTCGCCCCGCGGAAGAGGTCAGGGGAAGGTTCGCGAGTTGCGAGCTTTCCAGTTGTGTATTCACGTCGGCGCGGTCAGTCTGGAGCAAGGGCGCGGCGTTGGTCACAGTTACAGTCTCGACCTGTTGCTTCAATTGGAGCTGCACGTCAACGCGTCGTGTCGTGTTCGCATCGACGCGCACGCTCTCCGTCACCAAAGCGCCAAAGTTCATCGCCGAGATGGTTACTTTGTACGTGCCCGGCTGGAGTTCGTTAAACAGATAAATGCCGCTGGCGTCCGAGGCGGCCACTCGAGTAACGCCAGTGTTCACGTTGAGCGCTTCGACATGGGCGCCCGGAACCGCTGCGCCCGATGGATCGGTGACGTTTCCCGTCAGCGAACCGTAAAGCACCTGCGCGTTCGCTGCGCCTGGGGAGAGACACAAACTCAACAGCAACACTGCGCAAACTGCTGTCCCTAGCCAGACGATCTTGTGGGAATTCAGCGCACTCCGGACGAGAGATGGATTGGACATAACCCCTCCACCCAAGTGAGATAACTGACCCAAGTGCCGCGGCACCCCGCCACTTTGCCTGGAAGTATCGCTAACTTGCCAAGGACTGCTTCCGTTGAGACTCCTTGACTTCCGGCTCTTGCAGGCCCGCCGACGGGCCAAAGTGTTTTTGCAACACTAAAGCGACAGTTCCGCACAAGCGCGCCATATTGCGCTCAACGAGCCACCCGTGAGGAGGATGGCCGCCGGGAAGGCCCATCGCCACTTCCGCTTCGATCGCCGGCCTAAATCGCCGCCATTGGCGACCTCCTCGTCTTGCCGCTTGCGGCGTGGAGCCTCGCGGAGCCGATATGGAGTTACAACTGATCCTTACTGAGCAACTCGCTCGGCGCTTCTCAGCTATGGTGGGCGTCATATACTCTTTACGAGCTGTCGCCGTCAAGAGAAATATATTTGTAATATATGTCTCTCCACAACGAATCGTGAAAAGGTCAGGCGCACCACGGAGAGCCCAGTCTCATCATAAACTCCTGACGAACTTCAAGCGTTTTGTTTAAACTTCAATTTACGGCGAGGATGCATGCTGAGACGGAGAAAACTGATTATTATGCGTCGCCGGAACCAAACGCGTTGCGGCTCTGTTCAGATTTTGACTTGGAATCCGGGCCTGTCGGCGCTCCATCCGGCACTTCAAGGGCATCACCCGCCAGCCCAACCAAAATCGTTTGAGCCTGCTGGATGTCATGGATAACCGCCCGGCGCGCCGCGGCCCGGTCTCGCCGACGGACGGCATCGACAATTGGCCGGTGCAGGCTCTGAAGGCTCAATTCCTGGCCATGGGCGCTGATCGAGCGCGCCACGTTATAGGCGAGCCGTCTTGTCCGCTCCAGGACGCTGCTTTCCAGTCGCAGCAGTTCCCCGTTATGGGCCATGGTGGCTAGGTGTAAGTGGAAATTCGCATTCACCTCGGCGCGGTCGTTGTTACCCCTGCGCGAGACACCCGGAGGCAAGCTCTGGTCGGCAAGGCGCGCCAGTTCGTCGATCTCCCGGGCATTCGCTCTTATGGCCGCGAGTTCCGCCACGGCGCCTTCCACAAGCACTCGAAGCTCAAAGAGGTCGCGCACCTCCTGCAGGCTCATTTGAGGAACAAGGTAGCCCCGGCGGGGCACGACTTCGAGCAGATGCTCGTGATGCAAGCGGTTGCAAGCCTCGCGGAATGGCGTGCGCCCGATACGATATCGCTTCATGATTTCTTTTTCAGTGAGGAACACGCCTTCTTCGATTTCGCCTCGCACAATTCCTTCCTTGATGCATAGGTAGGCTTTCTCTGTAAGCGTGCGCATTGGAGCCGACCTCTTGCTGTTCCTGCCCATGGGTCCTTTCACCCAAAAACGAAAGAATTGTCTTCAAATATCCAGGCAATATAT
>QHYP01000311.1:0-4692 GCA_003224195.1 Acidobacteriota bacterium | reverse complement strand
CCTCAAGCCACGGCAGGGCGACAACATGCCTGAGACAATATTGCCAAGCCGGTGCTGCGGCGGTTTGCCAATCCAACCTGCCCTGTTCGTAGTCACCGATTTTTCGGTTTTGTCGGGTTAGCGCACTCTCATTTGCACTAAAACGGCCTACTTGCATCGTAAAGTCCAGCAAAAGTCCACCTGTGGTATGCAGAACCCTCCGGTTAACAGCCGAGAGTAGTCAAAATCTAAGTGTCCTATCTGGTGTGGCTTGTAAGAGATCTGGAACCATTAGTTCCACTTTCATTGCACCCAATCCTGCACCCAAAACGGACCGCTCCTCTCCTGATAGTACAGCGAGATCGAAATCAAAACGTGGTAGTATCCGTCGCTAGTAGGTTCTGGTTGCGCAATCGCTCACCACGGTTGGAAGGCACGAGGATTCAGCTCAGATGCTTCGCGAATTTCTCAAGAAGCATCCCGAGAATCTGGGGCGCCGACCGCCCGGCGCTGGCTCGAGCGCCTGACTGCAGACGGAAAAATCCACGGGGAGTAAGGCTTAGCGGATGTCGCTCATTGTGAGCATCTGCCGGATTCTGCGTTTATCAACCGGTGATCCGATGATTTGATTTCGGTTCTGCTTGAGCCTTTCGATAAATTATGGGAGGCAGCTCCTTGCGCGCTCAACGGTTGACTCCATGGAGTTATTGCCAGTTCCTGCTTGTGTTGATTATGTTTTGCCCATTCGATGTGAGCGGCCAGGCATCTCCTGCCGTCACCCCGCTTTCCCCGCCGGTGCATTTGACAGCCGAACAAGATCATAAGCGCATCATGGATCTGCTCCACATCGCCGCTCTGAGGCGCGGTCCCGACGGCAATCCAAGGTCGCCCAACGCCGCCAACTTCGATGAATCCAAGGTTGCGCCCTATCACCTTCCGGATCCGCTGCGATTGAAGAATGGTAAGGAGCTAAAATCCGCTAAAGACTGGTGGACTCTGCGGCGGCCGGAAATCGTGGAGGACTTCGATCGTGAAATCTTTGGCGGCGTCCCCAAGAACACGCCACGCGTCAATTGGGAAGTCACCAGCGTCACGAGAGAGGACAACGCCAGCGTCCCCGTGATTACGAAGAAGCTCGTGGGTCACGTGGACAATTCCGCCTATCCCCTCATCACCGTGGACATTCAAATGTCCCTGACCGTTCCCGACAATGCTACCGGTCCGGTGCCTGTGATAATGGAGTTCGGTTTGAGCCCGGAAATTCTGGCTGCGATCCGAAAGCGATTCACGGAAGCGCAATGGGCATCTTTCGTCGGGAAAGGGCCCACCTGGCAGCAACAGGTACTCGCCAAGGGTTGGGGCTACGCCATACTTATTCCGACCAGCGTCCAGGCGGACAACGGCGAAGGTCTAACGCAAGGAATCATTGGTCTGGTCAACAAGGGGCAGCCTCGCAAGTTGGACGACTGGGGTGCACTTCAGGCGTGGGCTTGGGCGGCGAGTCGCGCGCTCGACTATTTCGAGACGGACAAATCCGTTGACGCCAAACAAGTGGGCATTGAAGGCCTCTCGCGTTACGGAAAGGCCGCCTTGGTCGCCATGGCGTACGAGCCGCGTCTGGCGATTGCCTTTGTTGGATCCTCGGGTGAAGGAGGCGCCAAAATTCTCCGACGTAAATTCGGGGAGCAAGTGGATTCTTAAGTACGCGGGTCCCCTCACTCCGGAAGATTTGCCCGTGGATGCGCATGAGCTGATTGCTCTCTGCGCCCCCCGGCCGGTGTTCATCAGCAGCGGTTCGCAACAGGTGGAGGGCGGGTGGGTCGACGCAAAGGGCATGTTCCTGGGCGCAGACGGCGCTGGGCCCGTGTACAAACTGTTGGGCAAGACGGACCTTGGAACCGCCGAGTTTCCGCCGATGGAGACCGCGCTGATTGACGGCGACATTGCCTTTCGTCAACACAGCGGCGGTCATACGACTGGCCCAAACTGGCCCACGTTTTTGACCTTTGCCAGCCGCTACCTCAATGGCCCGGGCAGTTTGGTCAGCCCTGCCCCCGTGATCTCACCTCCGGGCGCTGCTCTCCTTCAGCGGCCGGAAAGATGTCATAGACATAATCGTGCGCGGCCAGAGCGATCTTGTCCAGGGTACCTGCTTCAACGCGCTTGGCGACTTCCGGACGAGAGAGGTCGAAGATCGCGTCCAGAATCTGCGCGCGCTCCTGCTGATTCGCCTGCCCCACGACGAAGAGCACGCGGGCGCTGTGCTGGACGTACCGGGGCGAAAGCAACTGGCGCTTCAAGATCTCCATGATGACGGGTGCTTTGGTGCGGTCAAAGCGGCCTGGATCGCCTCTGCGGTCCAGCTCAGCGAAGAACTCCGCTGTCCATTCGTTGTGGAAGTTCCACAACTTCTCGAACAGCTCCCTGGTGAAGCGGGTCCCGGCCTTGACCTCTAAGGCATTCACAGCCGGTACGACTCCATCCTCGGTGAGCGTCGGCTTCTTGAGGTAGCCGTTCTTGGTGATGGCGGCCTGGTGATGGACGAGGCTCCACAGCCACGACACATCGATCCGGTAGGTGGCAAGGTCATTCATGAAACGCAGTGAAAGTTCGTAGTCGTCAATCGCCGCTGCGAAGTTGCCGTTGAGGATCTGGAAGCCGTAGTTTGCCGCCATGTAAAGCGCATGTTGGATGTGCTCGACGGTGATTTCACCTTTCGGCACGCAGTAGATGGCATCCCAAAGTTCCTGCGTGAAGAGTTTCTCCGGAGTGTCAAACATTTCGCTGGTGATGACCCAGGGCGTGATCTCGCCCTGCGGATCTAATAAGCCACGGGATTGCAGCAGGAGCCGCTCCGTGTCAACGAGTCCACTGGCGACCGTTGGCACCGGCTTGCCTTTTACATCCACAGTTTCTCGCGGCGCATCCAGGATCGCCTGGAGCTGCGTCACAGGGGCCAGCAGGGGCGCATTGCCGGCGGCGACGTAGGCCGGTTCCGGGCTGGCGACCCAGCTTTGCCGGTAGGCATCGTAAAGCCGCCCCTTCGCTCGGCCTGCAAGGATGTCTTCCAGGGTAGGCTGTTGAGCCGCAGGAAGCTGCTCTTCGGCCACAAGCATCAAGCCCAACAGGCGCTCTCGCAACTTGTCAAACACCATCGCACGCAGGGCCAGCCGGTTATACCTCGAGCGGCCATAGAGGTCGGCCGGTTGATAGATCATCACCGCCGCCATCCCCCCAATGGGGGCACCCTGGCTGAGTTCACCATTCTTCATGCCAGCCATGAGCATCATCAGCGCGTTGTACCGCTGATATGCAATCATATTCGGCGAGGCCATGCCGATGGATTGCGGATCCGGAAAGACGCCCTGCGCGTCGTCCTTCCACATCTCGATGAGGCTGGCCAAGTAGTCCCAGCGGCCGACGTTCGTGCCGAGGAGCCGGCGCCGCAAGACCCAAGCGATGGCAGGCATGAACCGCCCCGCATTTCCCTCCTCATAAAGAACTTTGATCTTGATGGTGCCAGCCGGGACTCCGATCACGCCTTCCAGCCGTACCAGGAGCTTCTCCACGATGCGAGCTTCCTGAGGAGTCTGGATCTTCGGAATGTAGTAGTACACACCCGTGCCCGCGCGCGTGAGGGATCCGTAGTTGTTGAGGGCCCAGAGGAGAGTGACGGGAATCACGCCGGGCACCGGTCGGCCATCGACGCGGATGTGGTCATAGCGCACGTGGATGCCCGGAGGACGCGCAAAACGGCTGGGCCACTGCGCCGGAGGCTTGTTGATCTTATACGCGCGTTTTTTGCCTTTCTTCACTACCTCGTAGGGGCAATCCGACCAGCGACCTTCGAAAATTTCCTTGGCGTTCTGCATAGCCGCAAAAATCCCCACCGGCTGATTTGTGGGCGTGCCATCGGGCTGGAAGTGGGGCGGGGAGGCGTCTTCAAAGTCCGGCATATTCATGGGGGCAGGGCTATTCAACGCGTTGATGGCCATGTCCAGCGGATGCCACGGCCCGGTGAGCTCCAAGCCGGGATTGGTCAGCGGGTGGGCGTCCTTGGGGACGGGCACCTCATCATTGAGGCGCCACCGCCACTCGCTGTCCCGGCCGAGAAAGTTGTCAATCAGGCCTTGGACGATCTGGCGAAATGTCCAAAACTTTCCCGTCACGGGGTCTTCAAACGTGTCGTCCCACTTCGGCCAGGCATATTTCTTGCGGACCGGCGCGGGGGACTGCAGGAGTTCACGGCGCGCGGTTAGCTCTCTCGTGAGTGCGGCGATGGTCTGTTCGACATTGACGTCCCGGCCGTTTATTTTCTTGGTCCCAAAGAGGCCTGGGAATTTCTGGAGAATGTCCTCGCGGATCATGATCTCGCCCCCACGGCTCTTTCCTGCGGGCGCGCCGGGCGCGCATGCGAAATAGACCACTCTTTCCGGCAGGGCGTCAAGCCCCGAGCCGGCACGCTGTTCAGCCATCCGACTATGCCAAAACTGTGGCAGAATAGCGTTCGAAAGTTTTCCCCGCAAGTCGCCAGGCAAGGTTGATCAGCGATGAAATGATCATGAGTGGTGAATTCAACCCTGCCTGAAGAATAGGGCACCGCCGCTCTTGGCGGCACGTGAAGCAATAAAGGAGAGTGCCATGACCTGGACCCAGGTATATGACCCACTCGGACATTGGTTGCTGTCCACGCTGGTGGCGGCGTTGCCCATC
>QHYP01000310.1 GCA_003224195.1 Acidobacteriota bacterium | reverse complement strand
GCTTTTCTCTTCGATGCAGGGTTCCATGGCGGTTCTCGGCAGTGATGCGGAGCCAATATGCACTGTCGTCTCTCTTCGTGGCACAACCTTCGGGCTGCGCGATCCTCGCGCATTTCCCCGCAACGCGGTTTCTACGGGCGGCGGCCGGCTCGTGAGAGTCACAAGGACAATGGAACCGGTGCGCCACCCGTCTCCCGTTTCCTCTACCATCTACCACCCGCACTATAGGCGAATAAAAAGCGAAAGTCAAGCCCTTCCAGAAAGGTTGGCAGGTGCAGCCGGTTATCCGGTCGCGCTTACGGCTCGAGGGGGACACTCACAATCGGCACATCGGAATGCGAAATCAGAATCTCGAATCGCCGCTGCTCTTCGCCCTTGAACGTCTCCTGATCGGGGAAGAGTTTGCGAATCAGCGCCTGCTCGTTTCCGGGATCGTTCGACGCGGCGTAGCTTTTCCACGTGATGGTGACGCGATAATCCCAGCGGCCATCCTCAGTCTGGTGATACCGCGGCCGGTCGATGGCGATGTCGAGGATGCGCCCTTCTTCCTTCAGCGCCTTGAGCAGCGGCAGATGGTTTTTCTTGAACAGAGCCAGCCACTCGTCGGCATGGCCCCACTGCGTCTTGTAGTAGTACTCCACTTTGTACGCTGGCTCTTTCGCGGCGGCTCCTGCCGGGGCCGGCGCTGGCGTTTGCGCCCACCCTGAGCCTGTGCCCAATACGCTCAGAAGCAACGCGAAAAGCCCCGGCCAGCTCAGCCGCTTCCTTTTCATCCCTCCGTCCATTTTCTCGTGCATCGCGTTCTCTCCTTCGTCGAGACCTCTCTGTGAATTCTCTTTAGAATACCCGCCCCAACTGGAAAAACCATTTCTTGTGCCCGCTGTCGCCAATGCTTCCGCCGAAGAAGAGCGGCCCAACCACCGTCTCCGCCACGATGCCGGCCGCAAAATCGTTCGGCAGCTTCGCAGCGGTGGGAAAGCCGTACATTTTCGCAAGCTCGTACTCACCGATGACGAATACTCTTTTTCCCGCGAACGGCGGCAGCAGGAGCAGGTCGTGGAGGTAGCCGCCGCGAAACAGAAAATACTGATTCCCGCGCAATTCGTTCAGCCCGTACGAGCCCAGCCGCTCTGGCCCGCCCAGGAAAAACTGCGGCGTGCCGGTTGCCTGCCTGCCAAAAGTTGTTCCGCCGCTCGAAATCGCGAAGAGCGACGCCGGATGCGCGATCGGCTGGAAGTACCCGACGCGCGCATCCATCACTGGAAACGCCTCGGCCGCCCCCGGGCTCGTGTCAAACCAGTGGAAATTCGTCTCCATCTGTACGCCCCGCCGCGGAATCACGGGATCATCGGAGCCATCGAACAGAAACCTCAGCCGCGCCGCGCCCGTGCGGCCATTCACCGCCGGGAATTGCTGCGTGCCGATGCGCAGCTTCGACTTCAACCATCCGGCGTCGTAACCAACGCGCACTTCCGCGAACCGGTTGAACGCGTATCCAACGCTTGCGCCGATGTTCGCGCGGTCCACCCCGTAAATCGCCAGTGGATCGTTCTTTTGATAAATCTTGAACGTCGAAATGCTCGCCGCCCCTTCCGGTGCCAGAAACCATCGGCTCCCCGCCGTCAACGGTCGGTAGTATTCGCTGTGCGCACCGTAGGTCGAGCCAAACAGAAAGTCCGTGCGCCATTCCGCCCGGTAGCCGCCCACATCCATAAACGTCAGCCGCGCGCCCAGCGTGAAGTTTACGTCGCCGCTTTCTGATCCATCCATTTCAAATCCCGGTTGGATCATGGGCGGCGCATACGCCGTTTCTTCGACGGTCACCAGCAAACCTTCTCTTCCATCAACCTGCACTATGCGGTACCCCGCGCGATCGTACTTGCCCACTCCGGTCAGCCGCGTCAGCGCTCCTTCGAGCTTCTTCGTGTCCAGCGGCCGCCCGGCAAAGTTCTGAAGCGATCTTTCAAGCTGCGCCACTGCATCCGGATATGTCCCCGTCACCTTCACGAATTGTGGCGTCGGCGCTGCCGTTTTCACGCGCGCTTCCCGCTCTCGCCGATATTCCTCCCAGTCCGTATCCGGCAGCCGGTACGTTTCCAAAAGGCGTGCCTTCTCCTCGGCCGCCTCGAGTCCCCGGTTCATAATGGTCTCTGCTGCTTTGTAATCCGCCAGCGTATATCCCGCCAAATCCGCGCTGATCACGATGTCCGCGTCTTCGAGCCCTTTCTTTTCGTTGTTCGTTACCACGACATCGACCGTCTGCCCGAGTACATCCACTAAAGACCGGATGTTCTTCGCTTCCGGCGTGGAAGTCTTCAGGTGCACGGCGATGACGATGTCGGCGCCCATCCTGCGCACCACGTTTGTCGGCAGGTTGTTCACCAGCCCGCCATCCACATAGATGGCGTCGCCAATTTTCGCCGGTGTGAAAACCCCGGGAAGCGACATCGTGGCCCGCAGGGCGTCCGCCAGCGGGCCGTCTTGGAAATCCTTCTCATCGCTCGTGACCAGGTTGGTCGCTACGCAACGGAACGCAATCGGCAACTCGTCAAACGACGCAATTCCGGAGTACGGCAGCGTCTCCTTGTCGATAATCAGGCTGATCTGGTGTCCCGCACTCAGCCCGGCCGGGAGCGTCGTTCCGCCTCGCAATCCCAGCACAATCGCATTGGGGTACGCGCGCAGGTCTTCTTTGCGCCGGAATGACAATGCGCCATACGGCGTCGGACCGATGATCCCATCCCACTTCTTACTTACCGTCAGCATGAGTGTGCGCAGCTCGGCCGGGCTTTTCCCGATCGCATACATCCCGCCCATCAGTCCGCCCATGCTCGTTCCCGCCACGTAGTCCACTGGAACATGGTTTTTCTCGAACCATTCCAGCACGCCGATGTGCGCCAGCCCCAGCGCCCCGCCGCCTTCCAGCGCCAGCCCGATCTTCAGTCGCCTCTTCGCCGTCGCTTGCTCTTGCGCAAACAGCGAGCAGGGAAACAGCATCAAGAGCAGGACCACCAGGGTGCGCTGCATCAGTCTCTCCTTGGGCGTTTGAGACGCGA
>QHYP01000236.1:818-31793 GCA_003224195.1 Acidobacteriota bacterium | reverse complement strand
CGGCAGGAGAATGTCGCTCGTTTCCGTGCTGGTCAGCGCTTGCGCATGGCAGCTCACGCAGGAAAAGCCGCGGTGCGCATCATGATCGAACCTGGCATGCGGCATCCAAGGGAGCGTGACGTTCGCGCTGGCTATGGCCGGCGGAAGATTGGCTGACGAAAATGAGAGCGTGTGACACTGTTTGCAGGTTTTGCGCCAGAGCAGGTCTTCCGCTTCTGCCGTGCGCTCAACCACCCATTGCGCTGGCGTGAGGATGCGCGCGGATGCAGGCAGCGGTCTGCCCGTCAAGCTGCGGTCCGGCTCGCGAACTACGCGCAACTCGGCCGGATGCGCGATGATGTACCCCGAAAACGTCTTGACGAGAAACGCGCGAACAACTTCCGGCTTGTCATGCGGAACGCCTTCGTTGAAGCGCTTGTCGAAGTCAAGCAGATGGCAACCCGCACACGCAGTGGCGAACTTCAACGGCGCCATCAACTCGCGGCCTGATGTTGGCGCGCGAGGCATGAGCGCGCTCGTCGGAGTCTGGGCCATGCCACCTTGATCCGCGTAGCTCGTTTTCGTCGCGACGTATTTCGCGTCCGCGTAGGGCCATTCTGCCCTGACCGCCGTTGGGCGGTGGCAGTCGCCGCATTCGAGCTGCACGGTGGGCCCGATGGGGCCGCGGCGAATTGGCTTCATGTGGATCGCGTGATTCAGCTTGATCGTGCCGGAATCGCGTGCGCCACCGCGGAGGGCGGCGAATTGCGGATGGCCATTCTCAAAAGTGCGAATGTGCGCCGCAAAGCTCGGTGCGCCGCTCTTCGTTCTCAGTTCGGCGTGGCATGCTGCGCAGGATTCATTGCTCGCGGCGGAGAGTCTGACTCGGCCGCGATGTTCGGCGTGGCAGGTGGCGCAGTTGGGCGTCGAGACTTGACTGCCATGATGGATGGGGCCGTCATGACAAGCGAGGCACGCACGATCTTCGGCCTTGGCGGAAAATGCGCCGGCAACTTGCAGGTGGCATACTCCGCACTCTCTCTCGAGGATGGCGTGGGCCGCGGACATCCGGCCCCTTGAATAAACGCGCGCATCGCGCGAGGCGCCGCGCCAGGCGATCCACGAGACCGCGAGCACTGGAAGCAGGATCGAGAGAAGTAGTTTGGCGCGCTTCAGCGGCGTCGGTTTCTTGAAATAATTGAGGTCGATGCGCTGCGCGAGCTTTTTTGTTGTGCGTGCGCGAGCCACGAATCACCCGTTAAGACGAATAGCGCAGTGCCATCACGGCGTGAATGGCGCCCAGAGCAATTAAGGCCAGTGAAAGCGGAATGTGCACGAGCAGCCAGCCGTGCAGCCAGTGATGCAGCCGCGCCTGACGCTCGAGTTGCCGCGCTTCCTCGCAAACGTCCTCAAGGTCGGCGAGCATTGCGTGCGCCGCTGGAGGCAGGGCGGTCTTCAAACCCTCAAAGGCGCTTGTGGCCCTGGCTTCGTTGGCAAGCCGTTGGCCACGCGCTCTCGGCCTATCCAGGAACGGACGCATTTCTTCCAGATAGAAGCGCCGGAGCGGCGCGCTCTCATCTTCCGTGAGCGCGACAACAGCGGCTGCGGGCGCGATTCCCGCGGCCACTGGACCTCGAATCGGGGTAATCGGCCGCATAGCTGAGAATCCGCCGGCATGAAGCGATGCGCCTTGTGGGCCAGCAAGCTGAAGATGGAGAGAGCCGCACCAAGTCTCGACATAGCGGTCGGCTTCGTCGAGTAGCTGTTCGCGCACATGCGCGATTTCGTCGTAGATGGTTTCGAGCGGAGCATCGGACGTCATGATGTCCGGCAAATAATGTTGCAGGACCGCGCCGAAGACGCCGCTACCAACGACAATAATCAGGAGCCACATCAGGACTCGCGTGAGGGTCCCGCCGAAGTGAAAGCCGCCGTGGAAGAGAAGGATCGGGAGGCTCAACAATCCGAGCCAGAGATGACCGCGCATCCAGGCCTGCGCGCGGCCGACACGCCAGGTGGGCACACGCTTTCGCGCCCCCAGAAGCGCCGCGAAAATCATGAACGCGAACCCGACGACGCCGAAGAGAAGGCCAATTGCGCTGCCGCCGCGCGGCCCCTGTGAAGAGAAGTATGCATACGGAACGAAGACAGCGAGCGCAACGGCGAGAATCGCAGCCGAGGCGATCAGCCAGCCGCGTTGTGTTTCATCCATGCGCATGCGCGGCTCGGCTCCTCATTTTCCGCCTAGCAACGGAGCGAAGAATGTGCGTGGATCGACGCGATGCGCGGCGTCGTGCGGGCACGCGTACACGCAACTCGGCTCCTTCAAGTGCGTGCAGAGATCGCATGACGTGGCTTTCTGCTTCACGATTGCCCTCTTGCGGCCCGGACGATCCGGATCTTCGGCGACGACCTCAAAGGGATGCAGATTGATGTTGCCATACGGGCAGTTGCGCGCGCAGAGTCCGCAGCCGATGCACCAATCCTCAATGATGACTTCGAGCGAATTGCGGCGGCGGATGGACCCGACCGGACAGCCGACCATGCAGAGCGGGTCGCGGCACTGGCGACACGACGTGGCGACGAGATATTGCTCGAAGCGCAAGCCGTCGCGGATCAATCGCGTGACGCCGTCGTGAGCGTCCGCGCAGGCGTTCACGCAGGCATCGCAGCGCGTGCAGCGCTCGAGGTCAAGGATAAGGAGGCTCTGCGCTTCCATGAGCCCTTGCGAAAGGAACTGGTCGATGGGCACGCTTTCGACCATCTGCAAACGCTGCTGATTCTGCGCGCGGCGCTCTGCGGCGACTTTTTCGAGGCCCTGGCGGACGGCGGGAAACTGTTCGATCATCTGGCGAAAATCTTCGTTCGAGATGCGCACGAGTTCGACGTGATCGAGCGCCGTGCAAGTGGCTGTCCTCACACCGCCGCCGAGAAGACCGATCTCGCCGAAATAATCGCCGCGAGAGAGATACGCGAGAACGAGTTCGCCGCCGGGATAGTTTTCCGAAATCTTTACGAAGCCGATGCGCACGAGATAAAAGCTCTCCGCAGGTTCGCCCTGGCGCGCGATGAGCTGGCCGGGGGCGTAGCGCACAAGCTCGACGCTTTCTTTCAGGTGTTCGATGAAGTCGGGTGTGAGGTCGGCGAACATGGGTACGCCGCGAAGGTGGTTTTCGAGCGCCCGGCGGCGATAGTTCTGGTCGAGCTGAGCGCGGAACGTCTTGTTCTTCATAAGGATGTCCAGGACGTTGCGCAGCATTTCGTAGGCGAGGACATCGGTTTCAGCCCGCACGGTCGCGGAGCGCGGATAGAAATTCAGGCACGTCATCTCGCCGAAGAGATCGCCGGGTCCGAGCTCGGCGACGGGGTTTTCGTAGGCCAGATCGACGGACGCGTCGATGGGGATGGTGCGGTCGCGGGTTTCTTCTTCGCGCGCATCGGAGTCGCGCACGGCAAGAGTGCTTGTCAGACGCTTGAAAAACCCGCGCGCCCCGCCTTCGGTCTTTACATGCGCGATGGGTGACGAAATCGAGACGCGGGCCTTGCCTTCGAGCAGATAAAATGCGGTCGAGCCGAACTCACCCTCCCGGCAGATGATTTCACCGTGCCGGACTCGCCGCTTGACGATCGCGCCGCGATTCAATTCAAGAAAGGTGCCAGAGATACCTTTGAAGACGGGCAAGTGAAGAAGCTCTTCGGCTTCGATGAGCTGCGCATCATCGCCGGCGGCGATGACAGTTCCAACGATGCCTTTGTTTGTGAGGGCACCGGTGGGGCAGGAGACCATGCACTCACCGCAGGAGATGCAGGTCGAATCACCCATTGGCGCGTTGAGATCGAACGCGACGCCGGCAGCGTAGCCTTTGCCCATGCGCCCGAGGACGAAATTGTTGCGGATTTCATTGCAGCCGCGGATGCAGCGGTCGCAGAGGATGCAGGCGTCATGATCGACAGCAATGGCAAGCGAAGAGTCGTCCTTCCCGCGCGCGAGAGTGCGCTTCGAGAAGCGCGGCTCTTTTATCCCTGCAGCGCGTCCGAGCGCCTCGAGCTCGCAGTCGCCAGACTGCTGCTGGCGCGCGCAGGGCGAAGGATGATCGGCCAGAAGCAGCTCGAGCAAAGTGCGGCGGGCGCTTTGAACTTTCTCGGAGTTGGTGACGACGTTCATGCCCGGCTCGACAGGCCGAACGCACGAGGCAGAGAAAACACGCGCGCCCGTGTCCACAACGCAGAGGCGGCAGACGCCGACGGGCGTTTCGTTCTGAAGGTGGCACAGGGTGGGAATGGCGATTCCCTTCATGCGCGCGGCGTCAAAGACGCTAGTGCCGGCGGGGACGCGGACAGGATTTCCGTCGATGGTGAGATCTATCATGGCCGGAAGTGTGGCGCCTATGCTCACGGGCGAATGCCTACGCGCGGGGCTCCACGGGTCAGGCCGGCCGGCGAATGACATGCGCCGGAGGGGCATTGACCCTTTAGCACGTGTGCGTCAACTTCTTCGCGGAAGTGCTTCAGCACCGAAGTGACCGGCGCGGGAGCGATTTGGCCAAGGCCGCAGATCGATGTCAGGCGCATGGCTTCCGAGAGTTCTTCGAGCAGCGCAAGATCGGCGCGGTATTCCGCTTCTGAAATGCGCCCCTGCGTCCACTTGACGAGCAGATCGGCCATTTTTTGTGAGCCGACGCGGCACGGTACGCACTTGCCGCAGGACTCGTTGCGATAGAAGCGCACCGCGTTGAGCGCCATGTCGAGCATGCAGGTCTCTTCGTCGCAGACGACGATGGCGCCGGAGCCGAGCATGGAGCCGGCGTCGGCAAGCGCTTTGAAATCGAGCCGCACGTCCACCATTGAGGCAGGCAAATAGCCGGACGACGGCCCCGACGGCGCAAATGCCTTGAGCCGCCTGCCGCCGCGAACACCGCCTGCATGGCCGAAGATCACCTTGGACATCGGCGTGCCCATGGGGACTTCATACACGCCGGGGTGCGCGACGTGGCCGCTCACGCCAACGAATTTCAGTCCTTTCGAGCCGTTCTGTCCCTGCGCTTTGAACCATTCGACGCCGCGAGCGAGGATTTGTGGCACGTTGGCGAAGGTTTCCACGTTGTTGATGACCGTGGGCTTTTGCCACAGCCCGGCCTGACCAGGGAACGGAGGCTTGTTGCGCGGCTCGGCGCGCTTGCCTTCCATGGCTTCCAGGAGTGCGCTCTCTTCGCCGCAGATGTAGCCGCCGGGACTCACAAAAATATCGAGATCGAAGTCGAGGTCGCTGCCCAGGATTTTTTTCCCGAGAATGCCTGAGCGATAACAGCGCCGAATCTCTTCGCCCAGTATTTCTTCCTGCAAGCGGTATTCATGGCGAATGTAGATCGTCGCCTTTTTTGCCCCCGTGACGAAGCCCGCGACGATCATGCCTTCGATGACGAGATGCGGCAGATGCGACAGGATGAAGCGGTCCTTGATCGTGCCGGGCTCGCTTTCATCCGCATTGCAGACGACGTATTTCTCAGCGCCCGGCATTTTGCGGACGAGCGACCATTTCATTTCCGTGGGAAACCCTGCCCCGCCCATGCCGCGAAGTTCAGAAGCCTTCAATTCAGCGAGGACGCCGTCCCAGTCTCGCGTTTGCGCGAGCTTGCGGACGACCCCGTAAGGTTCGGCGCCCGCGTACGGGTCCGAGGCGCATGTCGTCCGGGTCTGTTCGGGATGCGGCCCGTGCAAGGGAGCGCCCTGAATGGCGGCCCGAATGAGCGCTTCGGCGCGCTCGGGATCGAGGTCCGTGAAGATATAATCGTTAATGGAAGCGGCCGGAGCATGATCGCAGCGGCCGAGACAGGAGACTTCGCGGAGGGCCACCTCACCGGAGTGCGCGGAGGCAAACCGCTGTTGAAGCGCGGCGCGCAGCTCGCAGGCGCCGTTCAAGTGGCAAGACATGTCGGCGCAGACTCGCACGTCGGCGCGCAGAGGCTCGGTCAACTGAAAATGGGGATAGAAACTGGCGACGCTGTGGATTTGGTAAAGGGGCGTCTGAGTGCCCTTGGAAAGGGCCTGCAGCTCTGCCGCGGGCAGATAGCCGCAGCGGAGCTGGATGGCCCGCAAATCGTCGAAGATCACAGTCCGCGTCTCGCGCGAAGAAGCGCAGGCAGCCTTCGAGGAGTGCTGTCCGGCGCCAAACGGATCGCTGAATCCTCTGAATACTACTGGCGCGGTGCGGCCGTGTCCAGAACCGGATTTCCGTTAGGTGCGGCGATGCGCAAAAAGGCAACGTGCCGCGTTGACTTCCCGCCGGAGCGAAGTTATAAGCAACTGGAATCCGCTGGTTGAATGTTCCGGGGAGAAACTTGCCCGCCGCAGGTGCGTCTGGCGCCGAGGCGCGTTACGAGATCGAATGCATATCCAGCCATTTTCCCTTGGGCGCACCTTCAGGCTATCTCTTGCGCTTTCGATCGTCGTCTGGATGCCTATGGCCGCGCGCGCAGAAAGCCAGCGCAAGGCGCCCGCTGCCTCCGAGCAGCCGCGGAAATATATCGGGCCAGGCTCGTGCGCAGCGACGAGCTGCCACGGCAGCGTGCGGCCGGTTGCAGGCAGCCGCATTTTGCAGTCCGAGTATTCAACGTGGATCCTGAAAGACAAGCACAGCCGGGCGTTTCAGGCGCTGACCGGTGAAGTCGGCGAGCGCATGGCGCGCATTCTCAAGCTCGGCGCAAGGGCAGAGGACTCGCCGAAGTGTCTGGCGTGTCATGCCCTGTACACGGCGCCGGAGCAGCGCGGGCGGCCGTTTGAAATCGGTGAAGGCGTATCGTGCGAGAACTGCCACGGGCCGGCATCGGGCTGGCTCGGGGCGCGCGACTGGGCGCACGAGAAGTCGCTCGCCCTGGGGATGTACGACACGCGCAACGTGATTCGCCGCACGGAGAAATGCCTGAACTGCCACCTCGGAACACAGGAAAAATTTGTCGATCACGAAATGTTCGCGGCAGGGCATCCGGATTTGTATTTCGAGCTGGATTCGTTTTCAGCGGTGATGCCGCGCCACTGGAAAGTGCCGCGGGAATCGGCGCCCGGGAAGCCGGCGGAGGACGAAGCGTGGACGGGCGTGCGCGACTGGAGCGCGGGACAGGCCGTGCAGCTCCGCGCCGCGATGGAACGGCTGGCGTGGCGGGCGAAGGGGAGGAACTGGCCGGAGTATTCGGAGTTGTCGTGCTTCGCCTGCCATCATGCGCTGGGCCTCGCGAAGGATAGCTGGAGACAAGAACACGGTTACCCGGGGCGGCGGCCGGGCGACCCGGCATGGAATGCGTCGCGCTACGCGGTGTTCCGGCTGCTCGCCATGCAGATTGATTCCAGCACGGGCATGGGGCTGGACAGACAGCTCGCGCGGGTGACTGAGGAAATGGGCAAGCTGAATCCGGACCGCGAGGCCGTGGCGAGCGCGGCTGCGGCGGCAGCGCCGCCGGCGCAGCGAATCGCGGAAGAGCTTGCGGCGATGAAATACGATCCGGCGATCGCCCTGCGCATGCTCCAGCGCATCACCAACGACGCGGACACTATTGCCATTCAGGACGAACGCGCGGCAGAGCAGGCGGCGATGGCCGTGGATTCGCTCTACATCGCGTACAGCCGCGACGCGAAGCCGGCGAACGGGGCGGAAGTGCGCGCGGCGATTAACGAGCTTTTCCAGCAGCTCGAGAATCCTTCGGCCTACAATGCTGACCAGTTTGCTCGCGGGTTGCGCCGCGTGGGTTCTCTGCTCCACTAGCCTCCGCATTGACCCTGCGAGCGCGCCGGCGTAGCATCGTCGCGAAATGCCATGCCCTCGGAAAAACTTCCTCCCGGGCCGGTGAGCCGCTGGTGGAGCGGCTTTTTCCGGCAATACAGCCGCGATCCGCTGGGCTATCTGACTTTTCTTTTTCGCACCTATGGCGACGTGGTGGGGCTGCGCTATTTCAGGTACCGCGTCACCTTCATCAGCCATCCGAAGGACATCGAAGAAGTGCTCGTCAACCAGGCAAAGAAATTCGCCAAGGGCCGGATTCTCAGGGCGAACAAGCGGCTGTTCGGAAACGGCTTGCTGACAAGCGAAGGAGAATTCTGGTTGCGGCAGCGGAGGTTGGCTCAACCCGCGTTCCACCGGGCCCGCGTTGCGTCGTACGCGGAGACGATGGTGCGGTACGCGGAGCGGATGCTCGAGGCGTGGCGCGACGGCGAAGAGCGCGACATTCATCAGGAGATGATGCGGTTGACGCTGCAGATCGTGGCCAAGACGCTCTTCGATGCTGACGTCGAAAACGACGCGCGCGAGGTGGGGCGTGCGCTCCAAGTCGTGATGGACCTCAACTCGAATTTCCGGCGGCTTGTGATGACTCCGCCGTGGCTGCCGACGCGGCACAACGTCAGGGCCTTCTTCGCCGTGCGCAGACTGAACAAGATCATCTACCGCATCATCGCGGAGCGCCGCGCTTCGGGGCGCGACACCGGAGATCTCCTGTCCATGCTGCTGGCGGCGCAGGATGAAGACGGTTCGCAGATGACCGATCAGCAGCTCCGCGACGAGGTGATTACGCTTTTTCTGGCTGGGCATGAGACGACGGCGATTGCGCTTTCGTGGACCTGCTGGCTGCTGGCGCAGCATCCCCGCGCGGAAGCAAAACTTCAGTCGGAACTCAATGCCGTGCTGGGCGGACGCGCCCCCAATGTGGCAGATCTTCCGAGGCTGTCGTATCTCGATCGGGTGCTCACGGAATCGATGCGGCTCTATCCCCCCGCGTGGGGCATGGCGCGGCTCGCGCTGGATGACGTCGAAATCGGCGGCTATCACATTCCGAAGGGCAGCGGCGTATCGCTGGCGCAATGGGTAGTCCATCGCGACCCGCGGTGGTACGACAATCCCGAGGAATTTCGACCTGAGCGCTGGGAAAACGACTTGGTCAAGCGTCTGCCGCGGTTTGCCTATTTTCCGTTCGGCGGGGGCCCGAGAATGTGCATCGGCAACAACTTCGCGCTAATGGAAGCCGCGCTGCTGCTGGGGACAATCGCGCAGCGCTTCCGGCTGCGGATCGTGCCGGGGCATCCCGTAGTTCCGCTGCCGTCGATCACCTTGAGGCCGCGGTATGGAATCCGGATGACGCTTGAAGCGCGGCAAACGGCGATGCGCGCTTCTCCCGCAGGTGCGAACTCTGCTGTCGCGGATTAGCCCGCCCGTTCCGTCTCTCGTTCAGCTTGCCGGCATGGTGCCGAGTTCAGTGCGCGTTTGAATGACGCGTAGGATGGAATCGCGCGTGAGCATGCCGACGATGTGGGATGTGCCGTCGCCCGTCCCGGTGACGACCGGCATTTGGTTGACGTCGGCGGAAAGAAGACGCTCAAGAACGGCGAGGAGAGGCTCTTCGGGCGAAGCCCAGAGAATTTTGTCGCGCGGAATCATTACGGCTTGGACGGAGGTGTGCGCCCACTCGTGGCGGGGGACTCCGTTGAGGGTGTGGACGTTCATCATCCCGACGAGGCGGTCGTCGGTGACGACGAGATGGCAGCGGCGGCCCGTGCGAAGAACTTCTGCGCCGTAGTCCTCGAGAGAGATTTCGCGCGGGACAGTGGGAATCTCGTGACTCATGACATCCGCGGCGCGCAGTCCGAGAAGGGCTTCGCGGATAGCCACCTGCGCGACGCTTTCCTGCGCCGCGGTCAGCAGGAACCAGCCGATGAAGGCCAGCCACAGGCCCGAAATCCACTGGCCCTTGCCGGCAAGGCCGTACCCAACTCCGAACAAGATCAGAGCGTAGGCAATGAGCTTGCCGGAAGTACCGGCAACGCGCGTGGCGCGGGAGAAATTCTTGGTTATGCCCCACACAATCGAGCGGAAAACGCGGCCGCCGTCGAGCGGGAAGCCGGGGACGAGGTTGAAGAGCGCAAGCTGCAAGTTGATCCAGCCCAGCCAGTTCACGAGAGCGCCCAGCATTTCGCTGTACGGAAAAATGCGCGCCAGGCCATAGAACACACCCGCCAGGAAGAAGCTGGCCAGCGGGCCGGCGATTGCGATGTTGAACTCCTGAACGGGGCGAGACGGTTCACGACTGATCCGCGCGACGCCTCCGAAGACGAACAGCGTGATGGAGACGACGGGAATCTTGTAATGGATCGCGACGACGCTGTGGGAAAGCTCGTGAAATAAAACCGAGCCGAAGAATAGCAGGCTGGTGAGAATGCCCAAAGTCCAGTGCTGCGCGGGCGTCCATTGCGGATGTTCATGGCTGAATTGGCCTTCCAGGGAAAGCGTGATGAGGACAAAAATGATCACCCAGCTCGCGTGGAGATAGATGGGGATTCCGAAGATTCGGCCGATCCGCACACCCGACTTGGCAGGCATCGATAAGTCCCCGCGCCCTTCGTCCCTACGATACCTCTGATTCGGTACTGCGCCAAATCTGCTACTGGATTACGTCCTCCTCCATCGGCGCCGAGTGCTGCCCGCCACCCACGACGTGTGTTGCCAGCCACATCACCCAAGCCATGCGCACGACATAAGCCATTTGTTCTCAGTGCAGTACGGATGGAGCGTCGCGTGCCATCGCTTCTTCGCCGAGGCAGTTCAGCGCGGAGACGGTACCGCGGCGGCTTGGCGCAGTCACGCCAGCGCGCAGCGAAGGGAATTGCCCTCATCGAGGTGAAACGTCATGGAAACGATTCTTTACCTGGGAGCGATGGTATTCATCACCTTCGCGGGTGCGACGCTGGCTTGCGCTCTGGATTGGCTGCTGCTGCACTTCGCCTTTCGGCTGATGCGGCCCGCCGGCACACGCAGACCGAGGTTCGTAAAGAGCACGGCAGTTGCGCACGCGGGCCAGGTGGTCCCGCAGCGTTGAAACCAAGCGCCTCGATTGCGGGCAGAGAAAGGTGCGCCACGATGACGATCTTAAGGTACCTGCTGATGGCTCTGAGCCTCGCCCTGTTCGGGAGCGCCGGTGTGCTGGTGGCGTACGACGTCTATCTCGCCGCGCAACTGCGGCGATTGCTCCGGCGTTCGTCGAGTGAGGCGGTGCAAGAAGAGAAAAACACTGAGTCGCGACGTCGATTATGGCGCCTGCCGTCTGGCCTGCCGCGTGACGCCAAGCTGAATCCGAAGCCAATTGGAAACCTATAGGGGGAAGCTCTAGCCGCAGAGTGCTGCTGGCAAATCGCCCTGCGGGAGGCTCACCCGCGAAGCGAACAAAAAAGGAACGACCTCGTCTACGAAAGCAAGCTCCGCCGCGCTTGCTGCCGCGGGTCACCTAGGAGTTCGCGAATCACAATGAGCAATTCCCGTTTGCCGATCGGCGCTTATTGGCTCACCGACGGGTATTTCGGCCGCGAAGGTATGCCTTTGTAATTTTTCAGAGCTTCTTTTGCTAGTTCGATGGCTTTTTCGAGCTGCGGATCGTGGCCGCCAACGACCAGGTCGGGCCGCTGCGGCACCACGTAGTCGGGATCGACGCCGTGATTTTCGACAATCCACTCGCCGCCATTGTCCGGTATCCAAAAAGCAAAGCCCGGCGCGGTGACGAAACCCCCATCGCGAAGGGGCTGAACGTTGCCGATGCCAACGAGTCCGCCCCATGTCCGCGTGCCGACAATTGGTCCGATTTTCTCACGGTGGAAAAACCACGGAAAAGCGTCGCCGCCCGAGCCGGCAAGCTCGCTACCGGCGGCCACGGAACATCTTTCGTGTCGCGCGGCGCGACGAGCGCGAGCAACTGCCGCTTCAGCTTCTCCGTGTAGAAGTCGGGAATCTGGCCGCCGGAGTTGCACCGCTCATCCACGATCATGCCGTCTTTATCAAGCTGGGCGTTGAGCTGCTTGTCGAAGGCGATGATGCCGGGAATGCTCGTGTCCGGAACATGCATGTAGGCGATCCGGCCGCCAGTGGCTTCTTCCACTTTCTTGCGATTCGCGGCGATCCACTCGAGATACCGGACTCCGTCTTCATTCGCTGTGGGCTTCACAGAAATCTCCCAGGCGCCGTCGGCGCTGGGCTTGCTGTTGATCTTGAGCGATGCAATTTTTCCGGAAAGGTTCTGGAAGTAAGCGTATACGTCTTGATTCGGACGGGCCTCGCGGCCGTTGACCGCGATGAGATAGTCCCCGGCCTTCACTTTCAAGCCCGGTTCCGTGAGCGGTGAGCGCGTCCTCTCGCTCCAGTTCTCGCCGGGGTAGATTTTCGCGATGCGGTAGAAGCCGCCATCCACGTCAAAATCCGCCCCCAGCATACCAACGCCGATGCGTTGCCGTTGCGGTTGATCGCCGCCGCCGACATACGTATGCGAAGTACTCAGTTCGGCGATCAGTTCGCCGATCAGGTAGCTGAGATCGCTGCGGTCCACGACCCAGGGCAAGAGCGCTTCGTAGCGCGCGCCGATTTTCTTCCAGTCGTGCCCGGTCATCTCCGGGTCCCAATAAAAATCCCGTTCGATGCGCCACGCTTCGCGGTAGATCTGTTTCCATTCTTCCCGGGGATCGACCTTCACTTGCAGTTCGTCGAGGTTCAGTTTGCCTTCTCCGACCTTGGCTTTGCCGGGAACCGCTTCCACAATGCCGATCACCGGACCGGCTTTGTAGATAACCTTGCTGCCGTCCTTGTTCAGGTCGTACCCATCGATACCCTCGAGGAGTGGCTTATCTTCCCGTTTTTCGAGATCGTACACGTGGAGGACGTTGCGCGGCCCGCTATCCCCCTCGCCTCCGAAGGCGCGGGCCTCTTGCGGCTGCGCCAGGTAGAAAAACTTGCCCTTCCGCGCAGCTAGGCCGTTCAAGATGCCGGACGGAATCGGTACGGGCGCGATGCGGCTCTGGATTCCGTCGAGATCGATCTGAATGGGTTTGGGCGATTCTTCCTTCTTTTCGTCTTTTTTCTCTTCGGGCTTCTTTTGCTCGCCCGATTTCGCCGCGGCGGGCTTCTGGTCCTTCTTCTCCTCAGCGGGTTTTTCTTCGTCGCTCTCCGGCTTGAACGGCGACGCCTCATCGGCCTTCAGCGTGATGGCGAAGACGCCGTCGGTCGTGTAGTAGTTGAAGCGCTGATCGAGCTGGCCGATGCTGGGGAAGAAATAGCGCTGCGAAAGGAAGAAAAGATATTTACCTTCAGGATCGAACACGGGATTCGTATCGCTGTAGAAGCCGCTGGAAATCTTCGTGGCTTTCTTCTGCTCGAGTGAATAGAGCAACATCTGGCCCGCGCCGCGGCGATCGGCCTTGGAATAAGCGATCCATCGGCTATCGGGTGACCAACTTGCGTCGTAAATGTCTGCGTAATCGCCTTGATCCACCTGCACGGGCTTCTTATCCTCCACTCCGACCCACCAGAGACGATGCAGTTTGTCCCAGTAAAGGAGTTTTTTGCTGGAGTTTTTTGCTGTCCGCCGACCAGACCGGACCGTAGCGGTACATGTTGCCGTCCGTGGTGATGCGCGTTTCCGCCCTGCCCATCTGCGGGCGCACGAAGAGCTCGTATTCACCGGTTTTGTCGGAGAGATAGGCGATGGATTTGCCGTCCGGAGACCACGCGGGATTCAACTCGTGCACGCCGGAACTATCGGTGAGGTTGCGCGAGCTGCCCTTTTCCGCGGGCGCGGTGAAAATATTGCCGCGAGCCGCGAGTACGGCACGAGCGCCCGAAGGCGAGAGGGCGTAGCTTTCGATGTTCTGGGCGGCGGATTTGTATTCCGCGCGCGCCTGAAGATTCTCCGCATGAACCTGGATGGGGATTTGGCGCGTTTTTCCCGTGGCCAGCGCGTATTCGTAAAGCAGGCCGCCGTTTTCATAGACGATGGCATCCGGGCCCAGGCTGGGCCATTTGATGTCAAACTCTTTGTAATCGGTGAGCTGCTTCGTTTGCTTGCTGCCGAGATCGTAGCTGAAGAGGTTCATCACACCTTCGCGGTCGCTGATGAAATAAATCGTGTTCCCATTCCACATGGGAAACATGTCCATGCCGTTCGTCTTCGGCAGTTCCTCGTACGTGTTGTTTTTCAGGTCGTAGATGGCGATGGGAAGGCTCCAGCCGCCGCGGTAGCGCTTCCAGGTGCGAAATTCCTGCGAAGTCTCGAGGTAAGCGATCTTCGTGCCGTCGGGCGAGAAAGAGGTGAGCTCGCCGCGGGGCACAGGCAGCACTTTTGCCGGGCCGCCCTGCGGCGAAACGAGGAACAGGCGCGTCGTGCGCGCGGGCGGCGCGCTGATGCGGTCCGAGCGAAAGAGGATGTTTTTGCCATCAGGCGTCCAACCGAGCACGATGTCGCGCGACGCATGAAACGTCAGGCGGCGCGGCTCGCCGCCGTCGGCGGAGATGACGTACACGTCGGGGTTGCCGTCGTACTCGCCGGTAAAGGCGACCCATTTGCCGTCGGGCGAGAATTTCGGAAACAGCTCCTCGCCCGGATGCGAGGTAAGCCGGCGCGCGTCGCCGCCGGCGCGAGGAGCGATCCAGATATCGCCCGCGTAGGAGAAGACGACCTTATCTTTTGAGATGTCGGCATAACGCAGAAGTCGTGTGGGTCCTTCGGGCGCTTGAGCCCGAGCCACCTTGCCCAGTCCAGGCAGAATCGCCGCGCACATGCAGACGTGCACACTTATTCGCATAAACTCCTTCTTCATCTTGCTCTCCCGTTTGGCAGGAATTCGATGCGGCAACCCTGAACCCTTTGCTTTCGACGCGCGCCAGCGCAAAGCCTCGCCTGCACACTTTTACCTTCGCCCGGTCAAAATACGCGCCCAAGTCAGAAAAAGTTTCCCGCGATATGCGCGGCCGGAGCATCACACCTCTTCCGAGACGTGTTATCATCAGCCTGCGGCCCCGTGTACGCCAAGCAAAATCTCCTCTGTCACTCAACTCTGCGTTTCCGTATCTCGCCCCTTGGGGAATCGTTTGTCCATGACGCGCATCTGCGCGAGGCGCTCTCTGTTTCTCCCGGCCGAGTCACAACGCCGGAAATGTTGCTCCGGATGCGAACGGAGCCTACGGTCGCCCTTTTGTCGGAGCGGCTCTCCGGGTATGCTTTCTTGTTGAACGTGGAGACGAATCCTGCTCGCGCGAAAGACATCCAGTTGCCGCTGCCGGCGAATGTCGCCAGCGCCTCGCAACCACTGTGTCAGCGAGTGGACGCGCCGGCGCCCGCCACTTCCATGGCGAGCGATCCGCCGGGAGCATCGCCATGAGCTTTCGGACAAAACTCTTCTTCATATTTCTAGTGACGGTGCTCGCCTCGGTGACCGTGGTGGCGTGGGGGGTAACGCGCTACACGCGGAATGCCTTCGAGGAGATGGACACGCAGCGGACCGCTGCCCTGATCGCACAGTTCAAGAAGGAGTTTGCGCAGCTAGGTGAGGAAGTGACGCACCGCGTGGAGACCATCGCGAATGCGGAAGTGACCATTCGGGCGGCTATCGTGCTGGAGCAGCCGAATGCCAATGTTTCGCTGCTTGTGAATGACGCGAAAGGCGCAGCTCAGGAGCAAGGCCTGGATTTCGTCCAGTTTGCGACCGCGGACGGCACGGTGATCTCCTCCGCGCAGTATCCCGCACACGTCGGTTTCAAGAGCGACTGGGTGACCGCCACGAAGGACTGGCGCGATTCGTCCGCTTTCCTCAAGCGGGAAGAACTGCCGGACGCCGCCGCGCTTTCGCTCAGCGCCGTGCGCACGGCGCCCGTTGTGGACAAACCGTTCTACGTGATTGGTGGGTGGCGGCTGGACCAGAATTTCCTCGCCTCGCTCGTCTTGCCGGAGGGTATGCGCGCTCTGCTCTATCGCAATCTCGAGCAAGGTTTCGTCTCCAGCGCCTTGACCGATGTAACCGGCGACGTGAAAGAGGCTGACAGGTTCGAGCCCATCATCGAAAAGATTCAGAAGCAGCCCGCGTCACTTGTGGAAACCCTCCAGTGGACTCCCGACCCCGCGTCCGCCGAAACATTTCACGCCATGCCCCTGCTGGGCCGCAACAACGAACTGCTGGGCGTCCTGCTGGTGGGCAGCTCGCGCCGGGAACTCGTTCTGCTCACACGCCGCATTTTGGAGATGGCGTCTGCCGTCGGCGCGGCGGCCCTGTTGATCGGATTGTTCATCTCCTGGTGGATTTCGGCGCGCATTACGCGCCCGGTGCGGGAGCTTGCCCGTGGCGCGCGCGAAGTGGCTGGCGGCCGATGGGACACGCGCATTGAGGTACGCGGGCCCGATGAGGTCGGTCAGCTCGCCATCGCGTTCAACGACATGACGCGGACGCTCGCCTCGCAGCGCGAGCGGCTGGTGCAAGCCGAGCGCGTGGCGGCCTGGCGCGAGCTGGCCCGGCGGCTGGCCCACGAGCTGCGCAACCCGCTGTTTCCTTTGCAGATCACGCTGGAGAATCTGCAGCGCGCGAAGTCGCTCTCCAAGGAGCAATTCAACGAGATCTTCCACGAGTCCACCGCCACGCTCAAGACGGAACTCGCCAATCTGAACACAATCGTCGGGCGCTTCAGCGATTTTTCGAAGATGCCGGAGCCGCAACTTCAGCGCGTGAACGTCAACGAAGTCATCCGCGGCGCCGTGCGTTTGTTCGAGCCGCAATTCCACCCTGTCGGCAAGCCGGCCATCTCCGCCGAGCTTTACCTCCTGGAGAGCCTGCCCGAAATCGAGGCGGATCCGGACCTGCTCCACCGCGCATTGCAGAATCTGATCCTGAACGCGCTGGATGCGATGCCCGCCGGCGGAACGCTCACGCTGCGCACTTCGGCGCGCGACGCCGGCGTGCGTCTCGAAATCGCCGACACCGGGCAGGGACTGGCGCCGGAGGAGTGCTCGCGGCTTTTCACTCCGTACTACACCAGCAAGCATCACGGCACCGGTCTGGGCTTGGCGATCGTGCAATCCGTCGTCAGTGACCATGGCGGGACGATTTCCGTCTCGAGCGATGCAGGCCGGGGCACGACCTTCCGCATCGACCTCCCGCACCGGCCGCCGAATCGCCCGGCCGCGCCCAAGAAGGAAACCCCCGCGCCGCCCCCACAGGTCCGGGCGAGCACCGCCGGATGAGCGGTTCGCCGGAACGCAACGTGCCGCGCAAAGCTCATCTCCTTCTCGTGGACGACGACGCGAACACGCTCGCGTCGCTTTCGCGCGCCTTCCGCCTGGCGGGACACGAGGCCACTGTCTGCGACAATGCCGCGCGGGCTTTGGAGCTGCTGCGCGCGGAAGCGTTTGACGTGGTCTTTTCCGACGTGGTCATGCCGGGGAAGGACGGGCTCGCGCTGCTGAAGGACTTGAAGGCGGCGGGCGTGAAGGCGCCCGTCATTCTGATTTCCGGTCAGGCCAATATCGAAATGGCGGTCCAGGCGGTTAAGCTCGGCGCGCTCGACTTTCTCGAAAAACCGATTTCGACGGACAAGCTCTTGATTGCGGTGGAGAACGCCCTGCGGCTTTCTCGCCTGGAGGACGAGAATCGCGAATTGCGGCACCGCTTGGGCAAGCACGAATTGATTGGCAGCGGCAAAGCGATGCAAGACCTGGTGCGGCAGATTGGGCGGGTGGCGGCAAGCGAAACGCGGGTGTGCATTCTGGGCGAAACCGGGACGGGCAAGGAGTTGGTCGCGCGGGCCATTCATGAGCAGAGCGCTCGGCGCGAAGGACCGTTCGTCACGCTCAATTGCGCCGCGGTCCCCGCCGAGCTGATCGAGTCGGAGCTTTTCGGGCATGAAAAGGGGGCGTTCACCGGCGCGGCGGCGCGGCACCTGGGCAAATTCGAGCAGGCGGATGGCGGCACTCTGTTTCTCGACGAGATCGGCGACATGCCCGTGACCATGCAGGCCAAGCTGCTTCGCGTCCTCGAGGAAGGAGAGGTCGAGCGAGTGGGCGGCGACAAGCCCGTGCAGGTGAATGTGCGCGTCCTCGTAGCGACGCACCGCAACCTCGAAGAGCTTGTCAAACAGAATGCCTTCCGCCGCGACCTCTACCATCGCATTTACGTTTTCCCGCTCACTCTGCCGCCGCTTCGCGATCGGCCGGACGATCTGCCCGAACTGGTCGCCCATTTTGCGCGTCAGGTCGCGGCCCAGAATGGCTGGAAAGTGAAGGAATTCACGGCCGAGGCAATCGAAGAGCTGCGGCGTTATAGTTGGCCGGGCAATGTGCGGGAGTTGCGGAACGTTGTGGAGCGCCTCGTCCTGCTCGCTTCGGGAGACGCGGTCAATGCGGCCGACGTGCGCCTCGCGCTTCCCGGAGCGGACTCGCCGGCGGGAACTTTCTCGGCTTCTGCCGCCGGATCTTCCGGCACGCTGATGGAGCGAACAGAAGTGTTTGAACGCGAAGTATTGCTGGCAGAACTGCGCAAGCACAATTTTCACATGACGAACGTAGCGCGCGCGCTCGGCATGGAGCGCAGCCATCTATACAAAAAGTGCCAGCATTTGGGAATAAACCTGCAATCTTTGCGTAATCCCGCAGCCGGCTAGCGCATCGCGCGTTCTTCCTTTGAAAGAGTGCCCGGTCGCCGCGCAGCCTGCCGCAGGCATGCGATCTACTGCGCCCTTGCCGATTCGAGCCCCTGCCGCTTCACGGGCTTCCACGCCATGTCGCCGCGTAGATACTGCCAAATCCCCTGCAAGCGCCAGAACATATGCAATTGCCGGTAGGGAAAATGCTCCAGGAAGCAGTAGCTGACCAGCCGCGCTACGTCCTGCCAGTCGTTGTACCGCTTGTAGGTGACCTCTTCCTGCAACACGGAGCCGATGGAAATGACCGTAGCAAAAGCGTAGCCAAAGAGCAGGAACTGCAGGAAGAATTCACGGCTCAGAATGCCGTAACACGCGGCGAGTCCGATCGTAACCATCCCGCCGAGCTCGATGACCGGTGCGAATAGCTCGAAGAGCCACAAGAAAGGAAGCGCAAAGAAACCGATTCTCCCGTAACGCGGGCGAAAGAGCATGTCTCGGCACTGCCAGAGCACGTCGAGAAGGCCTTTTTGCCAGCGCGCACGCTGCCGGGCCAGCGAACGGAAATCGCTGGGAACTTCGGTCCAGCAAACCGGGTCGGGGACAAACTGGATGTGGTAATCCGCTCCCCTGTCGAGCAAGTGCCGGTGCATCCGCGCAACCAGGTCAATGTCCTCGCCAATCGCCCGTGGCCGGTATCCGCCGACCAGTCGCACGATGTCCGTGCGGAAAATGCCGAACGCGCCGGAGACGATCATCAGCATGTTTCCCTGCGCCAGGGCTTCTCTGCCGATCAAGAAGGCGCGGAGATACTCGACGACCTGGATGATTTCGATGCTCTTTCGCGGCAACCGCACGCGCCGAAGGCTTCCCCCGCGGACTTCGGAGCCGTTCAGCACGCGCACGATTCCGCCGGCGCAAACGACGCGCTTCGGATCGGCGAGCACGGGCACCATGATGCGTAGGAGGGCGTCGCGCTCGAGAACGGAATCGGCATCCACGACGCACACGTAAGGAGAAGTCGCGGCATTCAAGCCGGCGTTAATCGCATCCGCTTTGCTC
The DNA here is from genome assembly GCA_003224195.1 of Acidobacteriota bacterium. Lineage (GTDB taxonomy): Bacteria > Acidobacteriota > Terriglobia > Acidiferrales > UBA7541 > Acidiferrum. Next base: position 12,334 of record QHYP01000236.1, on the reverse strand, counting down.
CCGCACGATTCTTTGTCCACAACCAGCAGGCGCGCGTCCTTCTCGCTCCGGAAGAGCGCCCTCACGCGGGCGCACGGCGTTTGCGGGAGATAGAGCATTCTCACTGGACGCAAGCGGAACTCCTGTTGCAGCTCTTTGAGGGTTCGATCTGTCGAGCCGTCATTGATCACGATGATCTCGAGTTCGGGGTAATCGAGTTCGAGCAGGCTGCGCACGGAAGCCCGAATGCACTTTTCTTCATTGTGCGCCGGCACAAGAACCGCGATCGGCGGAGCGAGCGGCGATTCCTTGATCCATCCCGGCCGCATGCTTTGCAGCCGCCGCTGGTGTGCCGCGGTCGTTTTCAGAGCGATGATCAGCATCACGAGATAGCTGAGGTTGCAAGCCAGGTAGTAGTAGAAGAGCGCGCGGTTCGAGATTTCGAGAAAGTGAATCATCGCCGCGTCTCCACTCCGGCGGCGGCGAAATGGCCGGGCGCCCGCCGGCCCGGCGAGACCAGGCCCGTTTCGAGTGCATTCAGGAGTTGCCCCTTTTCCTGTGGGCTGAGATGTTCGGCTGCTTCAAGGTCCTTTTCCAGTTTCTCCCGCATACGTGCATTCTCGAGCGCCGTCAGGAATGCGTGGAGACCGTAGCGGTCGCGGGTGGCCACGGCGCGCTCGAAAGTCGAGACCAGCTCCGCATCGAGTTCGACAAGAGCCTCTGCCGCACGCAGGCGCACCAGGCGGTTCGAATCCGTCAGGCCGTGGATCAGAGCAGGTATGGCCTCGGACCGCCGAAGCTTTCCCAGGCTGACAATCGCGCGCAATCGCACGAACCACACAGGATCCCGCGCGAGCTCGACCAACACGTCGAGCGCCAGCCCGGGCTTTGCGTGCGATAGCGCGCGAGCCGCCGCGGCGCGGAGCTCGTCGAGCGAATCGTCCGCAAACGGCAGCAACTCCTCCCCCAGCGACGATGTCGCCACCTCTCCCAGCACGCGCGCGAGAACTTCCCGCACCTGCCCCTCTGCATGTTTCAGATAGGGCAGAAGGATCGAAGGCCGCTCGGCGCAGCATTGGATCAGCGCGCTTTGCAGAGGCAGCGCGGGAACAACCAAGCCCGCCTCGCCGGCCCACGCTAGAATTTCCTCACCGGCTTCCGGGCAGGCCGTGCGGCCGAGTCCCCGCAGCGCCGCTAGCCGCGTCTCCTGATCGCCATCGCGCAATCCCTCGGAGAGGGCCGGAATGCCTTCCGGCGCGCGCGTGCGGCCAAGCGCCACCAGCGCCCGCCGCCGCCGCCACCCGTGATGATGCCGCGCCTCGAAAATGCGCTTCTCGATCAGCCCGCTGCTGCGCAGGAATTTCAGCAGGCGCGCCGATTCTTCCGGATTCGCAATTTCGAAAGCGTCGAGAGCAAGTTCCTCGATGATGCGCCGGTCGAACGGTTTTCTGCGCCACGACCCGTATGGGATCCGCCCGGAAATGATCGCGTCCCATTTGTCTCGGAAGTGCAATACGCGCGAGTCGCGTCTTCTGAAAAATCGTTTGCGGTAGGTGCGCCGCAGCAGGATGAATCCCAGCAGCAACACGTCGGCGGCAATCGCCGCGACGATGGCCTCGACCACAAACGCCGCCGGCCCCAGCCGGCGGAAGGCTTCAAAAGCGGATTGCATAGGTGAATCCAAAACTTGTGTCGCTGCGGCTCTGCGTGCGTTTTTGATATGCCCCGGAGCCGGTGAACTCTTGGAGCGTGCTAAGTTGAAAACGCAGCCCACCGCCGTACGTCTGCGAAGAGAACTGTCCGATCTGGTCCACTTGGGCGAAGTTTTCCGTGCCGGTTGCAAAGAACACGTTGCCGCTCAGTCGGCGTTGGCCCTGGTTCGCTATGGGAAATGTGAGCCGCGTCGTGCCGGATGGCCGCCACTCTGCCGCCGTGCCGGCGAAATGACTACGCGATTCCGTGAAGCCCAGCGACCAGCTCCACTGCCTCGGCAGGTAGAAAATGCTCATCCCGTTCAAAGCCAGGATTCGCGCCGATGCGTACCAATACCAGTGCGGACCGCAGGAAAACTCCGCGCCGCGCACAATTCGGCTCTCGCTCACCCTCCATCCGTGGTCGTAATCGAAGAACGCCTCGCTTTTGGGGATCACGCCCCTGTCGTGGCCGGCTGCGCCGCCAAACGTGAGCGCTCCCCACTCCGGCTGGCGCGCCGTCACGCTGCCCAGAAATTTTTCCGCGTCCACTCCGCCGCGCCGGTAATAACTGCCCGCGGCGTTCGTTGACCAGTGCGCCGACCATCGGGAAGTCAGACTCACCCAGCCGTCATGATTCGCCGCCGCAAAATTGAAAAGGTCGTTGCCCTCGCCGAAACGCAGTTCGTGCCGCGGCTCCGGGCGCAAGGAGAGCAGGCCGGCCCGCGCTTCCGCGCTGGCGGGATCGAGGGCCAGAGCTTTTTTGAATTCCTCCCCCGCCTCGTCGCGCGAGCCAAGATCGCGCAACGCGCGTCCCCGAGCCGCTCGCAGGTCGGCACGGTCCGGAGCGAGCGCGATGGCGCGGTTCAGGTCTTCCAACGCCTCTTGATTTCGCCCTTCCCGCGCATAGACGTTCGCAAGCCCCAGCCAATTGTCGGGATCGCTTGGCGCCGCCTTCAGGATCTCCGTGTATTCTTGCGCCGCTTCACTCAGGCGACCGGACCAGGCGAGCACGCGCGCCCGCCACGCGCGCACATCCATGTCTTGCGGCGCGCGCGCAACTTCGCCATCCACGATGCTCAGCGCCGCCGTCCAGTCCTGCGCTTCAGCGTACTTGCGCACTTCCGCCTGCCAACTCGGCGCTGCCTGCTGCCCTCGCGCTCGCGGAGCAAGAATCCACAAAGTGGACAGCCAAACGACCGCGAGGGCCACCAATCCCTGATGGCCGAGAATACGCGCGCGGCTCCAGGCGTCTTCGCTATTGACGGCAAGTTTTAAGCGCACCATGCCGGAGGGATTTGGAGCAATATGCGACCCGACGGACCGGGAAGATTCAGCCCCTGTGTCCAACTAAGGCGTTGCCTTTGTTGAGCTTAGAGCGCCCACTGAGATGTGAGTTTTCCCAGTTGAGCGCGCCGTGTTTCACTCCGGCGCAGACGTGCCGTTGTGAAACGATCTCTCCGGCAGCCGCCGCGTCCGCAGCACAAATGAAGATGGGTTATCCTGAAAGGGCAGCCAGAGATGCTCGAGCTGCTTTTCCCGCGATGAATCCTCTGTTCACAGCGGTTCCGCTTGGTCTGGTCGCGGCTGGTGGCGTCGTTTACGCCGCCGCTTACCCAAGGTCGCAGCTCTTCGGGCCCACAATCTGCCGCACCCCGTCCCCGCGCGACCTTGCGCTGACTTTCGACGATGGACCGAATCCCGCGATTACGCCGCAGCTTCTCGATCTGCTCGCGCGCTATGATGCCCGCGCCACATTCTTCGTCATCGGCCGATTCGTGCGCGAGTGTCCGGGTCTGCTCCGCGAACTGGAGGCGCGAGGGCACGTCATCGGCAATCACTCGGAGACGCACCCCAATCTTTTTTGGCTGGGCCGGGCGTCATTGCGCGAAGAGCTCGGCCGCTGCCAGGATCGAATCGCCTCCGTGCTCGGGGCGCCGCCCGTCCTCATGCGTCCCCCCTTCGGCGTGAGAAACCCATTCGTGAACGGCGTCGCGCGCGAAGTGGGCATTCGCAGCGTCGTGATGTGGACGCTCATCCCCCGCGATTGGCTCGAAAGACCCGTGGAGTGGTTGATCCGCCGCATGCAGCCCATCGCCGGCCGCGCCACGCAGGCGCAAACCGGCACGCCGCGGGCAACCGGCGATGTAATCTGTTTACACGACGGCGATCATCGGCATCTTAACGGTGACCGCAGCCGCACGTTGAAGGCTCTCGAGTATTGGCTGCCGCGATGGCGCGATCTCGGGCTACAGTTTGTTACAATCTCCGCCGGAGACGGGCCATCGCTCGCAGCGGGGGGCGCTGCCTGACGAGACGTTGACCGCTTGCGGTCACCCTTGAATTGACCGCCTGCGGTCACTCTTGAAGTTGACCGCTTGCGGTCACTCTTGAAGTTGACCGCTTGCGGAGTTCACCCCGACTTGTCGGGGCGGTCACACATAAAATGGACGACCGAGCCTTTTACACCGAACGCGAAGAGATCAAGAAGCAGAAGCTCCATTGCCCGCATTGCCGGCACGAGTTCGAATTTCCGGTGCGCTGGAAAGTCTGCACGAAAAAAAAGGAACTGCCGCGTGGCTCGGGCGAAGAGGAGAAAAAACGCTTTGCCAACGCGAGTTCGTACATGGTCCGGCTCGACGATTTGGCCGCGTGCCACAAGTGCCGGAAGCGCTTCGAGCTGACCGGCCAATCCACCGTGCTGGTCTCCAGTGCGCTGGGTGATCCGGTGGCCGACCCCGAAAACTTCGGCAACCGCTGAGGCGCCTCAGCCCGTCTTTCCTCCAATAAAGCTAGATCTCCGGATACATCTCGAAAAACGCTTCCGTCGATTCGCGGAAGGTCGCTTCGATCTCATCCTTGCTGCCTTCGATCAGGTGCATCGTCACTCGCGCCGTCCGGCCATTTTTCAGCACAACGGTTGCTTCCTTCACCTCGCCCAGCTCTTCCAATGGAAAGAGCCGCATGCCGTACACGAGCGCCAGCTTCGCCATGAATTTTCTCCTGTCTGCGCCGGTTCCAGCGTAGCCCCGCCTCGCGCGCCCGTCAAACGGCTCGTGTGGGGCGGCTTGATGTTGACCGCTCTGCGGTCACGCGTGAAATCGACGCTCGCAGGCTTGAAGCTCTGGAAGCAAACCCTTTGCAGGGATATACTCAGGCATCTGCTGCGATGGCTTGCGCATCGCAAGAATCGTCGTTGACCGCTTCGCGGTCACGCAGAAAGTTGACCGCCTGCGGAGTTTACCCCGATAGAATCGGGGCGGTCACACAGAACGAGGTGCGCCATGGAAACCCTGCCCGGCAACTTCAGTCGCATCGCTCGCTGGCTCGTTGTCGCTCTTCTCGGATTGGCCTGTGCCGCGCCCGCCCAAGAGCAGCCTGGACCTCAACCTGATGCGCCACCGCCGGCTCCTGTCGCCGCCAAGGAAGCTCCCGCGCGCGCAGCGACGAACCAGACAATCACCGTGCCCGCCGGAACCAAGTTCGCTGTCATTTTGCAAAACGGCATCTCCACGCGCAGCGCCAAGCCCGGCGATTCCGTTTATTTTCAGACCGCCTTTCCGGTGACGCAGGACAATCGAATCGTGATTCCCGTCGGCTCGTATGTGCGCGGGTCGCTTCTCGAATCCAAGCGCCCCGGCCGCGTTAAAGGCAAAGGGGAATTTCGCATGCGCCTGGACACTTTGATTCTCCCGAACGGTTATACCGTGAATTTCAATGCCGCCCCGCGCAGCGCCGATACTGGCGGCAAGGAGACCATGGATTCCGAGGGGAAGATCTCCGGCCCCAGCGACAAAAGGAAGGACGTCGGCACCATAGCCACGACCACAGCGGAAGGCGCCTCGACCGGAGCTATCGTCGGCGCCATCAGAGGCCGCCCCGGCATGGGCGCGGGAATTGGCGCGGGCATCGGTGTGGCCGCTGGCCTTGCGACGGTGCTCCTGACACGCGGGCCTGAAGCGGAATTGCCCCGCGGCTCGACCCTCGACATCGTCCTTGAGCACAGCGTCACCCTCGACGCGGACATGATTCAGTTCAATAGTTTGGGCGCGGCTACGCCGGTCTATCCAATGCCGCCTCGGCAGCAGACTGCGCCATATCGTTATCCCTATCCCTGGCCCATCGGTATTCCTTACCTATGATTTTTCCGCCGGTCCCTCTGTCGCGTTCTCTCTGCCGCCGGAAGCCGCCGACACCGGCGCCGATTTCCCCCGGCACTCGGGTTGCCTTCTGCCAACGCCGGGCGCTCCCGCGGCTGCGCTTTCTTTTGCGGTTGCTCCTAACTCTTTGAATCACGTACGCTTGCCCGCATCGGAATTGCCTTTCCCTTCGCCCGCCTTCCTTTCCCCCTTTGGCGCACAACCTGCCCCGTCCGCGTTGACCGCTTGCGGTCACCCTTGAAGTTGACCGCTTGCGGTCACACTTGAATTGACCGCTTGCGGAGTTTACCCCGATCCATCGGGGCGGTCACACATGAATTGGAAACGAACCGCGAATCGAAGGGGGACGGACTCCATGCGCAAACGAGTTCTCTGGTATGTGCTTGCAATCTTTCTGCTCGATGCGCTGTTCCTCGCAAAATGTGTTTCCGCGCAGGAATCGCCCGCGCCGCAAACCGAAGCCAATCCGCAGGCGCCCGCCCCCGCCGAACCTCCTGCCACGAAATCTTCGACTGCGGCTCGAGAAATTGTTCTCCCCGCTGGAACTCGTCTGCCGCTCGTTCTCCGCAACGGGATCAACACGCGCACCGCCAAGGCGGGCGACTCCGTCTATTTCGAGACCGTTTATCCCATCGCCCAGGACAACCGCATGGTCATTCCCATGGGCAGCTTCTTGCGCGGACACATTCTCGAGGCGAAACGCCCCGGCCGCGTCAAGGGTCGCGGCGAAATCCGCATGGTTCTCGATTCCCTTACGCTGTCAAACGGTTACACCGTTGCCTTGTCCGCCACGCCAAACAGCGCGGACCCAAACAGCCGGGCAAGCGTGGATCGCGAGGGCAGGATCACCGGGCCTTCCGGCGTGGGCAAAGACGTCGGGACGGTAGGCCTCGCCGCTTTTGCCGGTGGTTTGGAGGGTGGCTATGTTGGCCTGTTGGCCCGCGCTCCGTTCAGGCAGAGCGTCGCCATCGGGCACGGTGCGGGAGCCGCCATTGGCTTGGCCGTGGTTTTGCTGACGCGCGGACCCGAAGCCGAGGTCTCCGCCGGGACGACGCTCGACGTCGTCTTCGACCAGCCTCTAACTCTCGATGCTGATCATTTGCCCGCGAACGGCCCGGGAACTCCGCCGGCCCCCTTCCCGCGGCCCGCTCGGCCTGAGGAGAAGAATAAGATCCACCATCGGCGTCCGCCTCTTTTTCCGTTCCTATGGCCCCGCGTCTGAAGCGCAGCCGCGCGCGGCGGATTTTGTTTCGAGGAATCGCAGTGGGCTGAACCGCTCGCAATCCATCGAGGTGTGCTTTTCGACCACCCATTCGCGAATCAGTTTTGCCGTGATGGGCGCCAGCAGAATGCCGCTGCGGAAATGGCCCGTGGCGATGAGAAGACCCTCGAGGTCCACCGGGCCGAGAATCGGCAGGTGATCCGGCGAATCCGGCCGCAGCCCCGCCCACGTCTCCACAATTTCCGCCTCGCGCAAGCCCGGCGCAATTTCGATGGCGGCGTCAAGGATGGAATGAACGCCGCCCGCCGTCACACGCTTGTCAAAGCCCGCGTGCTCGAGCGTCGCGCCCGCCAGGATCCGCCCGTCACCCCGGGGAACAAGGTAGATGCGCTCCGACCACAGCACGCGCTCGATGCTCACGTTCTCCGCGCGCAGAGCCACCATCTGTCCCTTGGCTGGGCTCACGGGCGCGTAATCCCCCGCGCCCTCGATTCGCGCGGAAAAACACCCCGCCGCGACGACCGTGTGCCCCGCGGCAAATTTCCCCTTGCTCGTCTGGACGCCGCAGCATCGCTTTCCCTCGCGCCAGATGGACACCACTTCTATGCCCGCGTGAATCTCCGCCCCGCTGCGTCGCGCCGCCTCCAGCACCGCTCGCGTCAGCGCGCGGTTGTCCACCGATGCTTCCTCGGGACGCAGCGCGGTCGCCTGCACCTCCTCGGAGAGCGCCGGCTCGAGTTCCCGCGCTTCTTCGACGCGCAGCGGTTCGCAGGCCAGCCCCATCCCGCGGTGCAAAGCCACCAGCGTGCTCAATTCCTCCGGAGCGTCGCCCGCAAACAGCGCCTCGAGCGTGCCCTTCGGCCGAAATCCCGCCCGCCGGCCGGAAATCTCTTCGACATCGGCGACAAACTGCGGATAGCGCGCCAGGCTCGCTTTGCCCAGCGGGACCAGCGGCACCATCCCCGCATGCTCCGGCGCCGGCGACAGAATCCCCGCTCCCGCCCAGGAGGCTTCGCGACCCGGCTCCTGCCGGTCGAGCACCGCCACGCGCAGCCCCGCGCGCGCCAGCTCGAAGGCAATCGCGCCCCCGATCAGCCCTCCGCCCGCAATCACCGCATCATACGTCTTCACGCCCCCATCTTATCCCTTTCCGTTGCCTTCACATCCGAACAATGGCAGGCGGGCCGGAGACGAAGCGCGGGCGCGGGTTGGGGTGCCCCCGGGCGCAATGGAGGACGGCGATTTTGTTGCGGTGCCGGCTGGGCCGGACTAGAAGTGCTGGGTCTTGACTCGGTGGGGGTCAAAGCGTATGTTGTGCGCCAAAGGTCGGGTGTGGTGGTGGCCATTCTTATACGTCCGAAAATCGGGTCTATATTTTCGTCGTCCCCCACAAATGTCCGGAATGCGCAGAGTTGGCCCGCGTTGCGTCGGCCAGGAAGGGGCTTGAGGCATGAATTCCATTAAATCAGGATATTACTCGCAAGTTTTCCTTTGCAGCGTCCTTTTGTTCGTAGCGCTGCCGCTGTTTGGGCAGTCCACATCCACGGGCACGGTGGTCGGCCAGGTTACCGACGCTACAGACGCGCCCGTGGCGGGTGCGAGGGTGTCATTGATTGACCACACGACCGGCACTACGAAGGAAACGACAACCAACGACGCCGGCCGCTATGTCTTCGTGGATGTCAATCCCGGTAAATATGACATCAAGGTGGAAAAGACCGGCTTCGCGCTGGCGAAATTTGCGGAGCTAGAGGTAAGCCTCGGCCAGCAGTCGACGGTCAATGTCAAACTGAAACTCGGCGAGCTCACAGAGACAGTCCTTGTTGAGGCTTCCGGCGCGAACTTGCAAACGCTGAACGCGGCCGTGGGCGCCACCATTGGCTTCCAAAATCTGCAGGAGCTGCCCAACCTGAGCCGGGACGTTTCCAGCCTGCTGACCATGCAACCGGCCATCGCCCCGAACGGTTCCGTGGCCGGCGCCGTCCGCGACCAGAACACCTTCCAGCTCGATGGGGGCAACAACAGCAGCGACATGGACGGCACCATGAACACCTACACTCCCAGCTATGCTTCAACTACGACTGGGGGCGGACCCACCGGAGTGATGCCCACGCCGGTGGAAAGCATCGAGGAGTTCAAGGTTAACGTCGCCAACCAAACCGCCGACTTCAATGGCTCTTCCGGAGCTCAGGTGCAACTCGTGACTCGCCGCGGCGGCAATACCTGGCATGGAGCAGCTTATGAGTATTATTTGGGCAGCAACTTCGGCGCGAACACTTGGCTCAACAACCATACGCAGAAGAAAGATAGCCTGGGCAATGTCACCAGCACTGGCACCCCGTTGATCCCCAATCACTACAACCGCTTCGGCGCTTCCGCTGGCGGACCGCTGGGACCCACGTTTTGGCGCGGCAAGACCTACTTCTTCGCCAATTATGAAGGCCGCCGTTATCCGCAGAACACGCAAGTTGACAAACGCGTGCCCTCTGCCCGCCTGCGCTTGGGCTTGATCACCGATACCGCCGGCACCAAACAGGTTTACAACATCAATCCGGTTTCCGTCGTGGATCCCGTGACCGGCGTGACCATTCAACCCGCCGCGTGTTCAGGCAGCCCCAACGGACTGTGCGATCCGCGGGGAGTCGGTATCAACCCGTTGGTCAGCCAGCTTTGGAACAACTTCATGCCGTTGCCCAACGACCTATCCGCCGCGGCGGGCGACGGCTTCAACACTCAAGGCTATTTGACCGGCCTGAAGCTGCCGCAGAACGACAACTTTGGAGTTGCGCGCCTCGATCATGACTTTGGACCGAAATGGCATTTCCTGTCCAGCTATCGCTATTATCATTTGGAGCGTTTCACCAACAACCAGTATGACGTGGGGGGTCTGCTCGGCGGAACTTTCGGCACGGCGACGTCCACGGCGAAGCGCCCACAGGTGCCCTGGTATTTCGTCGCGGGCCTCACCACGAACATCAGTCCCCAGCTCACCAACGACTTCCGCTACAACTATTTGCGCAATTTTTGGGAGTGGACGACGGCATCGGCGGTGCCCCAACTCCCGGGCCTGGGCGGCGCGATGGAGATCGGCGGAGAAGGTTCCTCCGGCGGCATCGTGGGCTGCAACGCGCTCATCCCCTATTGCGTGCGCACGCAGGACACTCGCCAGCGCTACTGGGACGGCCACGATCATGTCCTCCGTGATGACCTGACGCTGATCCGTGGTAATCACCTCTTCCAGTTTGGCGCCCAGTACCAGCGCAACTGGGACGCGCACAGGCGCAACGACAACGGCTTGGGCATCATGGCCGCAAACGTTTACCAGATTGGCGCCAGCAGTACCAGCTCCTCGGCAGTCTCCGGCTTGAATATCACCGGCTTCGTGCCGACAGGCTTCAGCAGCTCCAACCTCTGGAGAAACTGGTACGCCCAAGTGCTGGGTATCGTCACGCAGCCGCAATCGCTGTACTCGCGCAGTTCCCCGGACATGAATCTGCAACCATTCGGGACGCCGGTCATCGCCCACAGCATTACTCCTGCATATAACGTCTATTTCAGCGACACATGGCACATGCGCTCCGATTTCACCTTGACCTACGGTCTTGGCTACCAGTTGGAAATGCCTCCGTACGAGGTGGACGGGAAACAGGTCCTGGTGGTCGATCAGGCTGGCAATCCCGTCCGCACGGAAGACTACCTCGCGGCCCGCAAGCGCGCCGCGCTGGCTGGGCAGGTGTACAACCCGACCCTGGGCTTCGCAACCATCAAGAACGTCGGGGGCGGGCGCAAATACCCCTACGACCCGTTCTACGGCGGCTTCAGCCCGCGCATTTCCGCTGCTTGGAACCCGCGCTTTGGCAACGGTTTTCTCGGTTCGCTCTTCGGCCAGAACAAAACCGTCGTGCGCGGTGGTTGGGGCCTTACCTACGGCCGCATGAACGGCGTCATTAACATCCTGACGCCGCTGCTGGCACCCGGCTTGTTGCAGGCGGTCTCCTGTCAGGGCGCGGTGAACGCAGCCAACGCCCAGAACGGCAACCAGTGCCTCGGCATCGGCGGCGCTACTCCTGTCACCGCTTTCCGCATTGGTACGGGTCCCGGATTGGATGGCATGACCGCGCCTCTGCCCACTGCTGCGCAGACCATCCCGCAGCCCTTCCTGCCTGGTACCCTCGGCTGCTCCGGCGCTGGCTGTGTTAGCGGGAGCTACTTCCCGCAATCGGGCGACGCTTTGGCTCTCGACCCGAGCTACCGTCCGCCACAGGTGCAGTCGATCGACTTCACGATCCAGCGCGAGCTGAGCAGGAAGGTCTCGCTGGAGGTCGGCTACATCGGACGCCTAATCAGCCACGAGTTAGTGGATCTGGACATCAACGCCGTGCCGTATATGACCACCGTGGGCGGCCAAAGCTACGCGCAGGCCTTCGGCGCACTCTACACCGCCATTTGCGGGCTGAATGGCCC
>QHYP01000236.1:0-790 GCA_003224195.1 Acidobacteriota bacterium | reverse complement strand
TTCTTTGAGCAGGTGCTCGGCGGTCCTACGTCTCCGTTCTGTTCCGGCTTTAGCAGTTGCACCGCTGCCCTGGCTAGCCCACAGACTCCGAGTGGTACTGGTACGAAAAACCCGAATAGTCAGCTTTCGAACCTTCAGCTTGGGGCGGCTTATTCGCTGTGGACGAATCTCAGCAAGTCACCCGCTTGGACCTTGGGTCGCACGCTTCCCGACTCTGTCGTGCCCGGCAGTCCCGCATGCCCGATAGGCACGCCCGTTTGCAGCCAGTTGACCTCGCTCGCCATGAGCTTGAGCAATGGCTACGGCAACTACCACGCCGCGTTCAGCACCGTCAGGCTTCGCGACTGGCATGGCTTCGACGGAGTGGCAAACTTCACTTTTGACCGGCGCCACGACCCAGTCCACCAGCGGCTACACCGTAGCGGATCCGTGGAACTTGCATGCCATGTACGGTCCGCAGTTCTTCGACATCAAATTCCTGTTCAACACCGGCTTGGTCTATCACCTGCCGTTTTTCAAGTCGCAGCAGGGTGCCCTGGGCCGCGTCCTCGGCGGGTGGGGCCTGGCACCCCTGTTCACGGCGCAGAGTGGCTTCCCGCAGCAAGTGGACGTCAACGGCGATTGTCAATCTTTCGGCGAGGGGCGCTGCTCGAACACGACTAACGAAAACGCCGTGCTGATTGGCTCCATCCCGGGCATGTCGTCACATCATGGCGTGACCTCGAGTGGAGCCGGGAGCAGCGGCAACTCGACGGGGCTGAACGCCTTTGGCGATCCACAAGCCGTGTAC
>QHYP01000309.1:3752-4186 GCA_003224195.1 Acidobacteriota bacterium | reverse complement strand
GCGGCACGGCGATCAACGCGAGCCTGAATGGTTCGGTGGACGCCAAGAAGAATAAGCCGGGCGACACGGTAACCGCGCGCACGGCGGAGGCCGTGAAATCGGACGGCAAGGTGGTCCTGCCGAAGGGCACCAAGCTCATCGGACACGTGACGCAGGCGAAGGCCCGCGCCAAAGGGGAATCCGAATCGGCGCTGGGGATTGTCTTTGACAAGGCGGTCTTGAAGAGCGGCGAGGAAATAGGATTGAACGTCGCGATCCAGGCGATGGCTGCGGCGCAGTCGGGCGTGGCGGCGGCGGGCAGCGACCTTGACACGATGGCCGGAGCGGGCGGCTCGATGGCGGGCTCCGGGTCGGCAGCGGGCCGCGGCGCGCTCGGTGGAGTTGCATCCACGGCGGGCGGGGCCGTTGGCGGCGTGACCAATACTGCTGCGAAC
>QHYP01000309.1:573-3727 GCA_003224195.1 Acidobacteriota bacterium | reverse complement strand
CATTCTCCCGGCGCAGCGGGCGGGCTAAACGCCTCGGGCACGCTGATGTCGAATAGCCGCGGCGTGTTCGGCTTGAATGGACTGAATCTCAACACGGCTGCTTCGAACAGCACGCAGGGTTCGCTGATCACTTCGACGGGCAAGAACGTGCATCTCGACAGTGGCACGCAGCTCTTGCTCGTATCGCAAGCGCAGGCCGGCTCGCAGAGTGAATCGAAGCAGCCTGCGTCAAGCAAGCCCGCGCGGGAGAAGCCCGAGCAGCAAAAGCCCGAACCGAGGTCGGAACCAACGAAACAGTAAGAGCCATTGCAGGTGAGTTTTTGCAGCGGGCCGCTCCGGGATTCGCCTCCCCGCGCGGCCCCTGCTTTTTTCAGGACACGTTCCCAGGCCCGGCCGCAGTGCTCTCTGGGATCTCCCCCGTCACGAAACGCGAGTTAGGAGTCGCGCGGGCCGCGTTTGCTATACTCGCGCGGATGAGTTCTTCACGTGCAGCCGCAGAGCCGTCAACTGCGCCGAAAAAGCTGTTTCTCGTGGACGCGATGGCGCACATCTATCGCGCGTTTTATGCGCCCATGGTGCGCATGAACTCCCCGTCGGGCGCGCCGACCAAGGTGCCCTTTCTCTTTGGAAACATTCTTCGCCGGCTGGTGAAGGACTACCAGCCCGATTACATCGGCATCGTCTTCGACACGAAAGGGCCGACGTTTCGCGACAAACTATTTGAGAAGTACAAGGCGCAGCGGCCGCCGATGCCGGATGAGCTCGCGGCGCAAATCCCGTATGTGCGGCGGCTGTGCGAAGCGCTGCGGCTGCCGATCCTCGAGTTCGAGGGCTATGAAGCCGACGATGTGATCGGGGCGCTGGCCAAGCAGGCCGCGAAGAAACATCTGGACGTCCTGCTCATCACGAATGACAAGGACATGATGCAGCTTGTCGACAAAAACGTCCGCGTCTTGCGCAGCGGTCCGGGCGGCGCCAAGGGTGACGTCATCGTGGACCAGGCCAAGGTCGAGGAAATTTTGGGCGTGCCGCCGGAGAAGGTGATCGACGTGATGGCGCTGATGGGCGACACCATCGACAACATTCCCGGCGCAAAGGGCATCGGCGAAAAGGGCGCCACCGGTTTGATCCAGAAATACGGCAACGTGGAAAAGGCGCTCGAGCACGCGCAGGAAGTTGCGAATAAGCGTTATCGCGAAGCGCTGCAGCAACAGCGCGAGCAGGTGATGATGTCGAAGCAGCTCGCGACGATTTCCACGGACGTGCCGCTTGCTCTTGATCTGCACGAGCTCGAGCGGCGCGAACCGGACGTCCCTGCGCTGGCGGCGCTCTACCGCGAGCTGGGCTTTAATTCCTTGCTAAAAGAGCTGGGTTCCGCGGCTGTCGCGGCATCCGCTGGTGCCCGCGGAGAAACGCCCGCAAAAACAGATTACGCTCAGCTTTCGAGCGCGGGTGAATTCCGCACGTATCTTGAAAAGCTGCCCGCGGATCGGCCGTTGGCCGTGTGGCTGAATCTCGACGCGGGTGACCGCGAGGCGGAAGGGTTCGGCGCGCGCATTTCGTCAATCGAGATTTCCGCCGCGGCGAACGAGGGGCGCTCAATCTGGCTCGACGAAAGTAAAGACGCGCTCCTGGCCTTGGCTCCGTTTCTCGCGGACGCGAAACGCCCCAAAATCGTCCACGATCCGAAGCTGTTCCAGCTTTTGACCGGCCACGCTCAGGGAATCGAGCACGCCACGCAGCTCTATTCGTATCTGCTGCGTCCGACGACGGCGAACCACGATTTTGCCGATGTCGTGATGCGCCATCTCAACGTGATGCTCTCCGGCGCGCCGGGGGAGCGCGCAGCGGCGCTGCACCGGCTCGCGCCGCCCCTTCGCACGCAGGTGGAAGAGCAAGGCCTGGCCAACGTGTATGAAAAAATTGATTTGCCGCTCGCGCCTGTTCTTGCGGACATGGAGCGCGCGGGCGTTCGCGTGGATCCGCAGGCGCTCGATGCCATGTCGCAGGCGATGGAGAAAGAGGTCCGCCGCCTGGAGAAAGAAGTCTGGGAACTGGCGGGCGAAGAATTCAACGTCAATTCACCGCCGCAGCTCGCGGAGATTCTGTTTGACAAGCTGAATCTCCAGCCGCCCGCACGGCGCGGCAAAGCAAAGGCCCGCTCGACCGCCGTGGACGTGCTGGAAGAGCTTGCCGCGGCCCATCCGCTGCCGGGTAAAGTGATCGAGTACCGCGAAGTCGCAAAGCTGAAGTCAACGTACGTCGATGCGCTGCCGAAACTGATTCATCCCGAAACAGGGCGCCTGCACACCAGCTTTAGCCAGACGGGCACGGCGACGGGCCGGCTCAGCTCTTCCGACCCGAACCTGCAAAACATTCCCATCCGCAGCGAGCTGGGGCGCCAGATCCGCGCGGCGTTCGTCGCCGAAAAGGGAAATTTGCTGCTCTCCGCGGACTATTCGCAGATCGAGCTGAGAATCATGGCCCATTTTTCGGCCGACCCCGTGCTCGTCGAAGCCTTCCGCAAGGGCGAGGATATCCACGCGCGCACGGCTCAGGAAGTCTTCGGGGTCGGCCCGCTGGCGCAGACCGCCGAGCACCGCCGCGCGGCGAAGGTCATCAATTTCGGCATCATCTACGGGCTTTCCGCGTTCGGTCTGGCGCAGCAACTCGGAATCGAGCAGAAGGAGGCCGCGCAGTTCATCAACGCGTACTTCCAGCGGTATCGCGGCGTGAAGGAGTATCTCGACCGCGTGCTCGAAGAAACGCGGAAGACGGGCATGGCAAAGACGCTTTTCGGACGCATCCGCCCCATCCCGGAGATCACGTCCCCGCAAATGCAGCTCCGCAATTTCGCAGAGCGCACCGCGCTCAATTCGCCCCTGCAGGGCACGGCCGCCGACCTGATAAAGCTTGCAATGATCGCGATTGACCGCCGGCTGAGGGAGGAAAAGTTCAAAGCCAGGATGATCCTGCAGGTCCACGACGAATTGTTGTTCGAGGTCCCGGAGAGTGAGCTTTCGAGGGTGAGCGAGCTTGTGTGCCGCGAGATGGAGAGCGTTCACAAGCTGGACGTGCCGCTGGCCGTCGAGGCGAAGGCCGGCCCGAACTGGCGCGACATGCGGTAACTTGCCCGGAGTGCCGGATACATCCT
>QHYP01000309.1:0-565 GCA_003224195.1 Acidobacteriota bacterium | reverse complement strand
CCACTTCATAATGTCATAATAAGGAAAGCGGCGGCCGGTTCCCCGCGGCGCCTCTGAGTTCGTCTAAAAACTCCCCCAGCCGCGAGTGAGGGTGTCCATGCGACGATTTCTCTCGTTCGTTGCGCCGTGCGTGCTGTCCTTTGTCCTCGCGGGCTGCGCCGGGAGTACCAGCTCTCCTCCGGCACAGGTTTCTATAACGATTTTGCCGGCTTCGGCGAGCGTGGCCGTCGGTCAAACCCAACAATTCACGGCGAGCGTCAGCGGCACGTCCAATACGGGCGTCACCTGGGCGGTGAACGGCACGATCGGCGGCAGCTCGACAGTTGGCACGATTTCCTCGAACGGCCTGTACACCGCTCCAAATTCGCCGCCAAATCCCACGACGGTGACCGTGACGGCTACCTCGACCGCAAACACATCCAAATCGGCATCAGCGTCGGTCACGATCACATCAGGCGGAACTGGGCCCGTGACGGTTTCCCCAAATCCGGCCAGTGTTGAGGTCTTTCAGACGCAGCAGTTCACGGCCAGCATCAATGGACAGCCGAGCAGCGCCGTGACTTGG
>QHYP01000325.1 GCA_003224195.1 Acidobacteriota bacterium | reverse complement strand
CGGGGCTGCTGCTCGTCCGCGGGCCCAACGTCATGCAGGGGTACCTGCAGCAGCCCGAAAAGACGGCTGAGGTTCTGCAGGACGGCTGGTACAACACGGGCGACATCGCCACCGTCGATGAAGACGGTTTCATCCGCATCACGGACCGCTTGAGCCGCTTCAGCAAAGTCGGTGGCGAGATGGTTCCTCACATCAAGGTGGAAGAAAAACTTCAGGAGCTGGCGGACGCATCCGAACAAGTCTTTGCGGTCACGGCCATCCCCGACGAGAAGAAAGGCGAGCGCCTGGTCGTTTTCCATACGCTCGCCGATAAGGATTTGCGTGAGTGCCTGGAGAAACTGGCAAAGAGCGACCTCCCGGCTCTCTGGAGGCCCCGGCCCGATCAATTCCTGTCGATCAGCGCTTTGCCGTATCTTGGCACGGGAAAGCTCGACCTGCGGCGCCTGCGCGAGTTGGCGCTGGAAATGGCGCAGACGCGTTCATGAACTCACAATCGCCGCAGCCGTGGACGACGAATAGGTTCGATGACGGAGTCATAGTCAGCCGTGTCACGTGGCTGCCCCGCGGTCTTCGCGTGCCTTGACCGCGGGGCAGCTGTGGGATTCTCAGTTCTGATCAGTATCCCAGTCCACCGTCATCGGGGCAGCTAGCCCCAATGTTTGTAAAGGTGGAGGGGTTGTGCTTGTGGAGTTCGATGTCGCCGCCTCCAGGGTTCACGCTGCTGCAGGTGGTGACGTCACCCGTTGGGCTGTCGCTCGCCAAACAGCGCGTCGGTACAAGGTAGTCGATATTCCCGGTGGATTGGTTCTGTAACTCGATCCCAAACTTGTCCTTGGGCGGTGGGGAGGATTGCTGCTCGGCGTCAATCGTCCTCACTCGAAAGTTAAAGGTCCCGATGAATGAACCTCGAATGCTCACGTCTGCCGTGCCACAGATGTCACGCGCGTTGTTTGCTTCAGGGGGACTGCACCCCGGGCAAGGGTTCACGTAGCCCGTGATGCTATCGCTGCTCACGTGAAGCCCGTTATTGTGGTCCACGTAATTGACGTGGCCGAAGAAGCCGCCGTTCTTGCATCCACCCACCAAGCCGAAGTTCGCCTTCTGGTCTGACTCCGGCAAACCGCCATTGTTGGAGGCCGTCCCCGCCGCGATTCGGATCCATCCTCCGCCGGTCGTGAAGTCGCACGGGCTCGGAACCGTCTCTCCGCCGCCCCAGGCCCTTGCTGGGACGCTCCTGAACACTACCAGAGTCGCCAGCACGAGTCCTCCGGTGATGAGTGCGGATACTAGCCTAGATATTCGCTTTGCTCTCTCGTTCATTGTTCTTCCTCCCTTTGCATTGAGGCCACTTTACGCGGCGCTAAGAAATACCCGCTGATGCAGACGCGAGCACCACATCGGCTATGCCAGTGACGGTGACGTGAAGGGCGTTCACCACAGCTTGGCCGGTAGATGAAATTGTCTGCTCGTTGATGACGATCTGACCGCCGGGAATCGCTACGGTCTGATTCGGGTCCCCGGTTACAGCGATTGGAACCCCGTTTATTGCAAGGTTGTCGACGAATGAGCTGCCGCTGCCAGGGGCGCCCAACACCTGCGACGCCTCTGCCATAACCGAGTCAGCGGTGATGCTGACCGAGCCGACATTCAGGTTCAAATCCCCGAGTGAAGATACGGAGTCAACCTCATCCGCATAACTGTATGTGCTCGAGCTGAGGACATCCGCAGTGAGCAAAGACGCGACGCTCCCCGTGTCCTGACCTACGTCCTGTTCCAGATTTGTGGCCCCGATGACCCCGGTGTCGGCGAGCGCAGTCGTCGTTGCCGTTCCGAGAATTCCGAAAACGGTCGCCTGCACCGCTACGCCTTGTCCCGTGACCGTGCTCGCCGTGGGTGACTGCGCGGTCGCTGGCCATGCCAGCAGGCCGAGCAGCATCACAGCGACAGCCACAAAGCCGGTGCGGTGATGATTTGTTCCATACATACGAACCTCCCTTTTTCGTCTTCTTGTTCCGTACTTGCAGCTCCCAAGGCCCCGTTAATCGCATCGCCGACTGGCGAGGCGCCACGGGACCTCGGTCCACCACACACACCCTATAAATCTGCTATGACTTAGACAATCCGGCGGGTTATTGAATTCGGTGGCCTAAAAATCCGCAATTCGGGTCAGCAGAATGCTTGATGAAGGATCGCTTCGCGTACAAGCCCTGTATGCAAAAACTGCGCACCAGTACTAGCCATGACGAGTTATAACTTAGAGGGACAGTTACTTGTTGAGGGAGGTCTCGTGAGGAGCCGTCTGGGGAGTGCAACAACTGCTCTCCCGCCGGCATCTTGCGACATTGCCTGGGGGGCTATGAGGTGGGGACTGCGGCGATAATTTCGTTCCGGGGCGCGCTCTCAATGTTATTCGTGATTCGCACAATGTATATCATCTTTCCATCACTGAAACCCGCCTCCGAAATCTTTTGGGGCCTCCGAAGCCCTTGAAAAGACACGTACTTAGGGAACCGGAAACAATTGATGAACTGACTTTCTGGAGATGACACTGCAGATCCCAACTTGAGTTTCATCCTATGTCTCCGCGAAAGACCCCGGCTACCGTACGGCAGATGCGTTCGTTTTTCGCCACCCCTACTGTAGGAATTTGCCTACGTCAGACCAGTAGTAATACGCCAGGCCAAGTCAATACGTACGCCAGGCCAAGTAAATCCGCCTGCACTCAAACTGACCTTCACACCAGTAGTTAAAAAACAGTTCTCCTTCTACGCTGGTCGCTAAGTTCGAATGGCGCTGCTGAGGCAAGCCAGAGCAGCGACCTCAGCAAGCGCCGCCAGCCCTACCGATGCTGCTTAGAGCCCGGAGAGATTCATGGGAACAAGTGAGCACACGCAGGTGCATTCTTTCGCTGGTGCCGAACATCGACGTTCTCATAGCTCGTCGATATCTCTTGCGGCCCTTGCGTCCATTCTGGCGATTTTCACCCTTTCCGGTTGCGGGGGCCTCGCGAGTACAGAGAAGAAGACGAGCAGGATAACTCTTACCGTCAACTCGAGCAGCATAAATTTTGGGAATATTTCACTCGGAAGCAGCGCGACGCAGAGTCTGATC
>QHYP01000324.1 GCA_003224195.1 Acidobacteriota bacterium | reverse complement strand
CAAGCTCGCGCGTCAATATCATCTCGAGCGCGGCGATACGGGGCGCTGGCGAATCGTCTCCCGCAGACAGAGTTATCACGGCAGTACGCTCGGTGCGATGATCGTCAGCGGAAATGTCGCACGCCGCGCGCCCTATCTGCCGCTTCTCGCCGAATGGGGGCACATCGCGCCCTGCTTTTGTTACCACTGCCCGTTCGATTTGAGATATCCCGACTGCGATATCGCCTGTGCCGGCGATTTGGAAACGCATCTCCAAGAAAGCGCTCCAAAGGATGTCGCCGCATTCATCTTCGAGCCCGTTGTGGGTGCAACACTCGGCGCTGCCGTTCCGCCGGAAGGATACGTCGCGCGTATCGCCGAAAGCTGCCGGAACAACGGCGTCCTGCTCATTGCCGACGAGATTATGACTGGCATGGGCCGTACCGGAAGGCCTTTCGCGGTGGACCATTGGGGCATCGAGCCCGACCTGATTCTTGTCGGCAAAGGTGTCGCGAGCGGCTATGCCCCGCTCGGCGCGGTAATCGTTGCGCCGCGCGTCGTGGAAGGCATCTCCCGCGGATCTGGCGCGTTCGCGCACGGATTCACTTATCAAGCTCACCCTGTGTCCGCGGCTGCCGGCAACGCCGTGCTGGACTATCTGGAATCGCACAACCTGTTCGGTCGCGTGGCGCCTGCCGCCGCTGTGTTGTGCTCCGCGCTGGCTTCACTCGAATCGCATTCGCACATCGGTGAGATTCGCGGCCTCGGCCTTCTGCTTGGAATCGAATTCGTGCGGGACAAAGCGAAACGTGAGCCGTTTGCCCCGTCGGATCGAATCGCCGAAAAGATTCACCGCGAAGCGATGGCGCAAGGAGTTCTCACGTACCCAATCCAGGGCTGTGTTGACGGAGCGCGCGGTGACCACATTCTTCTCGCTCCGCCGTTCATTCTCTCCGAGGAAGAATCGAATATCATTTCTCGGGCTCTTTCGTCGGCGCTGGCGCGTGTTTTTGCAAATTGAAAGGGGAGCAAATACGTTTTTATTTTTGGATCCCGGAAGGCCGCAAGGCTCTCGCCAAGCGCGAAATCAAGTAGCCCGCCGCCTCGCGCTTGCTGTTTCGCTAGCGGCCCTCATTTTCGGCGCAGTACGTCTTGCAAGCCGCGAGCATCCGCAAGCTCTCCCCACCTCCATTCTTGGCTTCTCACAACTCCACGCCGCGGTTGAGCACCAGATCGAAGAACTCTTCCAGGCGGTCCCTTCGCCCGATCGGGCGCGCGAATGGCATCGCTATCTCACTGCGGAACCGCATCCCGCAGCTTCCGAGCGCAACAATCAACTTGCGGACTACATCGCGGAACATTGGCGCGAGCAAGGCTGGGAAGACGTGACTCTCCGCAAGTACGACGTTCTCCACTCACGGCCGCGCAGCGTTTCGCTCGAGATGGTTGCGCCGGTGAAATTCGCCGCCAGCCTGCGCGAGGAGCCTTACGACGTTGACTCGGATACGAAGAATCCGCGCGTCTCGGGCTCGTATTTCGGATACTCCGCATCTGGGGAAGTGACCGCAGAGGTTGTCTACGCGCACAGCGGAAATCCGGAAGACTACGAATTGCTGCGCAAAAACGGCATCAGCGCAAAGGGCAAGATTGTTCTGGTTCGGTATTCGAATCCATACAGCTATCGCGGCTTCAAGGCGCTGACGGCGGAGCGCGAAGGCGCCGCCGCCATTCTCATCTACTCCGATCCGGCTGAAGACGGTTTCAGAAAAGGAAAAGTTTTCCCTGAGGGGCCTTGGGGACCCGAGAGCCACATCCAGCGCGGTGCGATCACTTACGACTACATCGTGCCTGGCGATCCACTAACCCCGGGATGGGCATCCGTGCCCGGCGCGAAGCGAATCATGCCCGCGGAAGCGCGGTCGCTGCCGAAGATCATCGGCCTTCCTCTTTCCTGGCGCGACGCGAAACCTCTTCTCGAGAATATGGACGGCCCCGAAGCGCCGAAAGAGTGGCAGGGAAGCCTGCCGATCAAGTACCGCATGGGCGGAGCCGTGAAAGTCCATATGAAAGTGGAGATGGACACAAGCGTGCAGCCCTACACCGTTCTCGAGGCGCGCATCCGCGGAAGCGACCTGCCGGATGAGTGGGTCTTGATGGGCAATCATCGTGACGCGTGGGTGTTCGGCGGGGTAGACCCCTCGAGCGGCACAGCCTCCATGCTCGAGTTGACGCGCGCGCTTGGTGAGCTGAAGAAGCGCGGAATTCGACCACGCCGCACGCTTGTGGCGTGCAGTTGGGATGGTGAAGAATACGCTCTTACCGGCTCGACCGAATGGGGCGAGCAATTTGCCGAAGATTTGAAGAAGAAACTCGTCGCATACGTCAATGTGGACGAATCCGTCGCCGGAGCGGCTACCACCGCGGGCGAGGACGGTCTGAGCTTTGACGCCTCCGCCGTCGGCTCCTTGGCGCCAATGATCGTCGAGGCCTCGCGCGCCGTGCGCGTACCGAACGGGAAAACTCTCTATGAAAGCTGGCGTGCGACGCACATGCGGGATTCCCACTCGAAAACGCTGCCCGGCGACGATCAGCTCGTGGAAACTCACATTGGCAGCGGCTCCGACCATACCGTGTTCCTGAATCATCTCGGACGTCCCGTGGTCGGCTTGGGCTTCACGGGCGATTATGGCGTCTATCACTCCGTGTACGACGATCACTACTGGATGTCCCACATTGGGGATCCCACATTTGAGTATCACGTTGCGCTCACGCGCATCTGGGGACTCATCGCTTTGCGTCTTGCTAACGCCGATGTCCTTCCATTTGATTTTGGATTCTACGGTGCGACGTTAAATCATTTTGTGGCTGAGCTGGACAAACGTAGCCACGTCCAGCAGCATCTCGACCTCGCTTCTCTACGCGCCCGAATTTTGGAATTTACGGGGGAAGGCAAAAAACTGCGCGACGCTGTCGAAGTGCGAATCGCCCGCGGCGTTGCGGCTCCGAAGATTACGGCGGCACTCAACGCGAACCTCATGCAGGTCGAATCCAACTGGCTCGACGGAAACGGAATTCCCGGCCGTCCCTGGTTTCAGCATCTTCTCTACGCCGCACGCTACACCTATGCGCACCTCGAGTTCCCGGGATTGACCGAGGCCGCCGAACGCGGCGATTGGGCAGCGGCAAAGGAGCAAACGGAATTGCTGGAACAAGCAGTTCGGAAAAGCACGGAATT